>CAUWFE010000006.1:0-69959 GCA_963558185.1 uncultured Clostridia bacterium
TAGAATTTCTTAAATTTCGTAATAAACCTAAGGAATGTAATGAAAAGCTTATATTTCAAGACATTCCTTGCATTAATTTATAGAAAGCATAAAATAGTAAGCATATATGTTACACTATATTTTTATTTTTTTGTTGGAATACGTATTACAACTTCTGTTCCTTTTTCTGGCTCACTTTTTATATCTATACTTCCTTTATTTTGATTTAGTATTTCTTTTGCTATTGAAAGCCCTAAGCCAGTTCCGCCAAGTTCTCTTGTACGCGCTTTATCAACTCTGTAAAATCTTTCAAATATGCGGTTTAAGTCTTCTTCTGGAATACCAATTCCATTGTCTATAATTTTTACATATGCGTCATTATATACAAATCCAACATATATTTTTATGTTTCCATTTTCTTGTGTATACTTAATACTATTTGATAAAATATTTAATATTACCCTTTCTATTCCATCTTTATTAGCTATAACTGGTGGAACATTTGCTGTTACAAAACATTCTGTGTGTTGATTTTTTTTGTCGGCTTCTAATTGCAACTTTTCTTGACATTTTTTTACTAATTCGCCTAAATCAAATTCTGTTGCTTCATAGTGTACTTTATTATTGTCATATCTTGATAATGTTAATAAGTCTGAAACTAATTTTGCCATTCTTCTTGCCTCTGATGAAATAACTCCTAAAAATTTATCTTGTGTTTCTTTGTCATATTCCCCTTCTACTAATGTATCTGCATATCCCATAATAGATGTAATAGGAGTTTTTAGTTCATGTGATACATCTGCTACAAATTCTTTCCTCATATTATCTAATTTTACATGTTCTGTAATATCTTGTATCATAGCCATAACACCTGCTGGCCTATCATTTTCATCTTTAAATGTTGCAAATAATATATTTAAATATTTTTCTCCTACATGTACTCTTTGTTCTGATGATGTCCAATTTTCTAAGTATATTGTTTTTTCAAGGTTTATGTCTATATTTAATTTTGCAAAAATTCTGTCAAATGTATTTTCTCTTTCTGATAAATGTAAAAATTCTACTGCTGCTGGATTTATATGAGTTATTTTTCCATCCATATCAAATGCAATAATTCCATCTGTCATATGTAATAAAATTGTTTCTATTTGATTTTTTTGTTTACTTACTTCACTTAAATTTCCTTTTATTTCATTTCTCATAACTCCAAAAGCATCTGCTAATTCATCTACTTCTGTTTTATTTTTGCCTTCTCCTATTTTAGGTACATTTTTCATTAATTTTGTAATTGGACTAATAAATGCTTTAGAAACCCAAATTCCTAATATAATGGAAATTCCTCCAAAAATAGTAACAGCACCAATAGTAGTAATTCTTGCATTTTGTATTTGTTCTTGTAATTTGTTTTGATACTCTAATTGAGTAATTTCTTGGTTATTTATGCTACTTATTTTTTCTATTTGGTATGTAAAAAATATTCCTAATGTTCCTATTAGTAACATTCCTAAAATAGTATATATTAAAATAACTTTTACTTGTATATTCCTTAACATGTTTATCCTCTTCTCTTTTATTGATAAAAGACAATTTTAGAATTTAGGCTAAAATTGTCTTTGTTTTTGATATTTTCATAATTACTTCTTTTTGAATAATTCTTACATTTTATTAAAGAAATATCTATTTACGGTTTGCAATATAATATCCTACTCCTCTTTTTGTAATTAGTATTCTAGGGTTTGATGTGTCTCTTTCTATTTTTTCACGTATTCTTCTTACTGTTACATCTACTGTTCTAATGTCCCCATAATATTCATATCCCCATACTTTTTCTAATAATACTTCTCTTGTTACTACTTGTCCTGGTTGTGTTGCTAAATATTTTAATACCTCAAATTCTCTTAATGTAAGATCTACTGTTTCTCCTCTTGCTCTAACCTCAAATCTATCTAAATCTAATGTTAGTTCTCCTACTTTTACTTTATTTTTATCATTTTCATCTTCTACTACATTTTCTCCAGTTTTAGTTGTTATTTCTGCTTTTCTTAAATTAGCCTTTACTCTGGCTACTAATTCTCTTACACTAAAAGGCTTTGTAATATAGTCATCTGCTCCTAATTCTAGCCCTAATATTTTATCTATTTCTTCATCTTTAGCAGATAGCATAAGTATTGGTACATTTAATGTTTGCCTGATTTTTTTACATACAGAAAATCCATCCATTTTTGGTAGCATAATATCTAATAAAATTAGGTCAGGTTTTTCCTTCATTGCTATTTCTACACCATCTTCTCCATTATATGCTTCTAAAGTTTTGTAACCTTCTTTTTTTAAATTAACAGAAAGCATAGTTACAATTGTTTCTTCATCATCTATGATTAATATGGTTTTCTTTTCTTCCATAAATGTACTCACCTTTCTTTGTTCTGTTTTTAGCTATTCTATTTATATCACATTCTCTTACTTTATACAAGTATTTGAGAAGAAAATTTAGTATAACATCTCACTGTTTGTTACAATTCATTACATAATTACCATAATTTCATACACTTTTCTATCATCTATTAATTTTATTCTTTTCTCTGGTACTTCAATTCCATTACATAATATTTTTTCTACTCCTGTAGTTTTTTCATTTTTATTTTGTACTTTTATATGATATATACTGCTACCATATCTATATATAATTGAATATTCTTTCCATGAACTTGGTATACATGGCTCTATATATAGATATCCTTCTTTTATTGTTAAACCTAGTATATAATGAATTCCAGCTTCATAAAGCCAACTACTTGAACCAGTATACCATGTCCATCCTCCTCTTCCTGCTAAATTTCCATATCCATAAATATCTGCTACTAACACATATGGCTCTACTTTATATTTTTTCGCAGATTCTTTGGTTCTACTATGCTCTATAGGATTTATCATTCTAAATAAGTCTAGTGATTTATCGCCAAAGCCTAGTATAGCTTCTGCAATAATTGCCCAAATTGCACCATGTGTGTATTGACCTCCATTTTCTCTCGTTCCTGGCAAATATCCTTTTATATAACCTGGATCTAATTTACTCTTTTCAAATGGTGGATCTAATAATTTTATTATGCCATTTTCTTTATCTACCAAGTGATTTTCTAAACTTGCCATAGATATATATTTTTTATCATTATCTCCAGCATTAGAAATCGTTGCCCAGCTTTGTGAAATACCATCTATTTTACATTCTTCATTTTGCAATGTTCCTAAAGCATTTCCGTCATCCATAAAAGCTCTTTTATACCATCTTCCATCCCAACCTTTAGTATTTAAAGCTCTTTTTAAATTTTCCATTATTTCTTTATATTCATTTATTTTGTTCGAATTTCTTTTTTCTAATATTGGTATCCAACGATCTAATATATTATATAGGAAAAATCCAAGCCATACACTTTCTCCTTTTCCTTTATTTCCCACCTTACTAAATCCGTCATTCCAGTCACCTGAGCCAATCTTTGGAAGTCCATTTTCTCCAAAATTAAATGATTTTTCTATTGCCTTTTCACAATGTTCAAAAATACTTCCTTTAATTTCAGATGGTAAATATTTTTCATATTTTTCATCTACATTATCTTCTAAAATTTTTCCATTACGATAAGGAACCTCTTCTTCTAATATATGCATATCTCCTGTAAATTCAATATATTCTTCTACTAAATATACCAGCCATAATAAATCATCTGAAAACCTAGTTCTAATTCCTCTTTGTGTTTCATCATGCCACCAATGCTCTACATCTCCTTCTTCAAATTGATGGCTTGCATGTTTTAATATCTGATTTTTCATATAATTAATATCTAAATATTTAAGTCCTATTGTATCTTGCAATTGGTCTCTAAAACCAAATGCTCCACCTGATTGGTAAAATCCTGTTCTTGCATATAATCTACTTACTAAAGTTTGATACATAAGCCATCCATTCATTAGTAAGTTAAAAGATTCTAAAGGAGTTTTTACTTCTACTTTTTCTAATAACATATTATATTTTCTTTTTACTTTTGCTAATTCTTCTATACTATTTTGAATATTAGTATAGAAATATGCTTTATCTTTACAGTCTATTTTATCTTCTTCGGCTCCTAATACTATATTAACTTCTTTATTTTCAAAGGCTTCTAGTTCAATAATCATTTCTACTGCTAATATATTTTGTTTTCCTAAACTATCTTCATTATTTAAAGCAACTCTTTTTATCCCTTCTGGATTTGATAAGTTTCCACTTCCTATGAAGTTTTGTATATCTCCTGTAAAAGATGTTATTTTTTCACTACTTGATACATACACAAAATTTTGAAAAGTACTATTACTTAAATTCTTTAAAAATATAATATTTGAATTTTTATCAAACTTTGTTTGAATATATCCTCTGCTTAATAATTCTTCCTCTCCTAAAACAGGCTTTATATAATATACTAATTTTAGTTTTTTTCGTTTTGGTAATTCATTTTTTAAAACTATATGATAAATTTTCACACTATCTTCTACTGGTATAAATATAGTTGTTTCCTGCTTTATATTATTACTTTCATGAGTATAGAAAGCATATCCGAATCCATATGTTACTTCATAATCTTGATTATCTGGCATTGGGTTTAAACCTAATGACCATGTTTTTAAATCTTCTAAGTCTTGTAAATATATTATCTCTGAAGGTTCATCTATTACCTGGCTATTAGACCATGCTGTAATACGATTTAATCTACTATTTTTATACCATGTGTATCCTCCCATATTTTCTGTTACTACTGTTCCAAAATTTTCATTTGCTAAAATATGACTCCAAACTGTTGGTAGCCTGTTTTGTTTGTCCATTTTTATTTGATATTCTTTTCCATCCTCTGAAAATCCTCCAAATTCATTTGCATATTTTAAATCTTCTTTTGGTAAAAATTTATTTATTTTTTCTTCTTCTTGGTATGGAATTTTAGCAATTTCATATCCTATTTCTTGTACTTCTTCTTTTTCTTGTAAGTCTTTTAGATTACGTAATAAGCCTCCATTTTCTGCATATATTGTTACACTTGCTCTATATTCTAATAATTGTTTTTCTTCTTTAGATAAATTTTGAAGTATAAATATTCCACCTTTTTGGTTTTGCATATATGCAATGTCATGGTTTAATATACAACTTACAATTCCTTCTTGAACATAGTTTTCATAGCTGTTCTTTTCTTCATTACATATTACGACATCTATGTCTATATTTTTACTTTTGTAGAATTTATATGCTTTTATTACTTCATCTATAACAAATATATCATTAGCATTTTTTACTTTTACAAATAATATTGGTAAATCTCCTGATATTCCAAATTTCCATAAATTTTCTGATGATAAATCAGTATCTTCTTTTATATTATTCATATTTTTGTATGGATTAATATTTATCATATATCCTAATAATTTTTGATATATTGCTATTTCTTTTGCATTAATTCCAATATATCTATTTTCTGCTTCTATTCTCGCTCTTGCAATTTCAAATTCTCCTTTAATTTTTTGTTCTTTTAGTTCATCTTTTAAATTTTGTATTGCTTCTTCCCTTTTTGTTGCTACTGATAATAATAAGCTTAAATTTTTCTTTTCATTTGGCATTATTGTAACTGTTCTTTTTATTGCTATAAAAGGATCTGTAACTAATTGTACTTTTTTTGAAAATGGTTTAGAGTCTTTTACCATTTCTGGAATTCCCATATTTCCTCTTCCATAAAATTTTTCTTTATCTATTTCATATTCTATTTCTCCTATATTTTCTTGTTCTGAATATAGGGTTACAGCTAAATATATTCCCTCTTCTGAATTTTCTCTATTTCTTCTCTGTACTAAAATTATTTTTTCATCTTCTATATATTCATAACGTAAAAATAATTGATTAAATGCTGGATGTGCATAGTCTTGTTCCTTTTTTGAAAGAATTGGCTCTAAAGCTGTAGTTATTTCTATAGTTTCTTCTTCTAAACCTGTATTTAACAATTCTATATTTCTAATTTCTACAGGTGTTTTACTTGCTATAACATTTTTCATTATCGTTTCTATATTTCCATCAACACGCACAATTTTATTCATATCTTCTGCAAATGTTATTTCATATTTATCTGGTTTTCCTAAATAACTACTATAATTAGAAGTCCATATTCTTTTATTTTTTATATTTTTCATATAAAAAAATATACCTTGTGTTTCTAATGATGTTTTCTTATATCTATTTATATATATATCATTAAATTTACTATAGCCTTCTCCTTTTTGATTTGTTACAATTGTATATTTTCCATTAGCAATGGCATTTATTTCTGGTGTTTGTATTTCTTTTAATGGTATTACTCGTACACAATAATCTTCATAATCATGATATTTTATCTTTTTTGGTTTTATTTTTTGTTCTTTAGTAATGATTACACTTTCTGGCATTCTTTCTTGCAATAATATATCTACAGCTTCTATTTCTGGATTTTCTATCATTCTCTTTTGCATTATATTTTTATTAAATAAATTATCTATTGAAAGTAATATTAAAGCTTGATGATGTGCCATATATGTTTTTATTACTTCGCTTTTTTTACCTTTTCTAAGTCTTGATGGTGTATAATCTATTGATTCATAAAATCCATATTTTCCATACATATCTTCTTCATGAAGTTTTTTTAAATTTATAATTGCTTCTTTTGGTTCTTCCATTAAAGCTAATGCTGTTGCATAACTTGCAACTACATAATCATCTTCTAATCCTCTTTTTAATCCTAGCCATGGAATTCCTATTGCTTTATATTGATAATTATGTTCAAAGTCTCTTATGTTAAATGCTGTTTCAGAAAAGCCCCATGGAATTCCTATTTTTTTAGCATATTCTTTTTGACTCATAAGCATAAATTTACAAGATTCATCTAATAAACTTCCTTCGTAATTATGAATATTAATATTTGGCATTAAATATTCAAAAGCTGTACCTGACCATGATAGAAGTCCTTTATAATGATTTAAACTTGTTAATGTTCTACTTAATGAATACCAGTGTTTTGTAGGAACATCTTTTTTTGCAATAGCAATTAAACTTGCTTGCCTTGCTTCTGAAGCTAATAAATCATAATATGAATCTGTTAATTCATTTTCTTCAACATTAAATCCTATACTAAATAATTTCTTTTCAAAATTATATAATTGTGAAAAATCTGCCTTAGCAAATGGAATGTCTTGTATTGTTTTATCTGCCCAATACGGAATATATTTTTCATATTCTGGATATTTTTCTTTTATTGTTTGATAAAAAGATTTTAAAACATACACATATCCTATAAAGTTTCCACTATCGACTGTTGATACATATCTTGGTATTAATGGCTCTAAAGTTTTTATATTGTACCAATTATACAAGTGTCCATTCCATTTCGGTAATTTTTCAATTGTTTCTACTATTTTTTCTAGCAATTTTAGTGTTTCTTCTAATGTTTCATATTTCATATCATAACTTGCAATAACTGTTAAAAGTGATAAACCAATATTAGTACAAGAAGTTCTATTTACTAATTTTTCTCTTCTATCTTCTTGGTAATTGTCTGGTATTAGATAATTATTTTCTTTTGTTAAGTTTTCTTTAAAAAATAACCATGTTTTTTGGCCAACTTCTTGTAAATATTCTTTATCATTTTTTGATAATTCTTGTAGTTTTTCTTTTTTATTACTTTCTTTTCCCATATACCAAAATATGCCTGGTGCAATAAACCATAGTATTGATAGTATTAATATAGTTATATTCATTTTTTGAAATACTAATAAGCTAATTATTCCTAAAACTCCTAAAACTACATTTGACATCATATTTTTATAATATGAAATAAAGTCTGTTTTTGCTAGCTTTTCTGCTTCTTCTGATGTTGTCCATTCTAATAAATGCTTTTTTGAAACTTTTTTTCTATATATTGTTTTTATTATTGCATTGGCAGATGTATATGCTTTATCTGGTAATTCTAATATATAGAATATTGCTCTTAATATACTTGCTTTTGCTCCTGATATTGCTGGTTCAAAACTTTTTTTACCATCTATTCCTTCTTTTTTATTTATTATCATATTTATTATTTCTAATAATGAAGAAATAAGTATTGATGTTAAAACAATTAATATATATGGCAAAACAGAAATCGTTTTATAGTTACTTAAAATAATAAAATATATTATAGAAATTACAACTGAAATGCTTAAATTTTCTCTTATCATGTTATCTAATATTTTATATTTACATAGTATTTTTAATGGATTTTTTCTCTTTTTTCCATCAGCTACTTCTACTTCTTTTTTTAGCCAGCAAGCTATTTGAAAATCTCCTCTAATCCATCTATGCATTCTATTTTTAAAACTATTATAATTTTTAGGGAAGCCATCCATAAGAATTATATCTGTTGCTAAACCACAACGTAAATAGCATCCCTCTAATAGGTCATGACTTAATACTGTATTTTCTGGAATTGTATTTTTTAGAATTTCAGAAAATACTTTCAAGTCATAAATTCCTTTACCTGTAAAAATTCCTTCATCAAAATTATCTTGATATATGTCTGATATAGCATTTGTATATGCATCTGTTCCTCCTGCTCCTGCAAAAATTTTGGTAAAGATATTTTTTCTAGCAGAATTTAAATGTATACCTACTCTTGGTTGAATTAATGCGTGTCCTTTTGTAACTAAAGTTTTTTCTTTATTTATCTCTGGTTTATTTAAAATATGTGCCATAGCTCCAATTAATTCTAATCCTGTATTTAATGTTAATTCTGTGTCTGCATCTAATGTAATAATATATTTTATATTAGGTTTGTGTTTCATATTTTCCCATGTGTTTACTAAAAATGTATTTTTATCATTTCCTAAAAGATATTCATTCCATTCATTTAACATTCCTCTTTTTCTTTCCCAACCTAAATAGCATTCTTCTTTTGCATTCCATATTCTTTTTCTATATACAAAGTGAAAAATAGAAGCTTCGTATTTTTTGTTTAGTCTTTCAGCTTGATATACTCCCTCTTCTATAACTTCACTATCAAATTCTTCTTTTTCATTTTGACCTGAAGAGCAGTCTCCTAATAATGCAAAATATAAATTTTTGCTTTTATTTGCTAAATAATATACTTCTAATTTTTTCATTAGTTCTATTACTTTTTCTTTATCTTTTAAAATAGTAGGAATTACAATAAAAGTAGATAATTCTTCTGGCACTTCCTTTATTTCTAATTTTGGTATTAATTTGGGTTTTACTATTTTTCCTAATACATATTGTATAATTGATTTTACTATTTCTTCTATTGGAATCCATAATAATATAAATGCTATTATTGTTAATAAAATATTTTTTATTTTACTGTGTAAATACATGCTAATACATGTATTTAAAACTGTTGCAATTATAAAAATTGAAAAAATATATATTTTTTCTTTTGGATATTTGCTATTTTTTTTCCCTTGTATTTCTAATAATATTTCTTCTTTTCCTTCATCTATTATATAATATCCTACATGTGCTTTTTTAGAGCTTTTATCTTGATTTTTTTCTGCTTTTTCTAATATTTTTTTTGCTATATATATTTCTGATACTTTTGTTTTTTTAGATAGTTCTTTTATTTTCATTCTATAATATGATTTTGTTTTATAATCCATTTTTTCATATACTTTTGCTGGATCTTTTTTTAATATTTCTTCTACTTCATTGATATTTTCAAAAATTTTTAAAAAGTCTGTTCTTTGTATTTCTTTCATGCTCAAAATACAATTTGCCATACTAACTTTTCTCATTGCTATATCAAAATGTTCTTTTGAAATTACTTCTTCTATTGTTGTTCCCATTTTGTTTACTTGTTCTTCTAATATTTCATGATAACTATTTCCTATTTTCCCATATTCTCTTAGTCTATGTGACATGTATTCGATAAAAGGATATTTCATTTCTCCATATCCTTTTACTTTTGTTTTATATTCTCCTAAATTTTTGTATTTTAGTTCTTCTTTGTTTTCTACTAATCTTTCTAAAATATTTTCTACCCTATATTTTTGCATTTGACTATAATATATTTTTTCACATATATCTGAAATATTTTGAATTAGTGCAATTTGTATAAATGTACTTATATTCCATATTTCTTCCATATTGAGATTCTTTTTTCTTTGATATGCTTTAATATATTTTTCTAAGTTTTCATGTGTTATTTTGTTGTCACTATATGCTACTATCTCTGTTGCTAAAACATATATTCTTGCAAATCCATTTTCTTGCCCATTTGCTATTCCAGGGAACGAAATATATTTTTTCTTACTTAAGTCTTTTATTATTGTTTTAGTAATTTCTTCAATAATGTAAAAGTTATCCAATAACCATTCCCCTGCTGGATGAATTGGAATTCCTAATTTTATATGTTCATTTAATAGTTCATATACTTCTTTGATTATTTCAAATTTCTCTTTTATAGGAGGAATTGGATATGTGTTTTTGTCTGAATTAATTTTTAAAATTTGGTCTGATGCTAGCTTTTCCAAATATTTTTCTAATTCTATTGTGTTTAAAGTTATTCCTTTCATATGCAAAGTTCTATATTCCATGAATCTTCCACCCTTCTTAACTTTTTACACATATTGTTTGCTAATTGTGGAAAATTTATGCATATATTCAAAAAAATAAGACTATTTTTTGTTATATTCACAAATGAAAATTATTCTATATAATGTATATATATTAATATTGATTAAATTTTGAATGCGACTGGAGTGCTTGTAAGAGTTTTGTAATCTATTTTTGTTGCTGATAAAAATATTCCATTATTCCATTATATATTCCCCAAGCTAATTTATCTTGATAAGCATCTTGTAAAAGCTGTTGTTCCTCTTCTAGATTTGATAAGAAACCACATTCAACTATTGCTGTTGGTATTTGTACTTGTTTCATAATATATACTTTATCTAGTTTCATTGCTACTCTATTGTTTTCTTTTTGTATTGCTTCATTTAAATTTGTTTGTATTGATTTGGCAAGTTCTTGGCTTTTTTCATTATTAGTTTGAAAGAAACATTGCCATCCACTATATTGTTGTTCTGGAATTTTATTTAAATGTATAGATACAAAAATATCTGCACTTGAATTATTTCCTATTTTTACTCTATTACGAATATCTGATACCTTTTTTTGTTTTATTGTTTCTGCACTTAAATCATATATTGCATTTTCATCACTTCTTGTTAGTATCACTGTTGCCCCACTTTGTTCTAATAAATTTTGTAATTTAAATGCTATTTTTAAATTTGTTTCCGCTTCTGTTGTTCCATTATTACTTTGTGCACCTTCATCTGGCTTTCCATGGCCTGCATCTATTATAATTACTTTATTAGTTACAGGTAATGACATTGTTGGAACTATTTGTTTAGTTCCGTGCTACTTGAAATACAAAAGTAAAAATACTAATACATAATACCATAGCTATTACTGCTATTCTTTTTTTACTTAAAATAATCATAAAAAAACTCCCATATACATATTTTATTAATATGTATATGTGGAGTTTTTATTATTATTCTAATTTATTTTTCCAGTCAGTTGCACCATACAAAATTCTTTCTACATTTACTATTTTTTCATCTTCATTAATTCTATAAAAAGCAATATAATTTTTTATGTTTAGCTTTCTAAATTTATATTCTTTTATAATATCATAATCAATAATAGCAAATTTTTGTGGATTATATTTCAAAGTATTAAGTTCATTTTTAATTAATTCTGCATATCTTTCTGCAATATTAGGTTCTAATAGCTTATATTTTATATATCTAATAATACTTTTATAGTCCTCTTTTGCTTGAATAGATAATTCTATCTTATATTCTTCCAATACCCAAACCTCCATTTTAATTTGCTAAAATTTCTGTAACTTCTTCAAATGCTTCTTCTACAGAACACATTTTTCCATTATTAGTATCTTCCATACCTTTTTTTAATTTTTCCAATAAATCTTTATCATCTTTTATAATTAAATCATCCGGAGCTTTTGTCATATAAGAAAATTTAAGATATTCTATATAATCTATAACTTTATTTGATAATTCTTCTGGCAAACTTTCAATCACATTATATAATTCTTTTTGTTTCATTGTCATAATTTTTCATCTCCCTTTTTTGATTTATATTAATATTATACCACATTTTTATTAAATTTTTATCAATTTTTTATACAACATTAGTTACTTTTCACTACTTCTTCTATCTATTACATATGTACTGCCTTGTATTGTTTTTGCTAAATGTTTTACACTTGCACCAACTTCAGCAATTTCCAATGTATTATGAAATTTTCCCTTTTTCACTTCTACTACCCCTATAGAGATTGAAGTAAGTGGAAATTCTTCAATAATTCCTTTTCTATTTGCTACTTCTATATATCCTTTTTCTATGTCATCTTCTGTAAAAAATTGATTAACATTTTTATCAAAGTCTGCTATAATATTTTGGCAAATTTTTTCATAATCCGTTTCTGGAACTATAGCAACAAAATCATCTCCACCTATATGCCCAACAAAACTGTCTTCCAAATTTAGTTCATGTATTCCTTTAATTATGGTTCTTGCTGTAAACTTAATTATTTCATCACCTTTTAGGAATCCATAAACATCATTATATGCTTTGAAATTATCTAAGTCTAAATACATCATAGCAAATGTTTCTTTTTTTATAAATCTTTTCTTTATTTCAGCTTGTATTTGTACATTTCCTGGTAGTCCTGTTAATGGGCTTACACGTCTATTTATATATAGTAAATATATAATGTTTTTTACTGTATAATATAGATATTCTTTATCTATAGGTTTTTTTATAAAATGTGAAACCTTTAATTTTAATACAGCTAGTTGATGTTCATGTTCAGTTTTAGATGAAGCAACTATAATAGGTGTAATACTATTATCTTCGTTTTGTCTTATTGTTTGACATATAATTCTTCCATTTTCAATTCCATCTTCATCTATAATGATTAGTGAAGGTATGTTTTGTAATACCTCATTTACCTTGTCTTCTGAAAAACATTCAAATTTGTATTCTTTATCATTTTTAAATATTTCAGTTAATAAATTATATAATTCATTATTATTACTAATAATATATATATCTTGTACCATATTTTCTCCTACTTTTCTTTTTTCATTATATTTTTTAATGTTTCAAAATCTACTTTTTGATTTAAAATTTTTGTCATACTTTCTGATTTCATTGTTGGGAATGCCATTTTTATTCTTTTTATTTGTTTATAAAATCTTATTTTCATTCTCAATTGTTTTCTTTTTAGCTCATGTATAATTTTTTCCATATTCTCATGATTTACTTCTTCTGACTGTAGATTTTTACTTTGTTTTAATTCTTCTAATTTTAACTTAATGTTTTCTCCCATTTCATTGATTTTTTGCATTGTTGCTTCCATATTAGTATAAGTACTTATGCTAAATGCAATATCTACAACTAATATACTATATATTATTGTTATTACATATGTTAGACTAATTGTAGGAATTATATTTACAATATTAGAAACAAATGGGTGAATAAATTGTATAAATATTACTCCTAATACTCCCCAATATATTGAATTTTTTAAGCATATTCGTCCTTGAAAGTTAAACTTTAAATGCGAATAATCCCAGTATTTTGTTTTAAATACTTTTTCTAAGAAAATTCCTACTACATATTCCCATATTGTTAAAAGCACAAATGCTGCTAAAAATAATAATATTATTTTATCTTTAAGGTTTCCTAGCACAAATATCATAATCATTGCTCCTAGTCCATATATTGGACATATAGGACCATTTAAAAAGCCGCTATTTACAAGTTGTCTTTCCTCTATTGACTTTGATATTGATTCTATAACCCAGCCACAAAAAGAATATATTATAATAAATGTCATATATTGTATAATTGTAATCATCTTTTCTCCTGCTTCTTTCTTTTTAGTTATTTAACATTTTCACTTATTCTACTGTAATAGTGCCTTCTTGTGTTGCTGTTAATCCATATATATCTGTTACTGTAATTGTAATTTTATTTTCACCTTGTACTAAAGGCTGTGGAAATGTAATTTCTTTTGTGTTTAGTGTAACTCCTGTGTTTTGAGGATCTGTTGAATATTGTACTTCATTTAATGTATATTCTATTTTTTTAATTTCATTATCTGCTTTTACTGTAATCATTAAATTTTGTTCTTGTCTTTCTAAATTAATTTTTGGATTTTGCCCTCCTTGGAATTTTTGTTCTTTTTCTGTTTTATTACCTGCTTTATCTACTGCTACTACTTTTAAAGTATTTATTCCTCCTAAAGTTTCTATTCTTTCTTCAATTACTTTTGGTGAATTTTCTTTAACTTGTATTTTGGTTTCATCTTCATCATTCCAACGATATGTCATATAATCTAGTTGTGTTTCATCTTTTACTGTTATTTTTATTTTTGGTGCTTCTGCTGTAAATTCTATTTCTGGACTTATTATATCTTTTTCTTCGATTGTATATGTTTTAGTATATTCTGTTTCTTTTCCAAATATATCTAATATTCTTACATTTAATGTATTTGTTCCTATTATTACAGGTATTTCTTCTTCTAATATATTTCTTCCTTTTCCTTGTAATACTTGTTCTTGTTCGTCATTCCAATGATAATATATTTTATCTATTGCTTTATCATGTTTTATATTTAATATTATTTTATTTGATTCTAGTTCCATAATAACTACTGGATTAGTGCATTCCTCTTCAGTTGTTTTATTTGATACTAATGCCAATGTTCCATTTGATATCATAAATATCCCAAATACCATTATTGCAATTGCAAATATTCTAACAACTGTTTTTTCTTCTAATGGTGCACCTTTTGCTTTTTTGTTTTTTTCTACTGTTAATATTTGATTCATATTCTCACCCTATCTTATATTTAATAGTTTAATCAAAAAGAATTATATCATACACATATTTCAAAGTAAATATGATAAAACAAAAAAATGAACTTTAAGGAACTCCCCTAAAGTTCATTTTTGGTTATAAGATATATTTCTTTATAAGTATAACACTTCCAGCAAGTAAGATTAATCCACCTGTTGTGATTCCTATTACTATAATTGGTGTTTCTCCACCAGTTTTTGTACTTAATACTACTGGTGCATCATCAATATCATCTTCTCCTTCTTTTTTGTTGTCTGGAGTAGAGTCTATATCTGGTGTGCCACTATCATTGTAATCTTTGCTAATTTCTGCAATGTTTACTTTTAAGCCCATATTGTTTTTATCATTTATCCATGTTAGCAATACTTCTACATCAGCACTTTCACCTGGTTTTAATAAAGTATCTTTTAATTGGTCTGTTACTATTATGTTTTCTGATAATGGTTTCCACTTTGGATTGTCTTCTTGTACAAATTTTAACCCTTGTGGAATGTAGTCTTTAATTTCTTTTACATATCCGGCAATTTCACCTTCGTTTGTTACTCGAATACTATATCTAAATTTAACTACTACTTTATTTAATTTACTAGCTACTATCTCCACTTTAACTGGTGCTTCTGGGTCATCTTCTGGTTTATGGCCTGTATTTATTACTGTTTCTTTTCCATCTTCAATAATTATTGCTTGTGTTACCCATTTTCTTAATGCTAAATCAAAGTATTTTACTTTAATTTTTTCAATATCTTGGTCATCTTCTCCATCTATCCATTTGTCTGGTGTAGAGTCTTTATCTACTACTTCTTTTCCATTTTCGTCTTCATCATCCGATATTTGAGCATAGTTTATAATAATTCTATCTGATGTATTTGGTTCTGTTACTTCAAATGCAATTTTTAAATCTCTATAATCAGGTTCTTTCATTGTTTTTGAATCAAATGCTTTTAATAAATTATCTCTACCAGCTAATTCCCCTTGTTCTTTTGATAGATAATCTGTTTTGATATCTTTTGCTTTTTTTACATCATCTGTTTCTTCACCATTTTCATCTAACATTACCCAACGATATTCTTTATTTGTTTCATTTTCTGGTAAGAATTTTAATCCATCTGGAATATCATCTTTTACTTCTTTAGCATATCCTGATTTTGTTCCTTCATTATATATTCGAAGTGTATATGTTACTATATTTCCATTTTCTACTTCTACTGGTTCTTTTGTATGATTATATACATAGTTTCCATTTTCATCTATAGAAAATTCTGGATAACGATTTGTTACATCTGTATCATTTACTTTAGTAATAAATTTTCTTAATGCTAAGTCAAAATATTGTAATTTTACATGTTCTTTATCTATATCATCTTCTGTTTCTTTGTTATTATCTGGTGTAGAATCTTTATCTGTAACATCTTTTCCATTTTCATCTTCATCATCTGATATTTCAGCAATATTTGTTATTATGTCTTCATATGTGTTAGGTGCTACTACTTTAAATGCTACCTTTACATCTCTATAATCAGGTGATTTCATTGTATCTGGATTAAAAGCATCTAATAAATTATCTCTACCTGTAGCCATTTCTTGTTCTTTTGATAAATAATCAGTTACAATATATTTTGCTTTTTCTACATCTTGTGTTTCATTTCCATTTTCATCTAACATCTTCCAACGATATTCTTTATTTATTTTATCTTCTGGTAAGAATTCTAATCCATCTGGAATATTATCTTTTACTTCTTTGGCATATCCTGCAATATCTCCTTCATTGTAGATTCTTATTGTATATTCTACAATGTCAGTTGTTTCTACTAATACAGGATCTTTTGTATGTTCATAAATATAATTTCCATTTTCGTCTTTTACATTTGTAAATACTGGAATTCTATTAGTTACTTTTTCGTCATTTACTCCTGTTATGAATTTTCTTAATGCTAAGTCGAATTCTTGTAATATTAGCTTTTCAAAGTCGTCATCATCTTGTTGACCTTTGTAGAAATAATTTGAATCATCTAATACAGATTTATTAGAACTATTACCTTTATAACTTGGTAGTTTTTCATCTGTTGGTAATACTATATTTGCTTCTTGAGAATCTCTATCTACAATAGCTTTTCCTTCTTCATCTTTAAATTCTGTAATTTCTGCTATATTTGTAATAATTTCATCTAAGTTATTTACACTTTTTACTCTACATTTTATTTTTACTTCTTTATAATCTGGTGAATTCATAGTATCTGGGTCAAATGCTTTTATTAAGTTTTCTTCTGGATCTATTTCTGTTCTATCTAATTTATTTGTTGTTACTTTTCTTAATGATTTATCTAGTATCCATCCTTGTGTTGCATTGAAGTTTTCTTCGTCATTTGTAACAAATTCTAATTGTGGTGGTAAGTAATCTGTAATAGAACTTACATATCCACTTAATTCACCTTCATTATATACTCTTATTGTATAAATAACTATATCTCCAACTGCTACTCCAACTGGATCTTTTCTATGTTTATATAATGCTGTTGTATCTGTTTCGTCTTTTAATGGTGTAACATCTATTACTGGTTCTCTTAAATATTTTCCATTTTCATTGACTAATTCTTTACCATTTATATTTGTAATAAATTTTCTTAATGCTAAATCAAAATTTTTTCCTGGTAAGAATAAATCTTCATAGTCATCATCATCTTCATACCCAAATCCTTGTTCTGAAGTTCCTGGATTATAATTATTTTTTTGTTCTTCTGTTAAGTTTTGTGGTATTGAATCTATATCTACAATATTTTCATTTCCTTCAACATCACTATGTTTTGTAATTTCTGCTACATTTTTTAAATGTTGATCTTGTGATGTACTATTTCCTACAACTTCACATTCTACTTGTAAATCTACATAAGCAACATTTGCACCATCAAACTTTTTAATTAAGCTATCTGCTAATTTTTTAGATATAATTGTTCTTCCATCTCCTGATGGATTCTCCCATCCATTTGCTGTATTTATATCACTATTTTCTTTTAACTTTAATCCTGAAGGTAAATAGTCTGTAACCTCTTTTGCATATCCATCTATTTCACCTTCATTATAAATACGAATTGTATATAATACTATATCTCCTTTTGCAACCTGTAATGGATTTTTTGTATGTGTTTTTGTGACAGTTGTAATTTTTCCATCTTGCAAATCTTTTATTGTTTCTGCTGTAATTTGTGGTTCTCTGCTAATTTGTACTGCTTGATTATTTATTTTTGTAATAAATTTTCTTAATGCTAAATCAAATGTATAATTTTTTGGAACATTTACGTTTTCTACATAGTCCTTATTATCATTTGTAACTTCTACTACTGGTTGGTCTATTGGTTGTGCACCTTTTACAGACCAATATGTAATATTTTTTTGTATTAAATTTGTTGTTAATTTTATTTGTGCATTTTCTATATTTTCAGTTTTTGGAACTTGTAAATAAAATTCTGTTCCTACTAATTCTTTTAATGTTTTAGATGTTTCTTGTTTATTTGCATCTAATAATTTATATGAAATTTCTTTGCTTGCTTCATCTGCTGATTCTTTTATTTTTAAATTTAAATTGTATTCTTTGTTTGTTCTTTCTTCTATTTTGTATGGTCCTATTATGTACTTATCTCCATCTACCTTTGTTTTAGCTCCTGCACTTGTAAAAGTAATTGGGTTTTCATCTTTAGATGGTATTGTATTTTTATTTTCTTCTGCTCTGGAAATTAAATAATTAAATAATTTTATTGCATCAGTATTTCTTTCTTGTCCATCCCATCCATATTTGTTGCCTAATGTATCATAATCTGCATCTGACATTTGTTTTATTGATAATGTAAATGTTTTATCTGTTAATTTATACTCATCATCATTTGTAAAATACCATACTGCTAACTGTTGTGTAACATCTATTTCATCATTTGTAATTTTACTATTTGATATTCCTGCAGCATTTAAAAAGTCTTGTCTTTCTTGTTTTTGTTCATCTGTCAATTGCTCCCCTGCTTTTAATTGTGGTGCTACATAAATATTTTCTAGTAACCATACTAATGAATTATATTTTTCCCCTTTAGGTAATACAGATTTATATGGTTCTTCTATAGAATTTAAATCTTTTAAGTCAAAATATTCTGTATATTTTCTATGTTCTGGAATAAAGCTTCCAGCGCCCATATCTTCTGAACCAAAACCTGGACCTGCTTTTATACAATAAAAAGTTCTATCTTTATTTGGTGTTTGACCCTCATATGAAGATATTTTCCACATTATTTTATCTCCAGCTTTATATGAAAATCCACTTGTTCTATATTGCTCTAATCCTAATTCTAATTCTTGACCTGTTGATACTGTTTTTGCATATGAATTTGTTGTAATTCCTAATATGCTTGCTGTTAATAAAATTGTTGTTCCTGTTATAAATATTTTCTTTAAATTTTTAATATTCATATTTACCACCTTTTTTATTTTAATTTTGGCATAATTACTCTATAATACATTTTATACGCTCTTTTTTATTTAGTCAATAGTATTTTTTTCCTCTTATTTTACTGTTATTTTTTACGTTTTTTATTGCTTTACGGATACTTATTTTTTTACTATTTTAAATGTTTTATTACCCCATATTACAATTATATTACATTTTTGTTACAAAATCAATGTTTATTGGCATTTTTACTAGGAAAATAAGCATTTCTAGCTTTAAAATTTGATTTGATTTTTAGATTTTATTGAATTTCATAATATATTTATATATATTATAAAAAGTGTATATTTTAAGATTTTGTGGCAAATTGTAAGAAAACACATTAAATTTTTGATTTTTGTAAAAAGTTGAATTTTTTATTAATTTTTGATATAATATTAATCGTTTCATTTAATATTTTCTATGATGTAATTACATCATCTACTTGAAAGGAGTAACTTTATGGAAAAACAGACACGGAAAAAATTAATTTTACTATTACTTTCTATAGTATTTTTACTTTTTATAGTTCCACATATTTCTAATGCTATAGTACAATTTCTACTCATTTTACCTTTTTTTATTTTAATATTTTTTATTCAAAAAAAGTATTTTGATTTAATTATTAATGAGGAAAAAATAAATATAGCAAGAAAGGAACTTTGGAATATTCATTTTGAAACTACTTTAAGTCCTGATAGACGTAATGAGGTAATTAATAGTTATAATAGATATATACACTTACGTTATATGCTATCAGAAAATATTTGTAATTTTTTATTACAATATGGAATTTTATTAACTACTAATCAATATGAAAATGTGAATTTAATAGCCAAAGAGGTTAAGAGCCGTGCACCAAGCAGTATATAATCTGCTTGGTATTTTTTATTAGTACAATTCATTAAAAAGTACTGCAATTGTACTGCAATGTGAAAATAAAATTATAAAAAAATATAAAACACAAAATAATTTCCATATTCTAGAAGTGCCTATTTTACTACTTTTTTGGGTTTTTATAAAAAAAAAGCTGAGATAATAATACTTTTCAGGTATCCTACCCCAACTATTGACATTGAGCCACATTGAGCCAAAAAAATAAGTGAAGTTATAAAACTTCACTGTTTGGAGGCGCCACCCGGATTTGAACCGGGGATCAGAGTTTTGCAGACTCGTGCCTTACCACTTGGCTATAGCGCCATTTTTCAAGAAAAAATTGGAGCGGGAAACGGGGCTCAAACCCGCGACCTCTGCCTTGGCAAGGCAGCGCTCTATCAACTGAGCTATTTCCGCGTAATGCTTTATAAAAGCATTATTATGATACCAAATATATTATGAATTGTCAATATTTCAAATAAATTTTTTATGAATTTTAATACTATTTATATATTATATGCAATAAAAACTTAATAATTCACAAAAATATTCTTTTATTCCTTTTTTGGAAATTTCATCTTTATTGTATATTTTTACTGTTTCTATTATGTCTTCTTTTTTTATATTTTTACTATCCTTTTTTGTTATTGTAATTATTCCCACTGTACTATTCTCTTCTACTGGTGCTTCAAAATAGGGAATGTATTCGAATTTTACATCTATATTATCTTTTTCTCCTTTTTTTATTATTAACATCTTATTTTTAACTTCATCCATCTGCAAATTCATTTGCTTTTCTTTTGCTTTATTCACATATATTCTTTTTTCGTTTATATTCTTCCATTCTTGAAACTCTTGCAAAACAATTTCTTCTAAACTAATTCTTTCATAGTTAGCAAAAGCATATTCAATTAATTTAGTACTATCTGATGTTCTTTGTTTTTTTGTATCTGCACCAAGTACCACTGTTATAATTTGATTTCCTTCTCGAGTGCACGAAGTTACTAAACATCTTCCTGCATTTCCCGTAAAACCTGTCTTAACCCCATTTACTCCATTTAGCACTCCTAGCAATTCATTAGTATTATTAATTGCTCGTGGCGTTCCATTTATACTAATAGTAATTTTTTTTGTATTTACAATTTGTGCAAATTTCTCATTTTTTAGTGCATAGTCAGTTAATTTTGCGAGTTCTAATGCAGTAGTATAATGATTTTCATTATCTAAACCATGTGGTGTTACAAAATTAGTGCAATTTAAGCCTAATTCCTTTGCTTTTTGATTCATTAATTTAGCAAATCCTTGTATACTTCCGCCTACATGTTCAGCTAATGCTACTGCTGTATCATTTCCAGAACGTAATAGAAGTCCATATAACAAATCATTTACACTAATTTTATCTCCTGTATTAATATGTAATACTGAACCACCTGTATTAGCGGCTTTTTTTGATATTGTAACTATATCTTTTAAGTTTGCTTTTTCTATTATTACAATAGCTGTCATTATCTTTGTAGTAGATGCCATTGCACGCTTTTCATTTTCATTTTTTCCCCATATTATTTTTCCTGTTGTTCTATCATATATAACCGCTGCCTTTGAAAAAATTTTTGGTTCTTCTGCTACATTGCTACTTGCATTTATAATAGCATCTTTTATTTGATTTTCATTTATATCTTCTTCATCTTTATCATCTGCTTTTGCTATTGGAACACTATAAAAAAATATTACTACTATAATCATTAAAATAACTAATATTTTATTTATTCTAAACATAAAAAAATCACCTGATATATTTTATGATATCTGGCAATTTTTATGATTATTATTTTATTCTTGCATCCAATATGGTAATCTTTCTTCATAGTCTTTTGAATGAGCGTCTTCTTTTTGTCGTCCATTATTTGTTTTATTTTCTTCCTCTTTGATATACTCATTGCTTTGTTCTTCTTTTATTTCTTCATTAACTCTTTCTTTTGCTAATTTTTCAGGTAATTTTTCTTCCCCTATCATGTAATTAAATATAGCAATAGCCTCTTTTTTCTGATATCCTTCATCCATAAATTTTTGTATTACTTTTTGTGGCTCTGTCATTTCGTCTATTTGTATTCCATCTTGCTTAAAACCTGTATCTTCTACTTCTTCATATGTTTCTGATATCTCATTTGGATTATTTGATTTTGTTCTATTTTGTGTTAATTCATTTATTTGATGTGAATTATATTTTCTTCCCCTTATTTCTACTTCATGACTTGACCACTCACCATTTGTACCTTGTCTTGATTCATTTATTTCTAGTCTTCCCATATCTATATTGATAGAAAATCTAATATCCCTTACATAGCTGTTATCAGTATTTAGACCTTTTGTATGCATAGTTTGATAAGGAACTTCTTCTTCCACTTGTTCTCCATCTTTTCCAATAGATACTTCTTTTCTCATTTCTGTTTTACTGTTTTGTATATATTTAGAAGGTTTTGTTTCTCCTGTTTTTTCATCAATATATTCAGCTTTTACAATTCCATCTGAATCTCTATAGAAGAATAAGTTTTTTTCTTCATCTTTTAATACTTTATGGTCTTTATATAAATTGGCATTTTCTCTTACCATATATATTTGTGAAGGTGGAATATTCTTTTTCTTTGAAATTGTTTGCTCTGTAATTGTTTGTGTTTTAGTATCTTCTTCTTTTTCTCGATTTTCCAACATCTTTTCTTTAAGTTTATTTAATTCTTTTTCTTCTAAAGATAATGCTTTTTGTTCTTTATTTTCATTTAATATTTGTTCCCAGTTTAATTTTGTTGTTGGTATTGGTAACAAATTTATTAATTGTGGATTATTTCTACAGTATTCTTGTAACTTGATAAAATATGTTTGTTCAAATACTAATTCACCATTTTCAATTGTTGCCATTTTTATTCCATTTAGGTCATATATTTCTTGTATTTTTATACTTTCTTTTTTAGGAATACTTTTTTCTTTTTCTATTAAAATTAAGTCCTGTTCCCATTGTACATTTTGAAACTTAGGAAATATCTGCATTGTTTTATAATATGTAATTTTATTTAATTTTTCATTTTTATTTAAATTTGACTCTACATTTTCATATACTTTTAATATATTTTGTTGACATTGTATTTCTTCTTTATTCATATTTATTCCTTTCTTAAGGCACAATTATTGTTTTTAATGCATTTTTGAAGTCTTTTACTTTTCTTTATTTTAAAGTAGTATACAAGTTTTTCTACTCATATACTACTTTATTAATTTTATACACTAAAAGAAAATTCAAAGTCTCCATCTGCTTTTAAATGTATTACAATTGTCTTTTCCTGCATTTTTGTATCATCATCTGCATTTATTATTTGTATGGTGTAAATATAATTATCATCTTGTGCTTCTAATTTAGTGTATTTAAATTCATTTGTTTTATAGAAGTTAGCTTTTGCATAGTTTTCAAAATCTGCTTGCTCTCTAAAATAGTTTTGTTTGAAGCTATTTGCAAGTTTAGAATATACGAATTTGTAATCTTGATTATTTAGGGCTTTTCTTACTCTATCTACTTGCATTGCAATTTTAGTTTCTGCATTTGCTGAATTATATTTGCTTATAAATTGTGGTAATATTAATGTGTAGTCATCTAATATTACTGTATATTGCATTGGCGAAGTTTCTTTGAAAATATAGTAATTTTCATTTTGGTCTATGCAGATATATTCTGTGTATCCTGTGTAATGTGTTACTAAATATTTTTCCATTCTAGCTGTTTTTATCTCTTCTTTTTTTATTTCTATATATCGCTTAAATTGCTCAAATGTGGAAAATCTTTTATTTTTATACTCTAAATTTAAATTTTTGTAAATTAATTCTGGTTTAGATAATACTGTTTTTTTGTAAAAGTCTAAATATTTTTTTACTAATATTTCATCATTTATTTTTTGATATACAAACATATTTGAACCATTTTTATCTATTTTTTGTTGATTTAGACTTGGTATTTTTATATTTGCTATTTCTTCTACATTTTCAGTTATTGGCTCTATAGAATAAGTATTTTGAATAATATCAATATTAACGTATATATTTATTTCTTGAATATATTCATAATTTATATTTTCTATAAATCCATTCACTACAAATGTTAATATATTATCATTTTGTTGCTTTGCATACATTTTTGATGGTACAAAAAACACTTTATCATTAATATTAAATACATATTTACTAACATTGTCTTTTGTAATATTATTTTCTTTTATATAATTTTCGCTTAATAGATAATACAAATTTTCGTCTTGAATTTTGATATCTTCTTCATTTTCTTCTATATTTCTATTATAAATATAATCAAAATAAGCTTGTATACAGTTACTTATTGTATAAAAATCAGCGCTATTATCTACTTCTTTCAATTCATTTTCTTTATATAAAAGTATTTCTTCTTTTTCTGCAATAAAACTATTTTCATTCATATATATCAATAATACCCCTACGGTTAAAATTCCTATAAAAATGAGTATTAATAATGTAATTATAATAATTTTTATTTTTTTCATGCTATACCTCCTAATATTAGGCATTTATATTTTAATTATAATAAAATATTATAATTTATTTACATTTTACTTATAATTGCTTTAAAGCTAAGTGGTCCTCCTTTTTTTCTTTTTTGATCTGCCACTTTATTAAAGGCTTCTAATGTTTTATATGGTCCATCAAGTCCACTACCTGAATCTAGTACATAAAATCTATATCCTTGTGCTTTATACTCTTCTGGTACAGGTACTATAGCTAAAACGTGACCTGGTACTCTTCCTATGGCACATTTACCTTGTTCTAAAGCTGACATAACAACTTCAAAACTATATTCTCCTACTGTAGATTTTAATTGATAATTTTTCTGTAAAAATCCATTATTACATATTCCACTATACACACTTCCTTGCCCTGGAGAATAATAACTTGTATAATTTGGAAAATAACTTTCTAATGCTGTAACAAAGCTATCTGGATTTACATTTTCATTTCCTGTTAGCCCTGAAACTATCATAGCCATACTTGTAGGTCCACATCCTGAAGTAGAAATATTTGAACTTCCAAATTTCCTATATGCATAATTTCTTTGATAATAATGTGGGAATACATATTCTCCTGAAACAACCTTCTCTGCCTTAGAAAAATCTTCAGATGAGCCACCTTGAAAATCTTCACTAGTTTTTCCATTATACTTATCATAGTATCCTTGTCCTCTTGAAATTCTTGTTGACATACTTGAATTTGCTGCATCTTTATCAGGTCTTTCAAAAATATAGCAAAATGCTTTTGTAGCAGTTCCTATATCTTGTGTATTTAAAAAGTCATCTATAGTATATCTGTTACCATCATATTTTGAGGAACTTGCACTTCCTAATTGATAAGAAGCATATCCATCTGCTCCTCCTCCAGGAGTTAATTCTGCTATTAAAAATTGAATTTGCAATTCTGCATCTTGCCATTCTTTTCCTTGTGCATTTGCATATGCTCTTAACATTTTATTTCTACTTGCTGTCCATTGAGCTAATCCAATACCTCCTGTTTCTACTGTTTTTCCACCCTCCACAGCTTGTGGATTTAGTCCTCCTGATTCATAATCTAAATTTCCCATAGCACCAGCTGCTGCAATGTCACTATATCCTAATTCTTTTAATGCACACCATACTTTTTCAGCAACAGTTCCTCCTACTAAAGATGAACCTGGATTAAATGCTACCCATGAAAAATCAATATCTAACTCTGTTACTCCAAAGTCATTTCCTGTCATTAAATATAACATATATCTAAATTGTTGTATAAGAACTTCATTGTCAACATTCTCATTAAATAAATTTATTAATAATGAAGCATTAACATTAACTACTGAATTATAAGGTGCTCCTATTATTGTAGATAATGGATTTTCATTTGCATGATATCTAGTTTTTAATATATTTTTAAATTCAACATTTTTAAAATAAGGAGCTTGGTCAGGTCCTTGAGAATAACTATTTGTTGTAGTAGTTATTGTTTCATTATCTCCACCAGATACTGTTACTGTAACTTTGTTATTATATATCATTGCTTTTCTATAAAAGATAGTATCTGCTCTTGTAATTAATGGTGTTAAACTATTATATCTTTCCCATGATTCTCTTGTTACTGTATTTCCTTCATCATCCTCTTCTTCCCATTCTCTATGAATTGTTGTTTCTGTATCTTGCAGTGTTAATACTACTTTTGACTTTTCTATTTCTTCGGCTAATTTATACACAAATTCTGGATTTTCTGTTACCATATATAAGTCTAATAAAAATGTATATGGAACTCTAAATTGTGACACCAATGATTTATAACTACTTATAGTCATTAAAGTGTATTGTTCTCCACCTGTTTCTTTATTTGATGTATATGTTGCTACTACTAAATTCCCTGAAGGATCCATTGAGAAATGCGAACCATCTGGACTATTTTTAAATGATTCATAATCAGTATATGTAAGTAAATTACCTACTGTGCTCTCTTCTGTTCCAGATTCATCTCTTGAATTTGTTTTTCTAATTTCAATTGTTCCTTGTACTCCTCTATCACTTGTTTTAGGTAATACTGTTGTTGCTTCTGCTTCTAAAAACTTTTTTACATACCTTTCGCCTAGTTCATATCCTTCTTCTGCTAGTTGTTTTAAAATGTCATTTACTTGCTCTTCTTTTATTTGTATTCCTTCACTAGAATTAGTAAAGAAGTCTACTATTGACTGTCCTATTCCTGAAAATAAATCAGCCACTTTATTTACTATTCCAACAATTGATAGTGCTATAGCAATTAATAATATAATTTGTAAGAAAATTGGTAAAATTGCTATTAAACCTTTAACAAATAAACCTATTACTTTAGCTTTTGCTGCTTTTTTTGCTTTTTTCTTCATTTTATCTTTTAAAGCTTTTTCTGCTTTTGCTTTTGCACTATTCATAGCATTTTTTGCTAATTTTTTTTCTATTTGTTTTGTTTTTTCTGAAACTTCTGCATATGCTTGCTGTGTACTTTGTTGTTCTTGTTGCTCCTCTTGTGACTCTTGTTGCTCTAGTCTTTCTTCATCATCCATAATATCACCTCTTTACTAGCTATATTTTTACTTGTATGTTAAATTTATTAGTAGTATTTAATACTTGTATTTTTTCAAATGTTATATTTTGTAATGTGTCATTTTTATTATATATTTTCATAAATGTTACTTTTAGTGGAATTTTAGAGTTTGCTTTTAATATTAAATTTGAATTTGTAATTTCACTTAAACTCGCTAAATATTTCTTCTCTTTTTCATCTTGTAAATACCATTGTGTTCCATTAGATATATTATATAATTCAATATCATTTGAGGTATTATTTTCAAATGTAATATCATATATTCTATTGTTTAGATATATACTTTCACTATTTATTTTTACATTAATTCCTTCATAGCTGGCTTTTTTATTAATCTCATTTCTTCCAATAAATTTATTTATATTTAAATAATATACATCTTTTTTCTTTACTACTGTTATATAATCTTCAAATGTTTGTTTTTCATCATAGCCACCTATTGCTAAAGCATCATTTTCAAATCTAACCTTATATGTTGTTTTATTGTCATTACTTATCCAATTTTGTAAATTATACTTTTTATATTGTGAAAATATAATTTTATAATAATTGTTAATAAATTCTTCTATAGTTGGAAATACTTCTTGTTTGCATTCTTCTGAAAGTAAACTATATGCTTGTTTTGTTTTTCCTTCATTACAATAAGTTATAAAATTATCTATTATTGTATTGTTTTGTATTGCTTCACTATCACTTATAGTTCCTTCACCTAATACTGATTCTGTTTTATATATTTCTGATTTATCTTCATTTATTTTGTTTTGTTGTTCTCTATTTTGTATTTTTGCTGCCTCATTTAATGCTTGAATAATACATAAACTTATTATAATTATAAATATAATTGCTATTACTAGTTTCCAATGCTTCCTTATATATCTAATATATTTATTAATCATATTTCTACATCCTTTCTCTCTTGGTATTATATAAGGAAAGTAACATATACTACTTTCCTTATATAATACCAAAAGGAACTTGTCCTTTTGGATTTTTGCTATATAGCAAGGTTAATTTTTATTTACTCATGCATATTCAAGATAATACGAAGCTATTTTATTATAAACCTCTTTGTTCTCTTATTAATTGATAATATTTTCTTGTATTTTCTTCTGCTGCTTTTTTATTCATACCGCTATTTACTAATACATTTTCTAGTGCAACTCTTCTATTTTCAAATTTTTCGTTATCCCTTACTACGTCATCACTCATTTTACTACTTTCTTGTGATACACCAATTGCTAAATTATGGGCAGCATTAGTTCTTTCTTCTTCTGAACTATATCTTTCTCTAAATTCTTCTGAATTTTTAATTTTATTTTCTATGCTTATTCCTTCTTTAATTCTGTCTAAATCAGTAACACCTGCATTGTAAAATGTTGATGCTTGTTTCATAACCTCATCTAATTCTTTTTTGTTTGTAATATTCATTTTTTGTCTGAAGAATTCTCTGTTTTCTGTACTTCTAGCAAAATCTTTTGCTTGTTTTGCTAGCTTCTTCTGTTCCATTGCATCTTCATCTCCTGCACCTATACGAACATCTTCTACGAATGATGATACTCCTGATGCAGTGCTTCCTATCGCATTACCAGCCATATTTCCTACAGCATTTCCTAATGCATTAGTTGCCATAGCTGCACCAGCAAACATAGCTCCTGCATTTTTTCCACCAGATACAATAGTTCCTGCTGCTGCTACTGATGCCATTCCTGTACCAATAGCTGCTTTTGTACCTAATTTTGCTACTTTTCCTAAACCTCTTAGTCCTGCTTTTCCAGCACTTGCTGCAATTCCTTTGGCTCCTCCTGCTGCTGTATATCTCTTTCCTGCTGCATACCTTATACCATTAGCATATCTTCCCAATGTTCCTCTAACTCCTGTTATATTTCTTGGTTCTGGCTGCGCATTAGGAGTAAGCCTTTCTGGTCCTCCATCTACTACAACATCAGCTGGGCTACCAGTTCCTCCACTTGTTCTTGTAGGAGATGGTGAATTAGCAGATGGTGGTACTAAAATTCCTGCTGAATTTGTTCTCCAATTACTCGTATCTGTACCAGCTATTATCGAAGGAGCTGTGCCATGATTTCCGCTTACTGTACTATCATTTGCTCCTGTTCCTGTAATTATTGCACTATTTCCACTTTCTCCTGAATTATCACTACTTCCTGTTCCTTCAAAGTTGTTTTGCATTAATGCATTTTTTCCTGCTTTTTTAGCATTTGGATCTTTCATTGGTTTATTAGTTTTATTATCTTGTGTTCTTATTTTTTGTGAATTTCCACTATTTGAAGAACTTTTACTATGATTTTTTCCGAACTTTCCAAAAGTATCTAACATTTTAGAAGCTACCATTCCTCCTGCAAATCCTCCTAATGAAGAATCTGTTTGTCCATTTCTAAAGTTAAACATTGCCTTCAATAATTTTTCTGCTGGCAATATAAACGCTAATGCTGCTAATGAATATAGCACATTGGTTGCTGCTAATTGAATTGCTGAACTTACTAATACTGTATATATCATTAAATGCAATGGTTGCAATAATGCATTAAATATGTATTCTTTAAGCCACATCCCAAAAGCTTGTGCTTTTCCATCATTTGCTTTATCTATTGGATATGTCAATGCTACCATTGGTGCTATTAATGTTAAAAATGTCATATTTAATAACCTTTTTAGATATGTAAAAGTAAACATTGCGGTATATATAGTTAATGCCATATATACTACCATATAGATTAATTTTTTACTTGCTGATTTGTATTGCTGTTGGAATCTTGCCGCACCAAGTAAAGATGTTGTAAATTCAAAGGTCTTATCTTCTTTTATTGATACACCATAATCCTCTAATGCATTATTTACACTTGAGTCTTCTGAACTGCCAGTTATCGTTGCTGGTGGTTCTTTAGTTAATTCTCCATCTGTTTCAACAACTTTTATTATTACCTCTTTTGTTCCATCACCCTGTGAAGTTGTTATCATCTCTGTAAATGCTTCTGTCATTCCTAATGTAAATGCCATAATGTAATGTAAGAAAAATACTAAACATAGTGCTACTAACCAGTCCATTAGGCTTTGCTTATATTTTGCTTTTTCAGGATTGCTTGAACTTATTATCATTCTAATTGCTAAATATACGAGTACAGATAATAAGCCTACTATAGCTAAATTTCTTAAAGCTGAATACCAACTAGCTACAATATCTCGTAATGTTTCTATTGAAGATCTACCTGTATCTGCTCCTAACATAGTATCATCTGTTTCAGATTTAAAAAAGTTAATATCTAGTGCTGCAACTTTTCCTGAAAATATTTGTGCTGGTGTATATTCAATATTGGGTACTGTGTATTCACCTTCAAATAAATCTTTTTTATCAAATATAATGGTTGCAAGTTGGTTCCTATCTTTTTCATCTGGTTCATGTGCTTCCTTCCACTCTTCTGTAATCTTGTCTTCAGGTATAACCACATCAGGGCTTCCACCTATCATTGCTAATTGCAATAAGTAATTTGCTCCATCAAATAATGTTGTAAATAGAAATGATATTGGTCTTACTACCCAGTCTATCATGTCATTTGCTTTACTATAATTTGGTACTATAAAGTTGAACAATAACAATATAATTAAGCCTACGATAATCTTTTGTGTTCTCTTTTTATTTGTAAAGATTTTCACTTCATTCCCCCCTTATTGTTCTTCTCTCCCTTTACGTAATTTTACTAATTTATTTAAGTTTGTTTCCATAAATTCAAATTCTTTTGATGTAGGTTGAATTTGTAATATTGCTGTATCTCCACCTACTTTTAATAATCCTTCACCTTTAAAACATGTTGTTAAAAAGTTTGCTTCACCTTCGCTTAATTTAAATACTTCTTTTAAATATGCAATTTCTGATTTATCTTGTGCTAAGAATAATTTTGTATCTGAAGATGTTAATACTGCTTGTGCTTCTGGTTTTTCATAGAAGTCTTGGAATCTTTGAGATATAATTGCTAATGATACATTTCTTTTTCTTGCACGTCTTGCCATTGTATTTAAGAAGTCTACCGCTTCTGGATATGGTAATAGCATCCACGCTTCGTCTACTAGTACTCTTTTCTTTGAAGCTTTTTTTCTGTCTTCACTATTTTTCTTAACATATTTTTCCCATATCCAAGATAGAAGAATTTGCTGTGCTAATGGTCTTGCAAATCTTTCCTCTAATTGTGAAATATCTAAGTTTATAAATAAAGAATCTCCTAATAAGTCAAATGTAGATTGTCCATCAAAATATGCCATTTGCCCATCATATTCTCTAATATATTGTTTCATAACTTTTAACAAATAACTATAATGGAATTTATAATCTGAATTTTGGTTTTCTTTTGCTTTTCTTTCTATTCTTTTATACCAAGATCCAATTGTTGGCATTAACTTTTTTTCTTTTCCTAACATATTTCCATATTCATCTGGCTTACTTTCATACAAACTTGCTGGGTCACTTGTTATTTTTAAACTTGCATATTCCTCTGCTACTGATTCTGCAATAATTTGTTTTGTTAACTCGTTTACTTCTGTACTTCTTGTACTTCCCCTTGCCATAGTAAGTAAAGCTTGTGTTACGTCTTCTACTTTACTCTCAACATTTACAACAACTCTATCTCTACCTGTAATTTCATCTTTTACAATTTCTGATTCTACATCAAATAAATTTATAACTGTTTTAGATGTTGGACTTAATACTACATTAATTCCTCCTAAGCTCTCTGCAACTATACTATACTCACCTTCAGCATCTAAAGCTAAACTTTGTATTCCCATAAGTACTGCTGACCTTGATACTAATGTTTTCATAGTAACAGATTTACCAGCACCAGATTTAGCAAATATTACCATGTTATAATTTGTTAATGAACCATGAAAATTATCAAATAAAATCGGTACTCCTGTTTGCTTATTAAATCCTAATGGAATTCCTGTTGGATGTCCTACTTCTGAAGTAGTAAATGGAAATACTGTTCCCATTGATCTACGATCAAATGTATGAGTTTTTTTCATTTTATCTGCCATAAGTGGTAAATTTGATTTAAAAGCTTCTTCTTGCATTCCCCATGCACTTTTTACTCCAACTAAACTTTTTGACATTTCTGTTGCTAATAATTTTGTATATCTATCTAAGTCTTCCAAACTGTATGCAAATAAAGTTGATACAATTGATGCTTCATATAATTTGTTGAAACCTGCTGAAATTTCATCTCTTAATTGTTCTGTTTCTGCTCTTTTTTGTGCTAAGTCACTTTCTCTGTTTATATTCCCTCTATCTGCTGCAACAATTCTTTCTGTTTCAATTTCATTTATAACTCTATTTAATTCATTTTGAGACCTTGATTCTTGTATTGGATTAATGTATATTGAAGTATTAATATCTCCAAACATATACATATCTCTAAATAATTCTGGGAATGTACACATTCTTGGTAATGATGATACAAAGAAACTTCTTGCATATCTTTTTACATTAGATACTATCTCTAAATGGTCTATATTGCTTGCGTCTATACCTGCTGGTGCAATTAATTCTTTAATTGTTTTTTTCTTTAATATTGTATATTCCCCTGGATTTGTGTAGTCGCTATTTTGCCTGCTTTGTAGTTCTTCTTTTTCTTGTCTTTTTTTCTTCCCCAACATTGTCTTTTGTTCCTCCTTCCTTTTCTTCTTTATCTATTTTCTCTATTGCACTTTGTGCAATATCTTCTCCTATCATAATTGCATTTTCTTGTAATATAGCTTTAGCAAGTCCACTTACTAAGTTATCCATATTGTTTCTTGCTTCTTCCATTTTTTGTTGTTTTTCTGATTTTGCTTCTACTATTTTTTCATTTGCTTTTTGTATTGCTTTGTCTTCTATTTCTTGATTTAATAATTTTATTTTTTTATCTAATACATCTGGTGCTGTAGAATATAAATCTTCCATACCTGCTGCTATTGCCTTTTCTATTCCAAATACTTCTGCATCATCACGATTATATGCTACATATAGTAAATCAACTAATTCTATTGAAGATAATATTCTTCCATTTACTTCACATGCACTTAAAGTTCTTATAATTGATTGTGCTCTTGTATACAATTCTGAAAAGGCTAAATTTTTCATTTCTTCCTTGTCAAAATTATTTGCCCCTAACTCACTTGTATAATATGGAATTATTATATAATATTTTTTATTAAGCACATTTTTGTTTAAACTCATTTTTTCTGTGTTATATATAACATCTTTTCCATATTCTACTAGGTTTGTTTGTTTTGTTAATTCAAAAAAGGCTCTTTGCATTTGTTCTTTTGTATATCTTCCTGATTTTTGCATATTTTCATAATTAATTTTTTGTTTTTCATAATTAGCTTCTAATGCTTTTACTTTCTCTCTGTATGTTTGAATACTGCTTTCTAAGTTAATTGTTCTTGTTTGAGTATAAATTTGTACTGGATGTGAAAGTGTATTTAAAAATTGTATAAAACCATCTTCTACTGATACTTTTTCAGGTGCTGACATCAAGTCATAATTTATTCCTTGACATTCTACTACCATTATGTATTTTTCACCATTCATTTGACAAATCATATTGTCTTCTACTTTGTCAAATTCCATAAAGTCAAATATATTGTCAATAGAATATTCTTTTGCTACAACTTTTGTTTTGCTTTGTGAATCTTGATTCATATCTGATATTTTTTGTTCTTTTTTATCGTCTTTCTTCATTTTGCTATATATATATATCATTCCAAAAATTACTACTAAAAACATCATTATTCCAATAATAATAATAAGTAATATCGTTAAACTATTAATACTATCTACCATCTTCTTTATCCTCCTTGTACAAATATACTCTTTTCTTTTTCATTTTAAATTTTATTGCTCTCATAATCACATCATCTATTTCTTCTCCTGCTGTAGTCTTTGTAAATTCTAAAAATGAAATATTTGGTACTTTAAAGGTTCCAATGGCAAATCCTATAAAAGCAAAAACGGCCATTAAAATTATTCCTACAATTCCTAATCCTACAAGAGAAAATATTAAATTAAATACAAATCCTATTAATGCTCCTACTCCTGTATATAATAAGCTTTTTGTAGTAAATATAAATAATATTCTTCCGCTCTCCCTTTGTATTTCTAGGTAAGTAATATGTTCCCATATGTTCCTCCTTTGTTTACTTATAAAATCTCTCTTTTATATTATAACAGAAAAGTCGATAAAATGTAACAAAAAAACAAAAAAAAGTGCAATTTTCTGCACTTTTAATATGTTTGTTATATTTCTGTAATACTATTGTAATATTTTATTAAACATTTATACTTGTTGCTAAATTGAATATTACATTTACTATTGTTGAAGCTGCAAAAATTAAGACTGCACCAATTATGTATGGTATCATTGTTTTCTTATATTCTGCTTTTTCTTGAGCACTACCAGTCATGTATTTAATACCTAATATTAAAAGAATTACAACTGCTACAACAATACCTACTACTTGAATAATACCTACGATTTGTCCACCTAAGCTAGCTACTCCACTATCATTATTAATTTGTTCATTTGCAGCATCTTTTATATTTGTTATAACTCCAGTTACACCCCCTGATGTTGAAGCACTAGATCCACCTGCAAATGCAATATTGCTAAATGACATAACAAGCATTATTACTAATAATAAAGTAGTTATTATTTTCACACTTTTACTCATTTTTTTCTCCTCCTTTATTTTTCTTATTTAAAACTCTCTTTTTTGAGAATATTAAAATCTATTTCTAATTAATTATACTATACTTTTTTTATTTGTTCAACATTTTTTGACTTTTTTTTTATTTTTCTGCTACTTGTTCTATTACAGTTTGTGATGTTGTGCTTAAATCATCTATTCCTTGTGTTAATACTAATACCAATTTCCAGATTCCGAATGCTCCAAATAATACTATGCAACCTACTATAAATATCTTTACAGATTCTTTTACATTTGCTTTTTCTTCTACAGAACCTGTCATAAATTTTATTCCTAAATATGTTGACCATATTACTGCTAATATTATTCCTACTATTAATAATGTATTATAAACTAAATCTGAAGCTTGTTTTAAGTTCTCTTCATTTATTGGTGAGTTACCTTTGCCATGATTTATAAAGTCATTTGCTCCAGACATAATGTCTTCTGGTGTAGTTGCTACTTTTATATTTTCATTTATTTTATATTCTCTTGCATATGCAAAATTTGAATGAATTACACTTATTATTATAGTTATTAAGATAATTATTCCTACTTTTTTTACTACATTCATACTTTATTCCTCCACATTTACTCTTATAACAATTTTAGCATACCTATTTTAACATTTCAATATGTTGCTGAATAAAAAATGAACTTGTATCTGTTAATTAATTCGTGGCAAAATTTTTACCTATAAATTTTCTTTAGTATAATATTCAGTAAAAAATTCATTGAAAAATCAATGAATTTTTTATAATCTATTTAATTAGAAAAGCATCATTTGAATAGCTTTTATTTTGTTCTTTTGAGTATTCATTCCTATAATATTGTGCTATTAATTCGTCCAATTCAACACTTATTTTATATGTTACACTATAATCTTCGCCATTTATTATACTATTATTTAGTCTTTCTCTTAATTTACAAATTTCATCTTCTAACATATAACCACTCTCCTTTTTTCGTGTGTTTTCTTTTGAACTATATTAAATATACCATATTTTTACATTTTAGTCAATAAAAAAATGCCGATTTATCGGCATTTAACACGTTTTTTTATCTTTCTTTTTTGGTGTTTTTTTCCATTTTTCGACACCATTATACATTTATCGATTTTGTTGTATTTATTTCGACAAATTGCAACATTTTTCGTATATAATTTTTCATTAATTTTTTGGTTTTATAACAGACATTATCATGTTTTTTTCGTTAAATATTTCATTTAATATTTTTTTTGCATATTCAATATTTACACTTTTAAACTGCTCGATATAGTCAAAAGTTTGTACTCCTTTCATCATATCTGATAAGAACATTCTTGCTATATTTCCTACACTATTATATTCTGATACATAATCACCATATACTTTTTTCTTAATTCTTAAAAAATATGCTTCATTCATATCTTTTTTTATTTCCTCTATCTGTTTTACTAATTCTTCTTTCACTAATTCTGGATTTTTTGATTGTCCTGCTATTAAAACATGTGCATACTGGCTTGAAAATTCATAATCTAAGTCAAAACTTGAAAAGATTAATTGTTTTTCATATAAATTCTTATATAATTTTGAACTTTTACCAGCTATCATGTTTAATAAAATTTCAATTGCTATGTGTTTTTTTACTTGCTCTTCTGATTTATTCTCATCTTTAAATCCTATCATGAAAATTGGCTGACTTACTTCCATTTTCGCTTCTTTATATTTTTTATTTATTCCTTTTTCTTCTTTTGGATATATTCTTGTAATATTAGCTTGTGATGCTTTATCTACTAAATGACTTTTTATTTCTTCTAATATTTGTGTTACTTCAAAATCTCCACATACTACTAAAACCATATTTGATGGGTGGTAAAATGTATTATAGCAATCATATAGTACTTTTTTATCTATTTTACTAATAGATTCTTGTGTTCCTGCAATATCTATTTTTATTGGATTTTTGTGATATAAGCAGTCCATTGCATTCATGTATAGTTTCCATGATGGCTCATCATCATACATTTTAATTTCTTGCCCTATTATTCCTCTTTCTTTTTCTATATTTTCTTCTGTAAAATATGGGTGTTGAACATAATCCATAAGTTCTGTTAATGCTTCATGAAAGTTATTTGTACATTCAAAAAGATATGCTGTATGGTCATTTGTTGTATATGCATTTGCATCTACTCCTAATGCCATTAAGACATCTAAACTATTTTTTCCATTTTCTTGTTCAAACATTTTATGTTCTAAATAATGTGCTACTCCATCTGGTACTTGTATTTCTTCTCCTGTGGTTGGTACTATAAAATGATTATCAATTGAGCCAAATTTTGTGCCATATATCATGTATTTTTTATTTGTAGTATTTTTTGGAATTATTATTATTGTTAATCCATTTTGTAATTTTTCTATATATGCTTGTTCTTTTATTAAACTACTTTCTATTTTTTTCATTGTTTCCTCCTAATCTCTTAAGAAATATATTGTATTTACATTAATTGTATTTGCAACTTTTTCTATTTCTTCTTTTGTTACAGCTTTTATTTTGTTTTTATATTCTTCTATTTCCATATTTGTTCCTGCTATTTCTTGTCCAAAATAATAGCTTATTTCTGAATCTTGCTCTTCATTTATTCCATCTATTGTAGATAATATTAAATTTTTAGCATTTTGTATATCTTCCTTAGTAAAGTTTCCTTCTTTCATGTCTTTTAATTGTTTTTGTATAATTTCCAATGCTTTTTTGTAGTTTTGTATTTCTATACCTGCTCTTATGAAAATATTTTCTTTCATTTTTACATAATTAGAGCTAACTGTATATGCTAAACTTGCTTTTTCTCTTACATTTTGAAACATTTTAGAGTTTGCTCCTCCTCCTAATATGGCATTATATACCATTGTTACATAATTATAGTCTTTTATTTCTTCTTTTTTTGTTGCTGTTAGTCCTAATATAAGTTTACCTTGCGTTACATCTTTGTGTTCTACTATTTCTTTTGGTTCTTTTACTTCTTTTAAGTTTTCTTCTTGTAATATTTCTATTTTTCTTTCTGGTAGTTCTTGTATTAGTTCATTATTTTTTATATTTTCTATTATTTCATTTTCTATGTTTCCTGAAATAAAAATATCTATTTTGCAATTTTGTATTAAGTTTTTATATTGCTTATATAAACTTTGTGGTGTCATGTTTTCTAAATCTTCTACATATCCATATCTATATAGACTATATGATTTATTTTCGTACATATTTTCTATACATTTATCTAATGCATATGCTGCTTTATTATCTATTTTTCCTTCTATTATTTGTTTTATTTTTTCTTTTTCTGTTTCTACATATTCAGGTTTAAATTGGTCATTTTCTACATATGGATTACATACTATTTCTAATAATGTTTCTATTCCTTTTTGCAATAATTTTTCTTTTTCTGGTAGATATTCATCTTGTATTATTTCTAAATAAAATTTTAATACTTGATTATCTCCTGTTTTTTCTATTCCGCTATCAAATGCAGCTCCATACATTTCTTCTAAGTTTTCATTTATTTTTTCTTGCGATGGCATCGTTTTACTTCCTCTTTTAAGTAATGTTCCTATTACTGCATTTTCTGTTACATGTTTTCTTGTAAGAGGTGTTGTTAAAAATATTGCTAATAAATTTGTTTTAAATTTGTTTGTTTGTATTTCATGTAATTGTATCCCGTTTTTTATCATTACTTTTTTGTTGCTCATAGTTTCTCCTTCTTCCTTTATAATTTATTTATTATTATAATATAATTTTTAAAATTTATACAGTTTTTTGCATAAAAAAAGGCAATGCCCAGTAATTTTTATTTACTTACATTTGCCTATTTTTATTTTATGCTAATAATTTTTTTACTACTTCATTTATGGTTTTTCCATCTGCTCTTGCACCAATTTGCTCTTTTGCTGCTTTCATTACTTTTCCCATGTCTTTTATAGATGTGGCTTCAACTTGTGCAATTATTTTTTTAATATTTTCTTCTAATTCTTCTTGTGTTAATTGTTTTGGTAAGTATTCTTGTAAAACTTCTATTTCTTCATTTATTTGTGATATTAAATCTTCTCTTCCACTTTTTTCATAGTCTGCTAATGAATCTTTACGTTTTTTTGATTCTTTAGCTATAATTTCTATTATTTGCTCATCATTTAATTCTATTTGTTTATCTTTTTCTATTTGCAATATTGCTGCTCTTACCATTTGAATTACATTTTTTCTTATAACATTTTTATCTTTCATTGAATTTTTTAAATCTTCTAATAATTTTTCTTTTAACATATAGAAACCTCCTATTTTAATATATTTTTCACTATCCATTATATGCAAAAAACGCTTTCCTTATATGGAAAACGCCTTTTTATTATGTACTAAAATTTTCTTTTTCTTGCTGCCTCTGATTTTTTCTTTCTCTTTACACTTGGTTTTTCATAATGCTCTCTTTTACGTACTTCTTGAAGTACTCCATTTCTTGCACATTGTCTTTTAAACCTTTTTAAGGCATCTTCTATATTACCATTATTAACTTTAATTTCTGACACTAATATTCCCCTCCTTCCAGTAATTACACTTTATACGTGTGGGATATTGGAGTTTTTCTTTCTCTCCACCATATGTTTAGTATTATACCTTAAATTGTTATTTCTTGTCAATAATTATTTGATATTTTTTATTTTTTGCACACTTTTGCATATTTAATTGTCTTTTTTTACTATTTTTAATGTATTATTTTTAATTCATAATTCATATTTCCTAAGCCTATCTTTTCACCATGTTCTAGCATTACTCTCCAATTTGTTTCAGGATGACTAATGTTAAAATAGTCTTTTTCTTTGTTATGTATTTCTTGTTTATTTCCTATTGAACTATTTTGGAATGCTTCTTGTTTGTTTACCAAGTCTGCACTTGCCATGTCGATTGCTACTGGGTCAAATGATGCTAACATTCCTATATTTGGCACTATTGGTGCATCATTTTCACTGTGGCAATCACAATTTGGAGATACATCTGTAATTATATTTATATGGAATTGTGGTCTATCTTTTACAACTGCTAATGTATATTCTGCCATTTTTTTATTTAAAATATCAAAACTTTCATCTTTAGCAGGTTTTATTGCATCAAAGTTGCACACTCCTATACATCTTCCGCAACCTACACATTTATTATGGTCTATTTGTATTTTTCCTGATTCATTATATGAAATAGCTCCATGTGCACATTGTGAAAAGCATCTTTTACATCCTACACATTTTTGTAAATCTGGATATGGCTTTCCTGCACTATGCATTTCCATTTTTCCTGCTCTTGAGCCACAGCCCATTCCTATATTTTTAATTGCTCCTCCAAAACCTGTCATTTCATGCCCTTTAAAATGTGATAATGACACTATTATGTCTGCATCCATGATTGCTCTACCTATTTTTGCATTTTTTACATATTCTCCATTTACTGGTACTTCTACATCATCTGTTCCTTTTAAGCCATCTGCAATAATTACTTGACATCCTGTAGAAAATGGTGAAAATCCGTTTTCATAAGCTGATTCTATATGTTCTAATGCATTTTTTCTTCTTCCCACATATAAGGTGTTACAGTCTGTTAAAAATGGCTTACCATCTAATTCTTTTACATAATCCGCTACTACTTTTGCATAGTTTGGTCTTAAAAAAGCTAAGTTCCCTGGTTCTCCAAAATGAAGCTTTATTGCAGTAAATCTGTTATGAAAATCTATATTTTCAAATCCTGCTGATTTCATTAATATATGTAGTTTTTGTAATAAATTTTTGCCTGGATAGGCTCTAAAATCTGTAAAATATACTTTTGATTTTTCCATAAAAAACCTCTCTTTTCTTTTTTGATTATCTTATTACAAAATGAGGTAAATTGCAATATTGTGCATACATATAATACAAGAATTATTTTAAATTGAAATATCCTAAAAATAATTTTACCTTATAGTTACCTTTCCATTACTTTGATATTTTGAAATATTATTTTTTATATAACAAATTATTTATTAGTATTTCATAATGCATTTTAGTTTTCTTACTAATCATTAATAATATTTTTTTTACTATAATTTTGATATTTTTCTGAATTTAAGATTTTCGTATCTACATCTTCATCTTTTACTATATTTTCATAGAAATTATATATTTCTTCTCTATAAAATTCTCCATAATCTTCGTTAACTACTCTTACAGTAATAAGACTAGTTTTGTCTATCCAAGTATCTCTATAGCTATTCTTATTGCCAAGTCTAATTACATAGCAGTCCATTCCATTATATCTTTCTTCTCTCATGGAAAGTGCTAAATTATAAATTGTAGATGCTAATTTTTTATAATTAACTATTTCAGAAAATACCCCTATTGTTCTACCTTTTGTTTCTTCAATAAAGTCTTGCTTGTAATATTCTATTGTTTTTAGCTTGTCATATACACATATCTTTTCATAGCTATTATCTGCATAAAATTTAATACTATCTTCATCTTCTATCTTATATTTTCCATCTTTGTAATAATAATTTTGTTCATGTTCCATATAACTATCTATTTTTAAATTTTTTTGTATTGTTTTAACAGTTAATTTGTAATTATCTAATTTTTTCATATATTCTATTTTGCTATATGCTTTATCTATTATATCGGCTGTTCTTTGGTATTTTACAAATAGTATTAAACCTATAGATATAATAGCTATAAAAATAACTATTAAACTTATTTTCAATATACTAATATGTCTATGGATTTTTCTAAACTGGTTAACAACAAGCGTATCTTTTTCTTTTTCTACAATATTCTCATTATATACTTTTGATTCCATGTTTTTATAATACTCGTTGCAGTCATCACATATTTTTAAATGATTCTCAACAAATTTTTTACTTCCTTTATTTATTAAATTTTCCCTAAATGGTATTGCTAGATCTTTTACAATTTCACATTCGTTATCCTTATTCATTTTTTAGTTCCTCCTTCAATTTGATTTTTGCTCGATAAAAAGTAATTTTTGCCCATTCTTCTGATCTTTCCATAATTGCTCCAATTTCCTTAAAAGTTAAATTTGTACCTATTCTTAAATAAACAACTTCTTTTGACTTCTCATCTAGTTTATGCAATTGCTTATATACATTGAATAATTCTTCTTTGCTTAAATAATCTTCTTCAGAAGAATTTGCAAGTAAATAACTTTCATCAAAATTTTCTATTTGCATTTCTTTCATTCTTTTTGTTTTTTTATAATAATCAAACCATTTATTTTTAGCAATTTTGCAAAGCCATGTTTTTAAACTAGATTCATTCTTAAATTTATTAATATTTTTAACAGCACTATAGAAGGTTTCTTGCATCAATTCTTCTGCAATATCCGTATTATTAGAAAGAGAAAATAAGTAATTGTATATTATTTTAGAATATTCTTTATATATTTCTTCCATTTTTCCTCCTTTCCTATAAATATAGACTACACAAAATGTATTTAGTTACAAATATTATATATTTTTTTAGCATATTAAACTATTTTTGTATCTTTTTATGTTATTTTCCTTAGTTATGTTAAAATTATTATATCATTTTTCATATATAAGAAAAGTTGTTTCACCAAATGTGTATTTTGCTTTGCATATATTCACAGATTAAGGAAACTTAAACCTTATAATATAGCAAAAATCTTCGATTTTTCCTATATTATAAAAAAGTAGTGTGAAATTTGACTTTTAAATGTCATCTTTCACACTTTTTATATTATAACATCACTTATGCACACCTCATAAATCTTTCTTCTTCACCTTTTTCTTTCATATAACTCTTTACAGTCATTAAAGATTTATTAATTTTCATTATATACTTCAATTGCAAATTTATTGTTTACTATTTTATCAAATGGTGCTTTTTGCTTTAATTCTCCTGCCTCTTCCATAATTGTTTGTAATAAATTAAATGATTCTTCTTTCATTTCTGGTGTTTCTTTCCAAGCTTCTATTTTTTTATATTGTTCTAATGAATTTTCTAATTGTTCTATAGATGTATCTGGGAAAAATTCTTGTATTGATTCTGCTATTTCTTTTGAGTTATGTTCTTTTACCCATTTTTGTGCTTTATATATTGCTTTTGTAAATTTTTTTATTATTTCATTGTTATTCTCTATATAACTTTTTTTAGCAAAATATGCTGTATATGGTATTTCTCCACTTTCTTCCCCTATTGAAGCTACTATATATCCTTTTCCTACTTGCTGGGTTAAACTTGCTGTTGGTTCAAATAATGTTACATAGTCAGCTGTTCCTCCTGAAAAGGCTCCTGCCATTAAATCAAATTTTATACTATCGTCTAATATAACATCTGTTTCTGGATTAATTCCATTTTTCTTTAATATATATTCTAAAGTCATATATGGAACCCCTCCTTTTCTTCCTGGTATTATTGTTTTTCCTTTTACATCTTCCCAATTAAAATTTTCATTTTTATTCCTACTTATTAAAAATGAACCGTCTTTTTGTGTTAATTGTGCAAATACTTGTGTATAATCTTCTTTTCCTTCGTTATATACATATATTGAAGCTTCTGGTCCTGCAAATCCTATATCACTTTGACCTGCTAATACTGCTGTCATTACTTTATCTGCTCCTTGACCTGTTGTAATTTCAATTTCTAAACCTTGTTCCTTCATAAAACCTTCTGAAATTGCTACATATTGTGGTGCGTAAAATACTGAACGTGTTACCTCATTTAACTGTATTTTACTTAGCTTTTCTTGTGTTTTAGTATTTCTAAATATTAGGCATGTGCCTAATAATATTCCTAGAAGTACTATTGATATTACAATATATATTAATTTTTTATTCACTTTTAATCTCATTCCTTTCTTGCTTTTGCTAGCACAATGTCTGTATAAGCATACATTTTTCATATAAAAAAATTATACACTTTTCTTTTTTCTTGTTAGTAACTTTTCTAATAATATTACTGCTTCGTATAAAATAGCTGCTACTATTGCTAGAATAATAACACTTGCCATTACTAAGTCTAATTGAAATACTTGCCCTCCATATACAATTAAATATCCAAGTCCAGCCTTAGATACCAAAAATTCTCCTGTTATTACTCCTACTAATGATAGCCCTATGTTTACTTTTAATGAATTTAAAAATGTTTCTTTATTGGCTGGTATTACAATTTTTGTTAATATTTGAAATTTACTAGCTCCAAATGTTTTGGCCATTTTTATTAATTCTTTGTCTGTATTTAAAAATCCATTTTCTATTTCTAATACTGTTACTACTAAAGAAATTGCTAATGCCATAAAAATTATTGCATTTGTTCCAGCTCCTACCCATATAATTATAACTGGTCCTAATGCTACTTTTGGTAAACTATTTAATACTACTAAAAATGGATCCATTATTCTTGCTAAAAAATTAGACCACCATAACATTACTGCAATTATTGCTCCTAAAAATGTTCCTAATAAAAAGCCTACAATTGTTTCAATACATGTTACTCGTATATGTTCCCATAGTCCGTTTTGAGACAGGTTTACTACTGTGTTCCACATTCTAGATGGACTGCTCATAATGAAACTATCTATTATTCCTAGATTTGCCAATACTTCCCATAAAATAATAAAAATAAGTATAATACTAATCTGTATAAAGAAGATTCCGTATTTTTCTCTTTTTATTTTTTTTAAATATTTTTTCCTTTCATCACTCATTTTCTTTTCCTCCTAACTGTTTCCATATATAGTCAAAATATTTGCTAAATTTTGGACTTTCTCTACAATTTATAGGAGTTCTATTTTCCATTTCAAAGTCAATTTTTACCCTATCTTTTATTACAGCAGGACGATTTGAAAGAATTAATATTCTATCTGACATGCTTATTGCTTCTGAAATATCATGTGTTACCATTAATGTAGTTATATGTTCTTTTTTTAATATTTCATAAATATCTTTTGTAACCATTATTCTTGTTTGATAATCTAATGCTGAAAAAGCTTCATCTAACAATAATATTTCTGGCTTTCTTGCTAATGTTCTAATTAATGCAGCTCTTTGTCTCATTCCTCCTGATAGTTGGCTTGGGTATTTATCTTTAAATTCATATAAATGATATTTCTTTAGCAATTCTATTACATAGTTTTCGTTTTCTTTTGTCTTCATCTTTTTTATTTCTAAGCCAAATATAACATTTTGATATATTGTTCTCCATTCTAGTAAATTATCTTTTTGCAACATATATCCTATTTCTTTATCACATATTACTTTTCCGCTTGTCTTTTCTTCTAAACCTGCTAAAATTGATAAGATAGTTGATTTTCCGCATCCACTTGGACCAATAATACTAACAAATTCTCCTTTTTTTATAGAAAATGTTATGTCTTTTAGTGCTTCTATTTCTCCATTTTTGGCTTGATACCTTTTCGTTATGTTTTCTACTTTTAAAATTTCATTCATTGTTTTCCCCCTTTTTATCTTTTTTGTATCTCTCCTATTATATTTTATGTAACTTATATGTTTATGTGTTACTTGTTTTTACTTGAATTTTTGTCTAGAACAAAAGAGGCATGATTAATATTTTTCGACATTTTTAATAACTTTTCATGCCTCTTATTTGTTCGCCCGCCAAATTTTATGAAATAAAATTTGTGTGGAATGTTTAGCAAAGCTTTTTATATAATAGGAAAGTTCTCCAAACTTTCCTATTATATAAAAAAAAGCGGAATAAGTTCCGCCTTTATAATATTTAATTATATTCTTTAGTTTTACTAAAAAACTATATCTCTTATTTGCATTTTACTCTGCCACTACTCTGCCATTACTCTGCCATTTTATATTTTTTATTTGGTGTATTTTCATTATTTCCAACACTTTCAATAGTTTCATTATCAACAAATTTTTTTAATATTCTTCTAACAGTTCTATCAGATATTTTTGTTTGCTCTATTATCTCTTTGGTTCCTATAATAACATTTTTCTTAATACATTCTAATATTTTTCGTTCATTTTCAGAAAATAATAACATATATTTATCTTTCATTTCTTTTGAATTATTAATTTCATCTATTGTATTATTTATCATTTTCAACATAAATTCTATAAATTCTGTTGAGTTTCCTGCATTATTGCAATTTTGAATAGCTGTATAATATTCCTCTTGATTTTTCTTTATCATGCTTTCAATAGGTAAATACGTAAATGCTTTTTCCCAATGTGAAAGAATTGCTGTTTGCCATAATCTTGCTGTTCTTCCATTTCCATCATGAAATGGGTGTATAAATACAAATTCATAATGGAATATTGATGATAAAATTAATGGATTTATTTTATCTTTAACTTCATTCATCCAGTCAAATAGGTTATCCATCAAACTAGGTACTAGCTTATATGGTGGACATGTAAAAATACATATATCTCCATCATAAACGCCTTCACCATGATTTCTAAATTTTCCTGCATCTTTTTCAATTGAAAACGTTAATATTCCATGTATTTTCTTTAAATCTTCCACAGAATAAGGATTTATTTTATCAATTTGTTCATAAGCATTATATGCATTTTTAACTTCTTGAATATCTTTTTGTTCCCCGAATTACAGGTTTTCCATTTATTACATCTTCAACTTGAAATAATGATAATTGATTATTTTCTATTGCTAAGGATGAATGTATTGATCTAATTCTTGTTTTTCTTCTTAATTCTGGATACCTATTTAAACGTTCAAAATAATTTGCCTCTCCAATTTTTTTCATTATATCTGACACATAATTCAACATTTTATTAGTTATTGTATATGGTGGATATTCTATTTCCATTTCTAACCTCCTATTTTAAGTTCTATCTAATATGTGTACTTAAAATTTAATTATTTTTTCCCATGGTAAGTTTTCTTTTCCAAAGTGTCCGTAATTTGTTGTTTTTGTATATATTGGCTTTTTTAAGTTTAAATATTTTATTATCCCATCTGGTGATAAATCAAAAGTTTTACTTATTTTTTCTACTATATTTTCTTCAGAAATTTTAGCTGTTCCAAAAGTATTTATATAAATTGATATTGGTTGTTTCATACCTATTGCATATGAAAGCTGTATTTCACATTTATCAGCATATCCATTTGCAACTATATTTTTAGCTATATGTCTTGCCATATAACTTGCACTTCTATCTACTTTACTAGCATCTTTACCTGAAAAAGCTCCTCCACCATGTCTGCTATATCCTCCATATGTATCTACTATAATCTTTCTACCTGTTAAGCCTGTATCTCCTAATGGTCCTCCTATAACAAATCTTCCTGTTGGATTTATATATATTTTTGTTTTTTCATCTATTTTATCATGTGCAATAGGATTTATTACTTTTTCTATTATGTCTTTTCTTATTTGCTCTAAAGATATTTCTTCTTTATGCTGTGTAGATATTAATATTGTATCTATTCTTTTTGGCTTACCATTTTCATATTCTACTGTTACTTGTGTTTTTCCATCTGGTCTTAAATATGGAATTATTTCTTCTTTTCTCACTTTTGTTAGTTGTTTTGACAATTTGTGTGCAATGTATATAGCATATGGCATATAATTTTCAGTTTCATTGCATGCATATCCAAACATTATTCCTTGGTCTCCTGCACCACCAACATCTACACCTAATGCTATATCTGGGCTTTGTTTATTAATATTTACTTCTATTTTACAAGTTTTATAATCTATATCTGTATTTTCATTATCAAAACCTATTTCTTTTATACATTTTCTTGCTATTTCTTCTACCTTTATTTCTGCATTAGTTGTTACTTGTCCTGCTATTGTTATTTGATTTTTTGATGCAAATGTTTCCACTGCAACCCTTGAATTTTCGTCTTGTTTTAAACATTCATCTAATATTGTATCTGAAATATAATCACATAATTTATCTGGATGCCCTTCTGTTACACTTTCAGATGTAAAATAATATTTTTTCATTTTTAACTCATTCCTTCCTTTATTTACAAATACAGTTATTATTATTTTTTCTTATTTTTCATTATTTCATTTCTTGCCATTACAGATAATGAATGTATATATTTTTCTTGTTTTATTGATTTTTGTATATTATAATTTATTATTTGTAATATTACTTCATCTAAATCTATAAAAGCTAATTTTCTTAGTTCTTCAATTCCTTCGTATTCTCTTCCATCTTCTATTTTATCTGCTACATATATTATTTTGTCTAATAATGTCATATTTACTCTTCCTGTTGTATGATAGCTTATTGCACTACACATTTCTTCTGAAAAACCATATTTTTCTTTACACATTTTAGCTGCTATTATTCCATGTAAATTAACTCCTATTAAGATATCTTCTTTGCTTAAATTTATTTCATGTTTCTTAGCATATTCTATATATTGTTCTTTAGTCATTTCTTTTGCCATGTCATGTGCTAATGCTGTTATTTCTGCTATTTTTTCGTTTTCATTCCATCTTTTTGCTAATTCTACTGCTTTTATAGATGTTCGTATAGAATGTTCATATCTTTCTTCTGATAATAGTTGTTTTATATCATTTTTTATTGTTTCTTCCATATTTAATCTCATCCCTCTCTCGTTTACAAATTTGGCTGAAAAAATTTAAACATTTTCCATTTTTTCCTTTGCTTTAATATTGTACTACTTTTATAGTATAAAATCAAATTTTAATTCTGTAGTATCTTACTATTTAATAGTTTCTATGTAATTTTTACCAGAATGGTTTGAAGCTAAATTTATAGTAACTGCTAAACAGAAAGAATCCTAACCACGCAATTGTATGATTAGGATTAGATGTGATATTAGAAATGTTTACTTTTAGCATAATTTGAAAATATTATAAATCATGACGTACTTTAAAATCTTTAATAAATGCCTTATAGGCTTTTGGAACATCAATATTGTTGTAATCATAAAGTCTTCTTGAATAGATTAATTTGCAGTTATTTTCTTCATATAAAGAAATTATTTTGTAATGTGCAAAAGTAATATAGTCTGTTTTTTTAACTTTTTTATTGCACACACTTTTGTGACATTTTTCAAACGATAAAATTCCTACTATATAAAAATTTATTTAATTTCTTCCCAGCCAATCAATTCTAAACTGTTTGATAAAAACTTTTCGTTATTATCCACATCTTTTGCTAAATCTGTGGATAAATATTTTTTATTATCATCTGCAAATACTGTTACTACATGGTTTTCTATTCTATCTTGTAAAATTGCTGATGCTAAAAAGTTAGCTCCTGAGGAAATTCCACAGCCTATACCTAATTTTCTTGAAATGAGCCTTGACATATTTATTGCATCATCATCATTTATTAATATTACTTTATCTATTAAATTTCTGCTTACTAAATCTGGAACGAAGTCATCTCCTATTCCTTCTATTTTATGGCTACTTATTATTCTATTTTTTGAAAGTAGTGGCATTGTGTCTGGTTCCATTGCTACTATTAAAGTTTCTGAATTTTGTTTTTTTAGTCTTCTACCAACTCCCATAAGTGTTCCACCTGTTCCAACTCCTGAAACAAATGCCCCTATTGGCTTTGTATGTAATTGTTCTATAATTTCTTTTCCTGTTGTTTCATAGTGTGCTGTTATGTTATCTGGATTAGAAAATTGGTTTGCTAAAAATGCATTTTGATTTACTGCTATTTTTCTAGCTTCTTGTATACATCTACGAAATCCACCTTCTTTTTTTGAAAATAGATATACTTGTGCTCCATAACCTTTCATAATGTCTATTCTTTCTTTACTTACCCAGTCTGGCATACATATACATACTGGATGTTTTTCCTTTGCTCCTATTGCAGATAAAGCAATTCCTGTATTTCCACTTGTTGCTTCTACTATCATTTGATTTTCTTTTAATTCTCCTCTTTCTTTTGCCTTTTCTACAATATATTTTGCAACTCTATCTTTTATACTGCCTGTTAAATTATAATATTCTAATTTTACATAAATATAATTTGGTTTACCTTTATATGTGTATTTTATTTTTATCATAGGTGTTTTCCCTATAACATTTCTTTCCATAACACCCCTCCTTTTTTATCTTATGTATTTTTAATAATTTTGACACTTACAAATGTAATTTTCTTTTTATTCCTTCTTTTATATCTTTATGGCATAATATTATAAATACTATACAATTTAAAATTGATATTCCAAGTGCTATATATGTTAATAGTTTATCTTTTACTAACTTTTCTGTAATGAACAATATGGGTAAATAACTTATTAAACAGATTAAAATTTGATAAATTACATATTTTATATATTTTTTTCTGCTTAATATTGTTAATATTAACATAATTGTATTTGCTGTTATAATTATAATTGGAATAGCAATGTTAAAAGACCACTTATAAAATCCTGTAAAATAGTCTATAACTACTAACAATGCTGAAACTGATATCATTTGTAAAAACACATAACTTGCAACATTTTGACAGGTTTTTATAGAATATATTGTTATTACCCATGTGTATATAAAACATGCTATTACTATTATTGACCAATTATTTTGAGGAGTTACAATTTTTTGTATTACAAATAGAAAGATGCAAATAAATATTGATATTATTATTCCTGTTTGCATTATTTTTTTGCCTTTTTTAGCATTAATTTTTTTAGGGTATAACATTATTCTTCCCCCTTTTCATTATTTATATCTAGCACTCCATTGCTTTGCCTATATATTTCTATCCCTTGAGCTTTTATAAAATTATAAAATGTATTTTCTATTTTTGTATCTTCTATTATTCCTGTAAAGGTAAATGCTAGCTTATTATTAAATGTACATGCTGAACATTTTATTTTTTCAACTGGTTCTGGTGCTATCATGAATAAAAACTCATCTATATAATTTTGATATTTTCCTATAATTCCCATTCTTCCTATGTTAGAAAATGTAATAGTCGTGTATTTTCTAATTTCTATATATCCAATTCTTACAAATATCTTTTTTAATATAAGTGGTATTCCTTTTATAAATGCATTTGTTCCTATTTTTACATTTGCAGACATAGTTTTTGTTATTTCTTCTAGTTCTAATTTTTGTGTAAAATCTTGTTTTACAAATTCTAAAATTTCTTCAAATGTACTTAAATTTTTCATTTGTGCTTCTACTGTTATATAAGAAAAAAAGTTTGACATTGTAGATGAATTAAAATATTTTTTTAAATTAACTGGTATGCAAACTTTTATTGGCTTTTTTCCATTATTTAGCTTATAATTTGCTTCATAAATTGAATATATTAGCACTGCTGTTAAATACATTGTAACTGTTACTTGCTTTTTTCTGCATAATTCTTTTAATTGTTCAAAATTAATAATTTCATGTATTGTGCTTATTGCACCTAATGCAATTTTTCTTCCTTTTAGTATATATGCTTTTTTTGATGATGCATTTGATTTTGCTTTTTTATTATAATTTTTTATATAGCTATCTTCTTCATTATATTCTGCTTTTTTAATTGTTCTTATTTCTTCTGTAAATTCTACTGGATGACTAAGTTCTATATAATGATATATTATTTCTTTAAAAAAATTAGTTGCACTGTTTCCGTCCGTTAAAGCATGGTTTATATCGATATTTATTTTTTCGTCAAAATATGTTACTTTAAATAGATATTGTGCATTTGTGAATGGATCTATATATTTACATGGATAATTTGATTCTTTTTCTATTATTGGTTCTTTTGAATTTTCTTCTAAATAATACCAGAATAAACCAGCTTTTAACCTAACTTTAAAAAATGGATATATTTGTAGTGCTTTTTGTACTGCCTGTTTTAAAATTTTAGGTGATACTTTTTCTTTTAACACACATGAAATACGAAACACTGTACTATATTTTTTACTTACTGATAGTGGAAAAATTTTAGCTGAATTATCTAATTTTCTCCAATATAAATTTTCTTTTTCTTCCATATTTTCCTCTTTTCTATTATAGAATTGGTGTTTTTTGTATTTGCTCTATTAAATCTTGATATTCTTTTTTAGCTTCTTCTTTTTCGTCTATTAGCCATATATGAGATTTTTCTGTATATTCTTTTATTATTATATTATTATTTTTTTTAACTAATTCATGGACATCTGGATTTAATATATCATTTGTGCCTGTGAATATTGTAATATTTTTTAAGTTTTCTACATTACCATAAAGTGGACTTATTAAATAATTTTTTAGTTCTTGTTCATTCCCATTTGCATATGCTATACCTGCTATTTTTAAGGTTTCTTTTTTTAGTTTTTTGTCTTTATTTTGTACTTCATCAATTTTTGAATTTTGTAATGTTACATCTAGCCAAGGCGAAATAAGAATTATTTGGTTAGGCTGAATTATTTCTTGTTTTTGTAAATTTTCACATAATGCTAATGCCATTCCACCTCCTGCTGAATCTCCCATTACTATTATGTTTTTACTTTCTACTTTTTGTATCATTTTTTTGTATATTGGCTCTATCATGTTAAAAACATCTTTATAATTATATTTTGGTGTTAATGGATAGTCTGGTAATACTACTGTTGCTCCTGTATCTTGCACTACGCTTTGTATAAAATTCCAATGATTTTTACTCATCTCAGCTACATAGGCTCCACCATGTAAATAAAAGATAAGTGTATCACTTGTTTTTTCTCGTTTTGGTGAAATTATAAAAACTGTTCTATTTTCATATTGTTGTTGTTTTATATTACATGTTTGTACTAATTCTTTTGTTGGTGTGGAATGTATATCTGATAAGAAAAAGTGCAATACTATTGCTAATGCTAATGCAATAATTAATGTTACACTTGTAAGTATAATATATCTTTTTTTCATAAAATTTCTCTCCATTTCATTTAAATTATATCATAGTTAATATTAACTTTCAAAGCTTTTAGTCTTTCAATTTTGTAATATTTCTTTCATTTTTTTACATTTTATGTTAAAATAATAACTGGAGGGTAAATATGAAAAAAGTTTTTTCTAAAGTAGAAGCTATTAAGAGAACTGAAAAAATAGTTTCTGAAATTAAAGAAAATGATATAGAATTTTATAATATTATTAAAGACATAATTAATAATCCTACTGTGCGTGAGATGATTAATTATCGTCAACATTATAATACTAGTACTTTTGAGCATTGTTTAGATGTTTCTTATGTTAGTTATCGTTTTTGCAAAAAGCATAATCTTGATTATAAATCAATGGCTAGGGCAGCTATGCTACATGATTTATTTTTATATGACTGGCGTAAGAGTCAACGTGATGTTGAAATAGAGGGCTTGCATGCATTTGCACATCCTAAAATTGCACTTAAAAATGCTTCTAAAATATTTGATTTAAATAATAAAGAACAAGATATTATAGTAAAACATATGTGGCCTGTTACTTTGTCATTACCAAAATATAAAGAATCTTTTGTAATTACTTTTGCCGATAAATATAGTGCTTTGAAGGAATCTTTTAATTATTATTTTAAATAATTTTGTAAATATGTTTAATATAAATAATTCAACTTTTAAAAAATTTCTTATGCTATAAATTATTAGAGCTGCTTAAAAAGCAGCTTTTTATTGAAATGATATTTAAAATATATTTTTTAATTGTAATGCAAATTTTTGCTTTATATGTTCTAATATAAATATACTATTTTCTACGTTTGGGACAGCCTGTTCATACTGTTTTGTTTCTAAATTTGCTTTTATATAGTTAAATTCGGTTTCTACCTTTTCTAATTCGTCGTGTTCTATAAAATATGTCAATTTTTCATATCTATTTTTCCAATTTTCTAATAGTTTATTAAATTCTTTTATTAAATTTTCATCATCATTATTATTTTCTATTGTATTTAATATATCCGTTTTTAAATGTTCTAATTGCTGTTGTAAATCTTCTACACTTTCATTGTTATAGTTTTGCGTTATTGAATTAAGTACTAATATAAATATAGCAATTATGATACACGTTATTATTTCTTTTTTCATTTTGTTTAAACTCCTTTTCCCTGACAAAAGAAATTTCCTTTTCCATCTATTGTTGCAATTAATACTTGTTCTGGTTTAAGATTAAATTTTTTTACTTCTTCACATAGCCATTGATAATTTTTTTCTAACTTTTCTAAATTTTCTTTCATTATTTTTCCATCTACTATTAAGTCATATGAAATTCCTTCATATTCTGGCATAATATTAAAGTCTTCTGGTATTGTATTTCTTTTATTTGGTTTTTGAATAACTGTTACTTGTCCACTGGTTTCTAGTATTGCATATTCAACATCTCCTATGTTAAATATATTGTTTGAGCGTAACCTTTCTTCAAGTTCATTTATTGTAAATCTTTCTTTTTTCATATTATTTTCATCTATTTTTCCTCTATATATTAATATTGTAGGTTTACCACATATTATTTCTCTTGCTTTTACGCTTTTGATATTAATAATTGAAATTATTAAGTGCATTACTAGAAGTCCTAACATTGGTATTATTCCATTAAATATTGGTATTCCTGGTTCTGCCATTGGAACTGTTGATAAATCTGCTATCATTATGGATATTGCAAGTTCAAATGGCTGTAATTGTCCAATTTCTCTTTTTCCCATGAATCTCATAACTATTAATACAATAATATATAATATAATTGCTCTAAAAAAAGTTAATAACATAATAATCTCCTCAATTGATATTCTCTACGCTTTTATAAATTTTATTCATTTTTTGAATAAGAAAAACTTTTTTGTTCATAATAAGTGTATAAAATCTTTTTTCTTTAAAAGACTATTTGAAAATTAAAGGAGGATTTTACTATGTCTAGTCATCAAATGACGAATGACAAAACTTCTCAAGGTTCTAGCACTGTATGGCAAGTTATTGGTAGATTAGTTACTGCTGCTATAGTTCTTGCTGTTACTGCTTTTTTCACACCAGGTTTTCAAATTAATAATATTTGGGCTTTAGCTATTGCTACTATTGTTCTTGCAGCAATAGATTATCTTATTATTAAATTTACTGGATTACATGCTAGTCCTTTTGGTAGAGGTTTTGTAGGTTTTGTTCTTTCTGCTGTTACTCTATATGTTGTACAATTTTTTGTAGCAGGATATTCTATTTCATGGCTTGCTGCTATTATTGGTGCTTTAATCTATGGAGTAGTAGATTATTTCTTGCCAGGGGAACAAAGTATGTAACTTTTTAATTCAAAAAAAGAATCATTGAATTATTTTTTTCTTTCAATGATTCTTTTTTTATTAGCTACTTTATATTTTTTCAAAATACTTTGAAATATATGCTTTGAGCAAAATACTAAATGTTGATATTTAATATGTACATATATACATTGTGTCATCTTTAAATACTATTTGTTCTGGTGAATATGCGTCCCAATCTTTATTTGCAAAATATTCATTGTAAATTGCCTCTTTCATTGGTACTTTTTCAAATTTTCTATTACAATAATAGTTCAATGCTTCTATTATACAAAAATAATTATCAAATGCTCTTTGGCTAAATGATGAATATTTAAAATCCCAGCCATAATGAAAATCTCTATGATTTTTATCTCTATAATATGCCACTTTTGTTATTTTATTATTTGTATTTTTTTCATAACTTTCTATTTGATATTTTATTGTTTTTCCTATATTTTCATCAATTTTGTTTGTTGCTATATGTGTGGAAAATATTTGAATTACATGTATACTATTCCAAACAAAGAATGCTATAGTTAATATTATTACTAAATTTTCTATAATACTATTTTTTTCTGTTATTGATAATATATATATTATTGATAGTCCTACAATAGCACCTATAGACATAGACATTCGTGGTTCTAAAGACATTGATGATAAGAATATAAGTGGTACTATACATATTCCAAAAGCTCCTATTAAAAATACTATATATCTTATTAAATTTTTAACAGTTTTTTTATTAAAAAATATTAGAATCGTTGTAATTCCAATACTTACTAGTATTGTACCTTTTGGCCATAAGTTAAATTGATTTACTATTGCTATTTCTAAAATATGTATAAAGTATTTTTGAATTTGTATAATCTTACTAACAATATTTGGCTTTATTCTTGTTTGCTCAGAATTTATCATTAAATTACATATATATATTCCTGCTATGTTTATTAAATATGAAATTATAATAATACTTGATATTAGTAATATATGTTTAAATTTTTCTTTTATATTTTTATCATTATCTATCAATATCATAAATAATGAAAAACTAAAGAAAAAATTTACTGCTCCTTGATAACAAAAGGTTGCTAAAATTATCAGTATTAAAGATTTTATGTATCTATATTTTTTTGAGTTTACAAAAACTTTTGTTGCTAATATACATAAAAGTACACTTAAACACATAATTGGTGCTTCTGCATATAATAAGTATTCTAATGACATACAATTAAAAATAACAATAAATGAACTTGCTAATATTGCCAATTTTTTTATGTTTGATTCCATCTTTATTTTATTTTTTACAATTTTATACATATAGTAAATTGATAAAGATGTAATTATAACTGCTAATATTTCCATTGCTACTATATATATTTCATATGGCAAGTTTAAAATTCCTGCTATATATGTAGCCATTGCAGAGAAAATTCTAGCATCTTTTAGGAAGTATTGTGATGGATATTCAAAATATCCTAAATCTATTAAATTATATGTATCTGACGCTATATGCATTTGAATAAGATTGCTACATAACATTGTACATATGAATAGAATTATCATAAATAACATAATTTCTTTTTTATTTTCTCTTATTTTATTTATTATTTTTTCCATTTGTATTCCTCTTTCTATAACTGTGCAAAATGGTATATGTTTTTATTCCATATACCATTGTTGTTTTTATATATTTATTTGTTTTTATTCCATCCTTCTTTGTTTGTTTGTCTTTGTCTTGCTATTGCTAAGCTGTCTTCTGGTACATCTTCTGTAATTGTAGAACCTGCTGCTACAAATGTGTTATTTCCTAATGTAACAGGTGCTACTAAATTAGTATTTGAACCTATAAATGAGTGATTTCCTATAATTGTTTTACTTTTGTTAAAGCCATCATAATTACATGTAATTGTTCCACAACCTATATTGCATTTTTCTCCTATTTCACAGTCTCCCATATATGAAAGATGTGGTACTTTGCTTCCTTCTCCTATTATTGCTTTTTTTACTTCTACAAAGCTTCCAATTTTTACTTTATTTGAAATTTTGCATCCTTCTCTAATATATGCATTCGGTCCTATTTCACAGTCTTCTCCTATTACTACTCCTGATTTTATTGTTGTATTTGGGTGAATTACTGTATCCATTCCTATTTGTACATCATCATATATATATGTATTGTTTATATCTTCTATTGTTACACCTTTTTTCATTAATTCAGTATTTATTCTTAATCTTAAAATTCTTGTTAATATTTCAAGTTGAACTCTATCATTTACACCTAATATTTCTGTATTATCTTCTACTATAACTGCTCCTGTTTTTAAACCTTTGTCATTCATAATTTTTATTACATCTGTTAAGTAGTATTCTCCTTGAATATTATTTGGCTTAATTTCTTTTAATGCTTTTAGTAGTTCTTCTATATCGAAGCAATAAATACCTGCATTTATTTCTTTTATTTCTTTTTGTTCTTCTGTAGCATCTTTGTGTTCTACTATTCCTTTTATGTTTCCACCTTCATCACGTATTATTCTACCATATCCTGTTGGGTCGTCATAAATAGCTGTTAAAAGTGTTGCATATTCTTTGTTTTCTGTTGATTTATCTACTAATTTTCTTAATGTTTCTGGTCTAATTATTGGAACATCTCCATTTAATACTAATACTTTTCCTTTCTTTCCTTCTAAGAAATTAGCTGCTTGCATTACTGCATGCCCTGTTCCTAATTGTTCTTCTTGCATTGCATATTTTACTGAATTTCCTAATACTTCTTTTATTTCTTCTTTTTGATATCCTACTATTGCAACTATATCATTAATTCCTGCTTTTCCGTGCGTTTTCTACTGCTCTTTTTATTATCTCTTTTCCATATATTTTTTGTACTAATTTTGATTTTTTAGATTTCATTCTAGTTCCTTTTCCTGCTGCCATTACAATTGCGATAACATCGTTTTCCATGTTTATCTCTTCCTTCCTTTTTGTTATATAATATTTTGTTTTTTATTTCTTGTGATATTTTAGCATATTATACTTTTATTTGCAAGTTGCACTTTACTATCTCATTTTTTTGATATATAATGCTTTTATACATAAGATAATGGGAGGGGTTATTTTGAATAAAATTGCTATTGTAGGCCTTGGAAATGTTGGTATGGCTTATGCTTATTCCTTAATGAACCAAAGTTTAGAAATTGAAAAATTGATTTTAATTGATACAAATACTAATAAATTAGAAGGTAAGTGCTCAGATTTAAACCATAGTTTACCTAACTTGCCTTGGAATCCTAATATTAATATAGTTATTGGAAATTATGATGATTGCAAAGATGCAGATATTGTTTGTATTACTGCTGGTGTTCCTCAAAATAGTGTTAAAAATTTTAGAATGGAAGATTTGCAAAAGGCTAATTTAATTTTTAAAGATATTGTTCCTAAAATCCGAGATTCTGGCTTTTCTGGTATTTATTTAGTTGCTAGTAATCCTTTAGATGTAATGACTTATGTTACGTGGAAATATGCTAAGTGTGATAGTTCTAAGGTTATTGGTTCTGGTACTTTATTAGATACTGCTAGGTTACATTGTATTTTAGCTGATTTTCTTAAAATAGATTATCAAAAAGTTGATGGTTACGTTTTAGGTGAACATGGTGATACAAGTTTTGTATCTTGGGATAGTGTTAAACGTAAAAATATTACAGAACTTGAAAAATCATGTATTGAGTCTGCTGTTAGAAAGGCTGGATTTGAAGTAGCAAGTTCTCAAGGTTTTACTTGTTATGGTGTTGCTAGTGCATTAACAAGAATCACTAGAGCAATATTGTTAAATGAGCAAGAAACTTTACCTATTTGCACATATCAAGAAGATTACGGAATTTATATTTCTACTCCTTCTTTGATTGGTAAAAGAGGTGTTATTAAAAGTTCTATTATGCAATTATCTGATTTGGAAAATATGAAATTTATGTATTCTGTAAATGCAATAAAAACTGCTATTGGGAGTTTGTAAAAGATTAGCTTTATATATGAAGTTACTATTTAATGTTTTTTTATTATTTTTTATTAGAATGCCTTGGAATATATGCTTTAAATAAAATGACGAATGTTTATGGAGAAATTTTAGAAATTCTTTGCATTTTATGGAAAGAGTTCACTTTTAGTGGAAGGGTGCCATAAAATAAATTAGAATTTCTTAAATTTTGTAGTAAACCTAAAGAATGTAATGAAAAGCATATATTTCAAAGCATTTCTTGCATTAATTTACAGAAAACATTAAATAGTAACTATATGAAAAACATTATATTTATTTTTTATTGATTTTATTACACAGTTCGACAGTCTTTTTGCTTTTTATTTGTTATACTACTACTTATTCGCAAATGAAAAGAGGTGTAATAAAGTTGAATTCAAATTTTAATAGTACATTGATAGGAAATTCTTGTGGTACTATTACCATTTCTGTATATAAAGATTCTGTTTCTAATTATCCATTTTTCTTTATAAACACTGATAATAAAGAGGAATTATCTAACATAATTGATGTTTTAGAAGATACTTTAAAATGCTACTAGTTGGTGTGGGTTAGATAGTAGAGAAGTTCTCTTAGAAATAAAACTTCCAGCACTCGGTAATTATGACGTGCCTAAGATTTACATTTAAAATTATAAAATCTTAGGCACGATTTTTTAGTTTTTCTATTTTATTGAAATTAGCAAGTATATAAAATTGAGAAATATATACTATAAATTCATGAGTTCAGAACTACATATATAAGGTTAATCTGAACCCAGTAGTGCAAGTGCTGACAGTGGCATGGAAGTTGGAGCGGTTGGCCGTCCATTCGTAGGAACTGTTGTAGTAACCTCCTCTATAGAGACAAGGGTAAGCAAAACTACTACTAGTGTAAGTAGAATATTCTGTTGTCCATTCCAAAAGGTTCGAAGCCATATCATTTATTTTGCATACTTCCTCTCCAATTTCTCCTGTATTTTTTAATATTCCATTTCCATCTGTTTTGTTTGCATAATTTGCATGTCCAGCTTCTTGTATAAACACTATTGCTGTATCCCATGCATAACTATTCATTAAATCACTTTTTACTGTTGTTACTTCACTATATGTGTTTATTGATACTTTTGAGGCATCTAACTGTGTAATTTCATTCCACAATGTTCCTGCTGTATAATTCATACTACTTGTTGAATTAGCCGTTGATTTTTTACTTGCTGCTTTATAACTTTCTATATTAGTTCCACTTGCAAAACTTGCTTCATATCGAGCTATATAATAGCCTCCATTTATTTTTGCACTTTCCATAACTCCAGCTAAATTATTTGCTGTTGCATTTAATCCATCTAGTCCGTCACTTGCAACTCCTGGTCGATAGTTTGGTAATTCTTTGTATTTATTTCCTTCCTCAGTTGTTAATTCTATTTCATTCTTATAATTTTCTGAATTTTCTTTTGTATATGCTGCTTGTACTAATGTTGGTGTTCCATCGCTTCTATTAAATGTATATCTTCCTAATACTATTTCATTACTTGTATTTCCATCATCTTTTACAAATGTTCCTACTGGTATCCATACAAATTGACTTCCTTTTACATTGTCATCTCCTGAGGCTGATACGTCTTCTATTACTATTCCTTGCTGTACAGTGTCACCTGAATCTTCTGCTACTTTAAAGCCTCCTGGAATTACCACTTTATTTCCTTTTGAATCTGTTACTTCTGTTTTTGGTTCTGTGAATTCTTTTCCTGTATTTTTAGCATCTTCTATTGTTTGTTTTGGTTGTTCTGGCTGTTCTGAACCTCCATTTCCACTTATTATTTTATCTATTTCTGCTAACATACTATTAAATCCTTCTTGTGTATTTGCTTCTGCTGATGCCATCGAGTTTGCTCCTTTTTTTGCTTGCTCGAATATTCCGTTATTTCCTAACACCATTGCATACTTACACCTGCTAGAATGATTAATATTACTATTGTCACTACTAATGCTATTAAAGTTATACCTTTTTCTTTTTTTAATAATTTTTGCATAATTTCCTCCTTATTTCTATTTTGTAATTTTTATATAATTTAAATTATATAACTTCTTTTTGGTTAATTCAATTACATTATGGTTACATTATATTTCATTTTGGTTACATCTTTTAACCATACATATAATCTACCTTTACCAAAAAAGATAACAAAATTAACCTGTATCTATCACAGGCTTTTTATTGCTATCTATTTTTAATTTATTTATATTATTTTTACTTTTTTCTTTTTTTGATACATTTTGACGAAGTTAGTAGTGAAGAAATTACCAAAGGTTTTTTAAATGCTATTTTAGAAGAAGATATTACTTCCGTTGATTTAAGTCAAAATGTAGTTCTTCGTAGAAACAATATTCAAGATAAACTTGATATATTAAATGTTTTAGTTCACTTTAATAATTCTGAGGTTTGCAATATTGAAATGCTAATGATTTCTCAAACTAATATTATTCAAAGGCTTTTATACTATTGGTCAAAGACATATATTAAAAAATCACAAGATTATTCAAATTTAAAAAGAACTATTTGTATTTTAATTGCAAATTTTACTTTAGATAATTTAGTGGTGACTATTACCATTTTTTTATTTTGTATTTTTAACATACTTATTTTTGAAAATCAACTACTATATTTTCTTCTCCCTCTAGTTCAAATAAATCTCTGCTTTTAAAATTAAACATTTTAGCTACTAAGTTATTGGGAAATATAGAAATTCTTGTATTATATTTATTAACATCATAATTATAAATTCTGCGAGCTGCTTGTAATTGGCTTTCTATCTTTACCAAAGTACGTTGCAACTTTAAAAATTGTTTATCAGCTTTTAGTTCTGGATAATTTTCAGAAACTAGCATTATATTTTTATATTGAGCATTTAATTCATTAGTTGCTTGAATATCTTTACTTTCATTATATATAGCTCGCAATTTAGTAATTCTTTCTAATGTTTCTTGCTCATAATTCACATATGCCTTAGTTACTTCAATTAAATTTGGAATAAGATTAAATCTTTGCTGTAAATATACATCTATACCACTTTTAGATTTATCTACATTATTCCTTAATTTTACAAGAATATTAAATTCAATTATTATACTAATAACAAATATTGCCAATATTATTAAAAAAATATACATTTTATTACCTCTCTTATTTATTTGTTTTATTGTAGCATATTATATTAACAATTACAATTATATAAAATAGATTTTATTGACTTCTTTTTAGTATATGTTATAATTTGTGTGGGGTAATATAAAATGATTTTTGCTATATTATTTTGGGGAACTATGTTTACGGTACTCGCTATACGCTTTTTTAAATTTCTCTCTAATAGAAAATTTAAAAAATATATTTCTTTAGATAATATTCCAACTGAATTTGAAAATATTTACAAAACTTTATATAATAAGCATATATCTTCTTTAGAAATAATGAGAAAAAAAATAATTAATATGATAATATATGTATTTATTTTTTGCATTATAAGTTGTATAGTTTTTATGTTTTTAGCTATAAATCTTATATTATATGCTAAAAATTCACCTACTACAGTTTTAACAATTTTTTTAGTTATTATAGTATTGTTTTATCTCTTTTTCGAATCTAAAATTAAAAACTATAAAAATAAATATTTAAATTTATATAAAGAACAAATTATTCCTGAATTTATTAAATTAGTAAATAACAAATTAGAGTATAGTGCTTCTGATATTAGTTTATATACAATAGAACATGATTACCTTAGGGCTAATTTTGATAAAGAATCATATCGTTTATTTAAGGCTGATGATTATATAAGTGGTTTTTTAGATGATGAAACTTTTGTTGAAATGTGTGATTTAACCATTCAATCTCATAATGAAAATGAATGTAGGCATGATATATTTCGTGGTATGTTTGTTCAAGCAAAGTATAATAAAAATATTGGAGCTTATATGAAAGTTTCTTTAAATAAGTTAAAATCTTTTAATTCAAAAGATAAAGTAGAAATGGATAGTTCGGAGTTTGAAGAATATTTTGATATTTATTCTGATAACAAAATAGTAGCTATGCAAATATTAACAAGTGATATAATGCAGTTTTTAACAGATTTCTATATAAAATATAAAATTAACTATGAAATTGTATTTAGAAATGATACTCTATATATGAGATTTTTTACAGGTTCTATGTTTGAACCTACATTGCTTAAAAACGCAATGGATAAAGAATTACTATACATGTATTATTTTATAATGAATTTTATTATGGATATTTTAAAAAAGGTTAATAAAACTTTACAAGATACAGAAATATAAGAACTAAATCTTAAGATAAGTAATTAACTATTAATGTTGATTACTTATCTTTATTTTTTATGCTGTTCTGCTTAACATTTTTATTGTATTTCTGCTTTTTTTATGATATTATAAGTAATATTTTTGAAAGGAGACACATATGCAAAAAAGACCTATTATTTTATTATTAATTCTTATATTAATGATTTTGTTATTATTCACATTAATTATCATTAATTTAGTTTTTCCTGCTAAAGAAGAAACACAAACTTCTAAAAGTTTAGAAGATACAAATTCTGTAATTGAAAATGTTATAGAATATTCTGATGTTGAAAATAAACTAACTAAAGAAGCTTCTGCTCCTTTACCAAAACAAGTTTTACCACCTACTGATATAACTTCTGATGAGCCATATTTTATTATGGTAAATTTAGAACAACAAGTTGTTAATATTTTTGAAAAAGATGATAATGGTTATTATACAAATGCTATTAAAGCTATGATTTGTTCTACTGGAACACATACACCTAAAAGCGGTACATATACTCTTACAGGTTTCCGCAAAGAGTGGCTAGATTTACAAGGTGATGTATATGGCCAATATGCTTCTCAAATTACTGGGAATATTCTTTTTCACTCTGTTCCATATTTTGAAAAAAATAACCCTGCCTCTTTAGAATATCTTGAGTATGATAAATTAGGTACAGAAGCTTCTTTGGGTTGTATTCGTCTCAAAGTAGTAGATGCAAAGTGGATTTATGATAATTGTTTAGCTGGTACTAAAGTTCATTTTTATTACAACAATATTCCTGGACCTTTAGGTAAGCCTTCTGCTGATAAAATTTCGCAAGCACAAGAAAATTTAAGAAATTGGGATCCTACTGATTCTAGTAAAAAAAATCCATGGAATTCTTTAGCACAGTAAATTATTACTACATAAAAATCTTATGCATGCAATAAAAAGAACATATTTTATGACTTTATTTTTAAGTATTGTCATTTATATATGTTCTTTTTTCTTATTTATATTTTTCTCCTTGATATAAATTTCTTCCCTCAAATCTTTTTTCAAATCCATGTAATATCCACATTTTATGTGCATTCCAGCTTGGTGCTACTAAAATATCTTTAGGTGCATCTCCTGATATTCTATGAATTATTAAATCTGGTCTTAAATTTACCATTATATCTATTAGTGTTTCTATATAATCATCTAGCTCTAAAGCTTGATATTCTCCACTTTTATACATTTCTTCTAACTTTGTATTTTTTACTACATATGTAGAATGTATTTTTACTCCTTGTATTGGAAGTGTATTTATTAAATTTACAGTATTTAATATATCTTGCTTTGTTTCTTTTGGCAAACCTACCATAATATGTGCTACAACTTCTATATTGTATTTGTGTAATATATTAACTGCATTTATAAAATCTTTTGTTGTATATTTTCTATTTATTATTTCTCCTATCTCGTCATTATATGTTTGAAGTCCTAATTCTACACATACATGATATTTATCTAAATAGGTAGATAATAATTTTGCAATTTCTTCATTTATACAATCCGGTCTTGTGCCTATTTCTAGTCCAACTATTCTATCATCTATTAGTGCTTCGTCATATTTTTTCTTTAAATTCTGTACTGTATCATATGTATTTGTAAAATTTTGAAAATATACAATGAATTTATTTGCTCTTTTTGCTCTATATGTTGTAAAATAGTGCTCTACCTGTTCTTTGATGTTACCTCCTACTTTCATTATTAGTTCTCCTGAACCTTTTTCACTACAAAAAATACATCCTCCTATGCCTTTTGTTCCATCTCTATTTGGACAAGTAAAACCTCCATCTACACATATTTTTAAAGTTCTTTCTCCGAAATTTTTGTTTATAATAATCACTTACATAGTTATATCTTTTTATATTTTCCATGTTAAGATTATACATAATTTTGATATTTTTTGCAATAATTTTATTCTACACTTTTTAAACTTCCTATCATATCTATCTTTTTAAGTGAAAAATATGTAATAAAGTTAACAATTAAAGTAAATGCTACTGTAATTAATATTGAATATATATAACTCATAAAGTTAATATTTTTTACAAATCTAAGCATATCTATTTCGCAAGTTCCTAAAATATAAAAGTTTAAGAAATATCCTGCAACTAAGCCTAATGCAATTCCTATTACTGTAAGTAGTACTGTTTCTCTTGTAACATATGTATATACTTCTTTATCATAAAAACCTAACACTTTTATTGTTGCTAATTCTCGTACTCTTTCACTTATATTAACATTTGATAAATTATATAGTACTACAAATGCAAGCAGTCCAGATGATACAATTAAAATTATAACTACATAATTAAGAGAGCTTAACATATTATCTATAGATGATAGTATTGTTGCAATTGACATTACTCCTGATACTTCACTTTGTTTTAATAATTCTGTCGCTAAATCTTTTTCTTGTTCTTCTGATAAATTGTTATCTTGTAAAAATAATATGTTTGTTTTATATGTATGTCCATATATCTGTTCATATAATTCTTTTGACATATACACATAATGTGAAATATAATTTTCTGCTATGTGTGTTACTTTTACTTGTTGTTCAACACCTTCTGCATTTTTTAGTGTTATATTTTCTCCTTGTTTAACTCCTATTAATTGTGCTAATTTATCTGTTATTACTATTCCATCTTGATTTAACTCGATTTTTTCTTTCGTTTTTACTTCTCTTAAATTCATGATTTTTTCTAATTCTTCTGCATTTTTTGGTATCATTATTTGTACATCTTCATGTTCTTCATTATTTTTTGCTGTCCCAGATGTCATATTAATTTGTGCAACCTTTGTTATTTCTTCTTTTGCTTGTAAATTATTTACAAAATCTTCTATTTTATTATCTTCTAATGCACTTTTTAAGTTGACTTGCATGTCATATTGATATATATCTTCATACTGTTTTGGTACAATTTCAGTTATAGAATCTTTTATTCCAAAACCTGTTAATATTAGTGCTGTACTTCCACATATTCCTATAATTGTCATTAAGAATCTTTTTTTATAGCGGAATATATTACGAATTGTTACTTTTTGTGAAAAATTTAGTCTTTTCCAAATTGGTGTTATCCTTTCTAGTAATACTCTTTTACCTAATTTTGGAGCTTTTGGTCTTAACAAAGTTGATGGTTGTTGCAAACTTTCTTTTAATACTGCATAAATTGTTGCTCCTACTATACATATGTATATTAATATTAATCCTATTGCTCCATATGTAAAGTTAAAAGATATTATTATATCTGGCATTGTATACATCATACTATACATCATCCATATAATTCTTGGTAATAGTTGAAATCCAATGTTCATTCCTACTATTCCTCCAATTATACTTGCTAAACTTGAATATAAGATATATTTAAATGCTATATCAAATTTATTGTATCCTAATGCTTTTAAAGTTCCTATTTCTTGTCTTTCTTCCTCTACCATTCTTGTCATAGATGTTAAAGAGACAAGTGCTGCTATTGCAAAAAATACTATTGGAAATACAATGCTTAAGTTTTCTATACTTTTTGTATCTTGTATATAACTTGCATATCCTTGGTTTTGTTCTCTATCTAATATATACCATTCTGGATTTTTTATTTCATTTACTTTTTCTTTTGCATCTAATAATTTTACTTCTGCTTCTTTTATTTTTGTATCAAATTCTGCCTTTTTAGTTTGAAGTTCTGTTTCTGCTGTTTGAATTTCACTTTTTGATGTTTCAATTTTTTGTTTTGCTTTTGCAATTTCTGCTTTTGCTGACGATTTTGCTGTTTTTAAATTTTGCTCTTGTTTTTGTATTTCTACTGTTCCATTTTCTAATTCTTTTTTTGCTTGTTGTAATTTTTGTTTTCTTTCTTCAATTCCTTTTTCTATTTGTAAAATTCCTGCATTTAGTTTTTCTTTATTTATTTGTAATTCTTGAATTTGTTTTTCTAATGCTATTTTTGTTTGTTGTAATTTTTCTTTTTCTTGTTCAGTAATATCTTCATTTTTTAGTGCTTCTTGTATTTGCTTATGTTTCTCATTTAATGTTGTTAATGTTTGTTCTATTATTTTTTGTTGTTTTTGTAATTCTTGTTTTTGTGTTTCTGCTTGTTTGAAACCATCTTCTGCTACCTTTTTTTGTTCTTCATATTGTTTTTTTCCATTTTCTAAAGTTTGCTTGGCTTCTTGTATTTGCTCTTCTGCTTGGCTAAATTTTGCATTTGCGTTTGATTCTTGTGAGGCAATTTCTTTTTCCCCTTTTTCAATTTCTACTTTAGCATTATTTATTTGACTTTCTGCTTCTGCTATTTGTTTTTCTCCATCTTGTTTTTGTGTATTAAATTCATTTTCTGCTTCTGCTATTTTATTGTTTGCTGTGTTTATTAATTCATTATACCTTGCCTGTTCTCTATCTTCTTTAATTAGTTCTATGTCATTTTTTACTTCTTCTACATAATTTTTATATTGAGTAGTATTAGTAGCAAAATTTTCTTTATTTTCTAATTTGATGTATATTTCTGTAAATATATCTGAATCTATGTTTGATATTGGTACGTACATAAAATAATCTACTTTCCCTGCTCCTAATGTGCTTGTTCCTTTTTCTCTTGATATGTATATAGGGCTTTGTACAGTTCCTACTATTGTTAAGTTTTTTTCCTTTAGTTCTGGTGATTTTTCTTCTGATTTTTCAGTGTTTTCTGTATCAGATTTTTGTTGTGCACTTTCTATATTTTCTGATTTTTCTTCATCGTTTGCTGAATTTTCTTCTACTCTTATTATATCTCCTACTTTTTTATTTGTTGCTTGCAAAAAGGTTGTTTCAACCACGCATTCATTTGAATTTTCTGGCATTTTTCCTTCTACTAATCGTGGTTTATTTACATTTTCTATTCCTATTATTTTTGTTACTAATTCATTTTTTTCTGTTTTTATTAGAACATCTTTACTATATGTTCCATATACTTCTTTTACTTTTTCTATTTTCTTTAATTCGTTTATGTCTTCATTAGTTAAGCCAAGTGTTGATAATATTTGTATATCATATACATTTTGGTCAATATAATACTGATTGATACTATTTAGCATATCTGGTGAAGTTGCTCTTAGCCCTGCAAAAAAGCCTACTCCTAATAGTGCCATGAGCAAGATAGATATAAATCTTTTATACCCTACTTTTATTTGTTTAAAACTATCTTTTATAAGTGCTTTTTTCATTTTCTCACCTTCTTATATTTTTTATTATATCTCATTTTTTGCTGTTTTTTATTTTTTCTTTTAATTTTTTATTAGATTTTATTTATTATTTTTCTATTACTATTTTATTACCATTCTATTTTTTCTATTGGTACAGGTATTTCATTTTTTTCTATGCTTTCTGCTGTTCCATTTTTAAAATGAATTACTTTGTCTGCCATAGGTGCTATTGCTCCATTATGTGTTATAATTATAACTGTCATTTTTTCTTTTCTTGAGGTATCTTGTAACAATTTTAGTATTTGTTTTCCTGTTTTATAATCTAAGGCTCCTGTTGGTTCATCACATAATAGTAATTTTGGATTTTTTGCAATTGCTCTTGCTATTGCTACTCTTTGTTGCTCTCCTCCCGATAATTGTGATGGGAAGTTGTTTTTTCTCTCTCCTAATCCTACTTTTTTTATTACTTCTTCTGGATTTAATGAGTTTTTGCAAATTTGTGTTGCTAGTTCCACATTTTCTATTGCTGTTAGGTTTTGAACTAAGTTATAGAATTGAAATACAAATCCTATATCTTCTCTACGATATTTTACTAGTTCTTTATTTTTTAATTTCGATATATTTTTTCCATCAACAAATACTTCTCCTGAAGTGATTGTATCCATGCCTCCTAGTATATTTAATGCTGTTGTTTTTCCGGCTCCACTTGGACCTACTATTACTACTAATTCACCCTTATTTATTTGTAAGTTTGTATTGTTTAATGCTTTTATTACTATTTCTCCCATTTTGTATTCTTTACAAACATTTTTGAATTCTATATATGACATATGCATCACTCCATTTTTACATTTCTTTATAAGATTATACTATATTCTATTTATTTTGTCATATTTATTATACTACTTTGATAGCATAAACTTTTAGTAGGATTTCTCTTTATCAAAATAGCCAAACTATTTCTACTACTGATTTTTGAGATTCCTATTTGATTTTATATTTTTAT
>CAUWFE010000007.1:0-66673 GCA_963558185.1 uncultured Clostridia bacterium
AAGTTTAGCAAAAACAGGAACAGAGTTCTGGCTTTCGTCGCGTTGCGTGTATGCGTACTGGAGCAACGCTTACTTCAGCTTGCGCTATATGTCAGGCAGTGGTACATTTAGCGGTAGCGGTGTGTTCGGCTCTGGCACTGGCGCGTACTCTTATTGTCGCGGCTTGCGTCCGGTCTTGCAGGTTTCTAAATAGTCTGATATCCAGGCTTGAAAACCTTGAAATAGGCGAAAATTTGAACTTTAGAGTAAAATGCTCCCTAAACGACCTTTGGCGTTTGGGAGCGCTCTGGGGTCAGCCGTTATGATTTTTTTAGAATAATGTGTGCTTTACAATATATAAGAATATTATTGTAACAGTATTAATTTATAATAAATGAGGTAACAAATGATAAAATATGAAAATATAAGAGACATGGAAACAGAATATCATGAAAAATATCCAAATTCTATATTGCTTGTATTGAATGGAAACTTTTATAATGTTTATGGAAAAGATACATATTTACTATGTTATATTTTTAAATTTAAGCTCATAAATAAATTATATAAAACAATAGAAGATAAAGATATATATATCCCCAAAACTGGTTTTCCAAGAGGAAATCTTGATAAAATTCTAGTAGAGCTTGAAGATAAAAAAATCAATTATGTTATAAAAGTGAAAGATAAAAGCGACATATTTAAGGATTTTAAAAAATTAAATACCTATAAAAGAAGATATGAATCCGCAGAAAAATACTGCATGGATAAAATAAAATTAGATGAACTTCTACATAAATGTGATGAATTCTGTGGAAAAAAAGATTTTGCAAATATTATAAGCAAAATGCACAACTATATAAAAGAGTATATAGAGTAGCTTTACATTATATTTGCAAATATGTGTATAGCATAAATTAGGGCATGGTTGATAGTTGACTAGGAATAGTTTGAAGAACACGTCTGTTCTGGCTTTCGTCGCGTTGCGTGAATGCGAACTGGAACAACGCTAACTTCAACTTGCGCTATATGTCAGGCAGTGGTACATTTAGCAATAGCAATGTGTTCAACTCTAACACTGGCACGAACTCTAATTGTCGCGGCTTGCGTCCGGTCTTGCAGATTCTATAAAACTTATTGATATGCCAACCTAATTACTGGACTTAATATAATAAATTTTGATTAGCAATTTATATTTTTTTAAGTTGTTTGTAATTAAAAGTTACATACCCGAAGCTATAGAAACAAACCGATGTCCTTGTAAGTGTTTACATTAAAAAGAAAGTTTGACATAAGAAAACATACATAAAAAAGAAAAGCTATTATTATTTTATTTTCTAAAGTTCATCAAAATAAATATTATTTTGAATAGAGGAAACTTAAATTAAGGAGAAAATATAATAAGATGCAATCTCTTAATAAACTTTGGTAAACACCCTAAAGAAAAGATAGATGAAATTTTTTGTTAGTAGTAATTCAATAATTTATTGTAATGTCGAAGGGGATAAATTTCTAATACTATCTCTCCACTTAAAAATGCGAGTGGTTCTTTATTATAAATATTAATTTTAGGAGTAAAAAATGTCAGAAACTGTCGAATTTGAAATAAAGAAACAGTTTGAAAATTATATTGTAATTGTAAAAACAATGTCAAAAGATAGAGAAAAAGGCTTTTTTGATGCATATGGAAAAGATGCTCTTATTTTAGGTTATATAATGAAACTAAAAATAAGATATCGCAATTTTAAAGTTGCAAAAACATTCAAAAAAATGCATTATATTGACAAAAACGGTAAAGAAAATCAAAAAATGCAAAAAATTTTTACAGCATATAGTGGAATACCATTATATAAAATGCAAGAAATGATAAGTGTATTAAACTATTATCATGTAAATTATATTATTGTTGATAAGATGCAAAATTACCAAATTACACATATTAGACAATTTAAGGATAACAAATATGAGTTTTACTATAAAAAAGGGTTGTACTATAAAAGAATTGTGTATAAAATGAAAATGATAAATGAATTTTTAAGAGCAAATTCAGATAGTGGAGAAATATTATATCTTATTTATGATATTGAAAGATGTATAGATGACTATCGCAAGAGGAAAAAAAGCCTAAGAAAAATTAGAGAAAATTGGAAAATTGAAGATGAAACCAGAAGAAAAAATAGAAAAATATAAAATTTCAGAAAATAGCAATGAATTAAAAAATATAAGTGTAGATAGTGATTTTGACAATAATGTTTTTAAATTTGTTATTGAAGAAAAATTCAAATTATTAAATTACACTTATGAATACATAGACAAGGTATATGAAGATATTGCTAATTTTCCCAAAAAACATAATCTTATAAAAAATGAATTAATAAAAACGTCATTTGAATTATTAGAAAAAATTAGTTCAGGGAATTATAGCCACAATAAAAAATATAAAAAGCAAATGGCTGACGAAGCTGTTGGAAAAGTCAAAATTTTATATTTTTTATTATATATGATGGAAAAAAATAAAATGATTTCAAATAAATTAATCCATAAATTAAGACTTCAACTAGATAATATTTCAAAATGTTTAGTTGGTTGGAGAAGGGCAATTTAATAAGATGTAAATTAAGATGACATACTTAAGTTGCTTTTATATAATTAGAAATCATTTTGAAAGAGGAAATAAGTGAAAAGATTAAAAAATTTATATGAAAATATGTATAAACCAGAAAATATAAAAGAATGTTATTATGAAGTTATTCGTAATACGAAAAACAAAAGACAAGTTTATCAGCTACAAAAAAATGCTGAAAAGGTAATTAAATCAATTTATGAAGAGTTAAAAAATGAAAAATATGTTGTTGGAAAATACAACATATTTGTTATTTATGAGCCAAAACAAAGAATAATTGTTAGTCAAGGAATGAAAAATAAAATAATAAATCATTTAATTGCAAGAGAAATATTATATCCCGCAATTCTTCCATGCTTAGTACCATATAATGTTGCGAGTAGACCAAACATGGGTACTAGAAAAGCTTTGGAATATCTGGAAAGATATAGAAAATATTTTGCTTCTAGAAAAGAAAAATATTTTGTTTTAAAGTGCGATATAAGTCGATTTTTTATGAGTATTGATCATAAAATTTTGAAAAAGAAACTTAGAAAAAAAATTAAAGATCCAAAAGCTTTAAAAATAGTATTTGATGTAATTGATAGTTATTGTACAGGACTTGGAATTGGTAGTATGACAAGTCAAGTTTTAGCTATTTTTTACTTAAATGATATGGACCACTTCATTAAAGAAGATTTAAAGATAAAAGGATATATTAGGTATCAAGATGATTTTTTATTATTTTCAGAGTCTAAAGAATATTTGGAAATGTGTTTAGAAAAGATAAAAGAATTTTTAAAAAAAGAAAAATTAACACTAAATGTCAAAACGAGAATTTACTCAAGTAATGAAAACATATGCTTTTTAGGAAGAAATATGTATGGGCAATATACAAAAAGAAGGACTGTAAAAAGAAAAATGAAAAGAAGATTTTATTTATTAAAAGAAGGTAAAATTACTTTAAATAGCTATATAGCTTCAAAAATATGTTATGAAAAATTAATGCGGAACTCCAAATATACTTACAAAAAACTAATTTTATATACTTGTATTTTTAGAAAAAACAAGATATAATAAATTGCATGTAAAACCAAGATAAAGAGGTAATTGCTGAAAGAAATTAAAAATCTTTCATAACTATGTGTGCCTTTAAGTAAAAAAAGAAAGGGATGAAATTAAAAATGGAAGTTAAGGTAAGTAAAGAAGAAATTTTACATATAGCAAACTTAGCAAGTTTAAATATAAAAGAAGAAGAAATAGAAAAATATAGAGAAAATTTACAAGAAATATTACAATTTGCAGAAGTAGTAAATCAAGTAAATGTAGAAGAATTAGCAGAAACAATAGGAGAAGAAAACAAATTTAATGCATTTAGAAAAGACGAAATCAAAGATTTCGAAAACAAAGAAGGAATAATGGCAAATGCACCAGAAAAAGTACAAAATATGTTTAAAGTTCCTAAAGTAGTAGGGTAGAGGAGGAAAGTAATGGATATTACAAAACTTACAGTTCATGAATTACAAGAAAAATTAGAAAACAAAGAATTAACTGTTACACAAATAGTACAAGCATATGCAGACAAAATAAATGAAAATGAAGAAAAAGTACAAGCTTTTCTTTCAACAAATATAGAGAAAGCTTTAGAAGAAGCAAAAAAAATAGATGAAGAAGGAAGAAAAACTAAACTTTCAGGTATTCCAATAGGAATTAAAGATAACATATGCACAAATGGAGAAAAAACAACATGTGCTTCAAAAATTTTAGAAAATTTTGTCTCTCCATATGATGCAACAGTTATAGAAAACTTAAAAAAAGAAAATATCATTTCATTAGGTAAATTAAATATGGACGAATTTGCAATGGGAGGTTCTACTGAAAATTCAGCATTTAAAATTACAAAAAATCCATGGAATTTAAATACAGTACCAGGAGGTTCATCAGGAGGCTCAGCAGCAGCAGTTGCAGCAAATATGGTACCATGGGCATTAGGCTCAGATACAGGAGGTTCTATTAGACAACCAGCATCATTTTGTGGTGTAGTAGGATTAAAACCAACATATGGTTTAGTATCTCGTTATGGGTTAGTAGCATTTGCATCTTCACTAGATCAAATAGGGCCAATTACAAAAGATGTAACAGATAGTAGTATATTATTAAATTTATTAGCAGGCCATGATGAAAAAGATTCAACATCTTCAAAAATAGAAAAAAAAGATTACACAAAAGCACTAAAAAAGGATGTAAAAGGAATGAAAATAGGAATTCCAAAAGAATTTTTTGGTGAAGGGCTAAATGAAGAAGTAAAAGAAAAATTAGAACAAGCAATATCAATGTATAAAGAGTTAGGAGCTGAAATAGAAGAATTTTCATTAGATATAGCAAAATATTCATTAGCAGCATATTACATTATAGCTTGTGCAGAAGCAAGTTCAAACTTAGGAAGGTTTGATGGTGTTAGATATGGATATAGAACTAAAAATTATACAGATGTAAAAGAGTTATTCAAAAATTCAAGAAGTGAAGGTTTTGGAGAAGAAGTAAAAAGAAGAATTATATTAGGAACATATGTATTATCTTCAGGATACTATGATGCATATTATAAAAAAGCTCAAAAAGTACGTACATTTGTAAAAAAAGAATTTGAAAAAGCCTTTGAAAAATATGATATTATATTAACTCCAACATCTCCAACAGTAGCATTTGAAATAAATTCAAAATGCAATAATCCGTTAGAAATGTATTTATCAGATATTTGCACAGTTTCAGTTAATATTGCAGGGCTTCCAGCAATATCTATACCATGTGGAGTAAACAGCAAAGGAATGCCAATAGGAATGCAATTAATAGGAAATAAGTTTGCAGAAGAAACTATTTTGCAAGCAGCATATACTTTTGAACAAACTATAAAATTTAGAGATAAATATGAACCAAAATTTAAAAACTAAGGGGGAAGAAAGATGCCAAGAGAAGATTATGAAATGGTGATAGGGCTAGAAGTGCATGCAGAACTTTCAACAAAAACAAAAATATTTTGTTCATGCCCAACAGAATTTGGAGCAGAGCCTAATACACATATATGCCCAGTATGTATGGCACTTCCAGGAGCTTTGCCAGTATTAAATGAAAAAGTTGTAGAATATGCAGTAAAAGCAGGGCTTGCAACAAATTGTGAAATATCAAGAAATAGTAAAAACGATAGAAAAAACTATTTTTATCCAGATACTCCAAGAGCATATCAAATATCTCAATTTGATAAACCACTTTGTGAGCATGGATATATTGAAATAGAAACAGATGCCGGAAAAAAGAAAATAGGCTTAACAAGAATTCATATAGAAGATGATGCAGGAAAATTAAACCATAATGAATTTGGAGAAGGTAGTTTAGTTGACTTAAATAGAGCAGGAGTACCTTTAATAGAAATAGTTTCTGAACCTGATATAGCAAATGCTCAAGAAGCAGAAGCATATTTGAAAAAATTGAAGGCAATATTAGAATATATAGAAGTATCTGATTGCAAAATGGAAGAAGGTTCATTTAGAGCAGATGTTAACGTTTCTGTAAAGAAAAAAGGTAGTAGCAAACTAGGAACACGTACAGAAATGAAAAATATGAGTTCTTTTAAATCAATTACAAGAGCAATAAATTATGAAGCAGAAAGGCAAATAGAAGAACTAGAAAATGGAGGAACTATTGTACAAACAACATTAAGATGGGACGATGTTTCAGGAAAAACTTTTGCTATGAGAGATAAAGAAGATGCACAAGATTATAGATATTTTCCAGAACCAGATTTAGTAGCAATTAAACTCTCAGAAGAATATATACAAAATATTAAAAATAGTTTACCAGAGTTACCAGAAAGTAGAAAAAAGAGATATTTAGAAGAATATAAATTATCAGAAAAAGATAGTAGGCTATTAACAGCTTCTAAATATTTATCAGATATGTTTGAAAAAACTGAAAGCATTTGTCATAATGCAAAGGCAGTGGCAAATTGGTTATTATCTGATGTATCTAGAATCTTAAATGAAAAAGAGCAAGAACCAGAATCTATTCCATTTACAGCAGAGCAATTAGCAAAAATGATAGAACTTATCGAAAAAGGAACAATAAGTTCAGCTATAGGTAAAAAGGTATTAGAAGAATTATTTGAGAATCCAAAAGATCCAGAAATAATTATAAAAGAAAAAGGATGGATACAAATTTCTGATGAAGGTGCAATACGTGAAATTGTAGAGAAAATATTAGCAGATAACCCACAATCTATAGCAGATTATAAAGCTGGAAAAGATAGAGCTTTAGGCTTTTTAGTAGGACAAGCAATGAAACAAACTAAAGGAAAAGCAAATCCTCAAATGCTTAATAAAATGTTTATAGAAGGAATGAAATAATATCAATAAAATTCTAATAATATTAAGTTATTATTAGAATTTTTATGTATACGGTAAAAAATGACATAATTTGACATAAAACTTTAAATATGATATAATTAATCAGATAAAAAAATATTTTTTTTTCTAAAGGAGAAAATAAGATGGGAAATGTTGTAAAATTTGGAATAGGATTTGTTACAGGAAGACCTAATGTATGTAAAGTAATAAATAATACATATGAAAGATTATTAAAGCAAATTAAAGAAGAAAAGCAAAAAATAGAAATTACAATATTTATATTATTTGATTTAAGATATCAAGATGCAACAAGAGAAGAGTTTTATGGAATAAATCCAGAAGCATATAAAAATATTAACATTAAATACATAACACCAGAAGATATTGAAGAAGAAAAGAAAAAATTATTAGGGAGAAAAATATTAACAGAAGAAGAAAATGAACTTTTTTTTGGCTATGGACATGCAAGAGGAAGAAATACTTTAATGTATTTTGCAAAGAAGAAAGATATAGATTACTTACTATTTTGGGATGATGATGAGTATCCAGTAGCATGTATAAAAGATGAAAAAAATGATGAGATTATTTGGAAAGAACAAAATAATATCACTAAGCATTTAGAATATATAAAAGATTCAGATGTGACTATAGGCTATCATTGTGGATATATATCACCAATACCATATGTTGAAATAAACAAAGATGTTAATGAAGAACTATTTAAACAATATATAGAGGCAATAAGCAATGAAGCAGTATCTTGGGAATGTATTAAGCAAAAATTTGAAAAAGATAATGGAATAACATATGCTAATGAAGATATTGCCAATGGAGAAGGTGCATATATACAAAAAGATGAAGGAAAAGGAAATTGGGTCGCAGGTTCAACACTATGCCTAAACCTAAGAAATATAGATAAGATACCAGCATTTTATAATCCAGAAGGAGCAAGAGGAGAAGATACATTTTTCTCTATTAATTTAAAAGATTCTAAAATAACAAAAGTTCCAGTATATCATTTTCATGATGGATTTTTAAAATATACAGATGTTATGAAACAAAAATATCCTAAAAAGTTAAAAGAAATTAAGGCTTTAGACCAACAAGTGGAACAACGCTTTTTTAGTGCCTCAAGGGGATGGATTAAATATAAGCCACTTTTCTTATATGTAACTGATAAGGAAAATTATCAAGAAAAGATAATTAAAACTTATGAAAGTCTAAAAAGGAGTATACCAGAAATAAATAAATTATTTAATAATGACATATTTAATTCTTTATTATTAAACTTAAAAGAATATGATGATAAAGTAAAAATACACTATGATGAGTTTATAAAAGTAAACGAAATTTGGAATAAATTAAAAAAGTAAATTGAGGTAAAATTTTATGGAAAATATGCAATTATTAAGAGAAAAAGAATTTAAACAAAGAGAAGAAAAATTAAAGTTTGCGGTAAAGCAAAAAAAAGTATTTAAAGGAATAAATAAAAAAAATCTTAATATAACATATGTTATGACATGGACTGGTGTATGTGGTGGAACTAAAATAATACTTGAACATGCAAATAGATTAATTAAAATGGGACATAAAATAACTTTAATAACACATGATAATAAACCTATATGGTTTAATATGGAGCCTAACATTGAATTTATACAAGTACCATGGGAAGATGTTTTATGTGAATATATACCTAAGGAAACTGATGTTATAGTAGCTACATATTGGAGAGAAATATATGAATGCGTCGAACAAAAGATAGCGCCAGTAATTTATTTCGAACAAGGAGATTTTCACTTGTTTGATACAAATAAATTAGATGAACGAACATTTAATTATATAAACAAACAGTTAAAAACAATAGACGATATATATACAGTATCCTCTTTTGCTAAACAAAAATTAAAAGAAATATATAATGTTGAAGCAAAAGTAATACCTAATGCTGTGAATGATAAAGTGTTCTTCTATGAAGAACATAAAGAAAATGAAATACCAATTATAACAATAATAGGTTCAGAAGAAACCGAATTTAAAAGAATACAAAATATAATAGATGCAGTAAAGATAGTACAAAAAAAGTATAATGTTAAGTTACAATGGATAACACCTACTAAACCAATAAAAAATTTAGAAATAGATTGTTTAGTAAATCCAGTTCAAATTGAAATAGGTAATCTGCTCAGAAAAACAGATATATATGTTTGTGCTTCTATATATGAAGCCTTTTGCTTACCTGTATTAGAAGCAATGACATGTGGAGCTGCGGTAGTTACTACTAATAATGGTGGAAATATGGATTTTGTTAAAGATAATATAAATGCTTTAGTAGTGGAAAAAGACAATATAAATGATTTAGTAGAAAAAATAGAAAGAATTTTAAATGATAGGGAATTAAAAAATTCTCTAATAAAGAATGGAGTTGACGAGTCAAAGCAATATTCATGGGATAATATTATGGAAAAAATACAAAAATATTACCAAGAAATTGCTAATTATGTAATAGAATAGGGGAATAAAAATGTATAAAATAAAAGAATATGAAGATAAATATGATAAAAAGGTAAATAGCTTTATTATATCTATATTTGTAGAAGAGTATGGATTTGAAGAATATAGAAAAGAGTTAGAAGAACAATGCTATAGTGAATATATGGAACAAAATGGAAAATTATGGATTGCTATTGATGAAGATGAAAATGTAGTTGGAACAATAGCAATCAAACAACATAATGAAAATGAGGCTGAACTAAAGAGACTATATGTTAGAAAAGATTATCGAGGAAAAGGTTTATCAAATGAATTATATGAAAATTTAATAATGCAAGCAAAAGAAAATAATTTAAAAAGAATTTTCTTAGGGACATATGAAAAATTAGAATCAGCTATAAAATTTTACAAAAAAAGAGGATTTACTCAAATAGAAGAATTAGATGATGAATTAAATGGTGCTAGATATTTTGAATTATATGTGTAATACAGGAATAGATATAATTTAAAATATACATAAAAAAACAAGTTGAAAAACTTGTTTTTTTAACGATAAATATTAAATTTCCGAAGAAAATCAATTTATTTTATTGTAAAAAATGTAAATAAATAGTATAATATAACCGTAAAATATATAAAGGAGAGTGTATATCTATGAACAAAAAAATATCATTAATAATTGTAATGTTAATTGTAGTTCAATTAATGTTACCAGCAGTAAAAGTTTTTGCAAAAGTAGATGTAACAACAGATGAAGATATTAGTTTAAATATAGAACTAAAAAGAGATACAGTAGAAACAGATAAAATTAATATAATAGCAACAGATGGAAGATATAATATAACAGATTTAAAATATGTAAATAAAAGAATTGAACTTTCAAATATAAACTATTTTGAAAGTAATAATAGTGATGTTATAGCATTTTCAATTACTCCAGCTAAAACTATTAAGCAATCATTTAAAATGGCTACATATGGCACATATACAGTATATGCAAAAAATGAACATGGAGATAGATTTTTAAGTAGAATTACAATTAACGACCCAGGTAATGCACCAGATTTAACTGTTACGCCAGATAAAGAAAATCCATACATATTAAATATACAAGCAATTAGTAAAACTTCAAAAATAGTTACTCTAAAAATTGCAAAAAAAGAAAGTTATGATGAAAAAATAGACTTTACAAAAGATGGAACAAATATTGAGTTTATTTCAAGTAATAATGTAAATGTAAAATATGATAAAATTACTACAGCTGGAATATATGAAATTTATGCAGCCGATGCAAATAATAATAGCAGTAGAACAACTTTATATATATCTGATAAAACAACACCAATAAATGTAGTTATAGAGCAAAATGGAGAAAGAGGGCTATCCATTCATGCAATAGACGATATTTGTAAAATTACTAAAATAAAAGTAGCACCTAAAAGTGAAATTAATGACTTTGATGATTTTAAAAACAAAGGAACTACACTTAACTTTACTCCAAGTAAAGATGTAAAATTGCAATATACAGCAACAAAAGATGATACATATGTATTCTATTTTGAAGATGAAATGGGATATAAAAAAATGGTAGAAAAAAGAATTACCACAGAAAAGCCAATGAAAATTACTATAGAACAAAATAGAACAAATCCTAAAGAATTAACTATAACAGCAACAAATAGTTTATGCAAAATAAAAGAAATGAAAATAGCAATAGGTGAAAATATATCAATTGACTATTTTAAAAATCAAGGTGAAGTAATAAGTATTACACCATCTCAAGTTGTAAAAGTAAAATATAATTTACAAAAAAATAGTACTATAAATGTATATATAAAAGATGAACAAGGTTATTCATATATGTATAAAAAAGCAATTATAGGTATAGAAGAACCAGAATTACTACCTCCAACTATAGAATTATCACAAAACCAAGAAAGTCCAAAACAAATTGATGTAGTAGTAAGAGATGTAGATTCATATATTAGAAGAATTAAATGGGCAGAAGGTATTAGAGATGTTTCATATTTTGCAAATAGCGGAACACAAATTGGAAATGATACTATTGGAAAATTGGTAAAAACTAATTTTAATATTAGTAAAGTAGGAGACTATACAGTATATGCAGAAGACAATGATGGTAATAAAGTTGTAAAAACAATTAAAATAAATAACATTGAAGAAACACCAGAAATAGATAATATAAAACCAACTATTACAGGTGTAGAAAATAATAAAATATATAAGGTAGCAGTTACTCCAATTGCAAAAGATGAACATTTAAAACAAGTTATTTTAAAGAAAAATGGTAATGTTGTAAATAATTATCAAAATGGAACAAGTATTACAGAAGAGGGAAATTATACAATAATAGCAATAGACGAATCTTCAAATGAAACAATAGTAAACTTTATGATAGATAAAATGGCGCCTAATTTAAAAGTTTCACAAGCTAAACCAGAAAATAAACAAGTATTAGTAAGTGTAACTATGCAAGATAATTTATCAGGAGTAAAAACATTAAAAGTAGCAGCTGGTAAACAAAACATAGAATATTTTGTAAATAACGGTCAAGAAATTCAATTGCAAGGAACAGATATAAAGCAAGGAGAATTTTTAATAACAGAAAATGGAACATACACTTTATATGTTAAAGATGTAGCTGGAAATGAAGCAATACAAACAATACAAATAACAACAATAGATAAAGAAGAACCTTCACCAGAACCAGAGCCAGAAGAGGATAAAACAGCTCCAACTATTACAGTAAATGCAACATATAAGAAAGAAGAAAACAAAGTAGAAGTAAATGTAACAGTACAAGATGAAAAATCACAAATTAAACAAGCAAAGCTTGCAGTTGGAAATCAAAAATTAGAGTATTTTAAAAACAATGGAGAAGAATTACCTTTAGTAAAAAAAGATAAAAGTGCTACTACAATGTTCTATGTACTTGAAAATGGAGAATATACAATTTATGCAAAAGATAGTAATGATAATGAAGCTATTAAAACAATAAAAATAACACAAATAAAAGAAGAAACAACAGACCCAGACCAAAAACCAGATGAAAAACCAGAACCAGAAAAGGATAAAACACCTCCAACTATTACAGGAGTTAAACAAGATGAAGTATATGATAAGGATGTTACACCAATAATTAAAGACGATAATTTAGAAAAAGTTTTAGTATATAAAGATGGTAAACTATTAAATGATTATAAATTAGGAGATACATTAAAAGAAAATGGAAATTATACTATCATAGCTTCAGATAAAGCTGGAAATAAAACAACAATAGAATTTAAAATTCAAAAGAAAAATGAAAAGCCAGAAGATGGAGGAAACCAAGGTGGAAATAATCAAAATGACCAAGGAGGAAACAACCAAAATCAAGGTGGTAATAACCAAAATGGAAATCAGCAGAATAATTCACAAAATAGTAACAATACCTCAAAACCAGGTCAAAATGAAAATTTAGCAGGTGGAGTATTACCACAAACAGGTGAAGAAATGGTAGCAATGATAGCAATTTGTGCATCAATAATAATAGCAATAATATCATATGTAAAATATAGAAAAATAAATAAAATGTAATTATAAGAATAGCAGTTTTATTATAGCTTTGCTTAAAAATAAAAACATACCTTTTAAAGAGTAAAATCTTTTAAGGTATGTTTTTTATATATTCAACTTTATGTATATATTAATAGTATATATGTTAAATTTTATGCTTTTCTTTTAAAATAGTATCAAATCCAATGCCACACATAAGAATAGTAGTAAATAGAAATAAACTAGTTTTAAAAATAGAAAATCCAGCAGTAAATAATATAGGGAGTGGGTAATAGTGATATCCGAATAATATAAATGTAGCGATTAATAGAACAACAAAACAAATTAAACTACAAGTTTTCATTAAATAAAAAACTTTATTATCCAAATTATTAAAGGTTATTTTTAATTTCTTAATCATATTAACCTCCTTATTAGTATATTATACATTAATATGTTAACATAATTGAAGAAGAAAATCAAAGGTAATTTGTGCCAAAAAAAATAAAGTACTAAAAGTACTTTACTTATAACACTATTGCATGTATTCAATAAATAAAAAACTGTGCACAATTTTTTACTGAAAGTTATTTTGCAATAGTATTTAATTTTTTAGCTAAGTTAGATTTTTTTCTAGCTGCTGTATTTTTTACAATAACACCTTTTGTACAAGCTTGATCTATTTTTTTAGTAGCAAAAGAGAATAATTTTGTAGCTTCTTCTTTGTTACCTGCTTCTACAGCTTGTTCAAATTTTTTAACAGCTGTTTTGTAGCTAGATTTAATCATATTATTTTGAAGTGTTTTCTTTTCAATAACATTAACACGTTTAATAGCTGATTTAATATTTGGCATTCTTTGCACCTCCCTTTAAGTATTTAAAATATGCATATAATATTTTAGCACAAATAGGCAAAATTAGCAAGCTTTTCAAAAAAATTGTGAAAAAAATGTGAAAATGTTTGAAAAATTACAAAAAACAAGGTATAATAATAATACAACTTAAGTAAATACCAAAGAACAAAATGAAAGGAGCGATTTTTATGAACATAAAAATAACAGGAAAGGAACTAAAGGCAACAGAAGCAATTAAAAATTATTTAGAAGAAAAATTAACAAGATTAGAAAAATACTTTGGAGAAGATATTGATGTATTAGCAACAATAAAAGTAGAAGGAAATGTTCAAGTTGCAGAACTTAATGTAAAGGCAAATGGAGAAAACTTTAGAGCAGAATCAGAAAATAAAGACCTATATGCATCAATAGATAAAGATATTGATATTTTAGAAGGTCAAGTTAGAAAAATGAAAACAAAAAATGATAAGCAGAATAAAACAGAATCTATTCGTAAAGCAGATAACACTTTTTCAATAGATGAAAAACCAGAAATATCAGATGAAATTTTAAAAGTTATGTATTATGATATTAAACCAATGTCACCAGAAGATGCTAAACTTGTATTACAAGATACACCACGCCATATGTTCTTAGTATTTATTAACATAGATACAGAAAAAGTAAATGTTATTTATCGTTTAAAAGATGGAAAGAACTTTGGTTTAGTAGAACCAGAAGCATAGAAAGAAGATTTTATTAATAGAATAAATATATTAACACTTATTCAAAATTGTTATTAAAATGAAATTAAAGATAATGAAAAAACTAATTATAAATTAGTTTTTTTCATTATCTTTAATATTATATAAAAAGTTTTTGCTAAACATTCCACACAAATTTCTTGTAACTTCTCTTTTGCTTGTTTAATAACTTTATTCTCTTTCATAATGTTATAAGCAATCTTTGAACTTGGATTTTTTAAAAAATATATCTAATTTAAAATTTTACTCTGCTTATTTTTGTCAAAGCTATGTATTTTAGGTAGCTAAATTATATCTATCTCAATAAGGTCTGTCAAAACAGCTTTTCTGCAATTTAATTCGATTAACTTCCATTTAGAAAGAAAATCTAATTCTTTTAAATAATTATGCAAAAATTATTAAAAAATAATAACAATTTCATCTTTTTTTGATTTTATAATAACAGTTAAAATTTTAAAATTGAGATGAGATTTAAAAATTATGGAGAACAAAGAATTAAAAGAAAGATTTATTGATGAAAAAACAGGAATTGAAAATAGATTAGTGGGAGATTACTATCTACCAAATATAGTATTGCCAAAAAAGAGCAGGTAATGTAGGAAATAAGGAGATTAAGAGAAAGATATTTAAAAGAAAATCAATTAGAGTGGTTTTCCAAAATGAATAATATTAAAAATAGGGCAGAAGAAATTGTAATAAATGAGATAATATTTGTATAAATTTATGTTTTTCAAAATTTATAATGCAAAATATAAAAATAAATGTTATAATCGAAATACAATGATAACTAAATTGTACAGACTACATCTGTACAATTAGAAAGAGGTAGTATGAACAAGTTAGAAAATATAGATAACATAAATATAGATGATTTATATAACAGAATAGTAGTATTGATAGAAAATGCAAAAAGAAATGTAGCTGTAAAAGTGAATAATGAAATGACATTTTTATATTGGAATATAGGTAAAGATATAACAGAAAATGTACTTAATAATCAAAAAGCAGAATATGGTAAATCAGTAATAAAAAAATTAAGTCAAAGATTAGTTATAGAATATGGTAGAGGTTACGGAGAGAGAAACATATTTAGAATGTTAAAATTTTATGATTATTTTCCAGATTTTGAAATTTTGTCGACACTGTCGGCAAAATTGAGTTGGTCACATTTTGTTGAATTATTACAGATACAAGATAAATTGAAAAGAGAGTTTTATGCAACAATGTGTGCCAATGAATTTTGGGGTGTAAGAACTTTGAGAGAAAGAATAGGCTCAGCTCTATTTGAGAGAACAGCAATATCTAAAAAGCCAGAACAAACGATAATAAATGATTTACAACTATTAAGTAAAGAAAATAAGATGACTACAAATTTATTCTTTAGAGATCCATACATATTAGACTTTTTAGATTTAAAGGATACTTATAGTGAAAAAGACTTAGAAAATGCAATATTAAGCGAGTTAGAAAGATTTATTTTAGAGATGGGGAATGATTTTGCATTTTTAGCAAGACAAAAAAGAATAACAATAGATGGAGAAGATTATTATATTGATTTGCTGTTCTATCATAGAAAAATGAAAAGACTAGTTGTTATTGAATTGAAGTTAGACAAATTTCGCCCAGAATATAAAGGACAAGTAGAATTATATTTAAAATGGCTAGATAAATATGAAAAAGCAGAAGGAGAAGAATCTCCTATTGCAATTATATTATGTGCTACTAAAAATGATATGATGGCTGAATTGTTAGAATTAGATAATAGTGGAATACATGTAGCACAATATTTAACGGAATATGTACCAAAAGAAATATTACAACAAAAATTTATGGATAGTATTGAAAAGGCCAAAATACAATTGGAACAAAGAAATAATATAGAGAATAAAGAAGATTAAATTTTGCCAACACTGTCGGCAAAATTATAAAAATTACGCTTTGAATTTAGAAATAAGATCAAGGCGATTTTTTATTAACTTTAAAGAACTTCCCCCAGCTATGTTGGAAAATTCGGAAAACTTATAGTTTTGCACAAACAGGGGCAACAGGAGATGAAGTAGGTAAAATAAATGATATGGCTTATAACTTAGAGGAATGGACAATAGAATACTGTGTTGACACTTTTGGCAGTAATGCTTACCCTTGTACGTTTAGATACACGAAAATTCTTGGACTCAGTCATGCCACTGGTAGCCGTAGCTACCGTGGGTTTAGGTTCAGCTTATATATGTAGCTCTGATTTAAAAATATAAGTATAAATAAAAAAGAGCCTAAAACCATAAAATATGTAATATTTTACCAAATTAGACTCTTTTTTTGTATAATACAATAAAGTTTAATTAAAATGTAAAGTTTAAAAATTGCTTTATATTTTAATTCATAAAAACTATTTCATTTGTCTTTCAGCTTGTTCAATAAGTTTTTTTACCATGTTTCCACCAATTCTACCAGCATCTCTAGCAGAAATATTTCCGTTATAACCATCTTTTAAATTAACGCCAACTTCGCTAGCAACTTCATATTTAAATTTGTTTAAAGCTTCTTTAGCTTCTGGAACAACTTTGTAATTAGAATTTGTCATTTCTAATTCACCTCCTACGAGAATTTAAAATTGAAAATTTTACTTTTCACTATCTATAATAAACAATTTTTTGAAAAATAAACTGGTAATTTTAGGAAGTTATATATTAAAAAAATGTTATTATAATTTCAATACAAATGCTTGTATAAAAATTATAATAACATGAAATACTATTTAAAAGAAACTATTTTCCAGCCATTTGTCTTTCAGCTTGTTCAACTAATTTCTTTACCATATTTCCACCGATTCTACCAGCATCTCTTGAAGATAAATCACCATTGTAACCATCTTTTAAGTTAACACCAACTTCGCTAGCAACTTCATATTTGAATTTGTTTAAAGCTTCAGCAGCTTCTGGAACAACTTTGTAGTTAGAATTTGTCATATCTAATTCACCCCCTGTTATAAGTCTTGAAAAAACTTGAATAAGTAATTTCATTATTAGAATGCACAAAAAAGCAAAAAATAAACTGGTAATTTTATGAAAAATATTGTAATATGATGTAAGAATATGTATAATAAATATCTATGAGTAATTTATAAAAGGAGGAAGTTAAGAATTTTCTTAACAAAAGAAATATGTATAAATTAATAGCTATTGATTTAGATGGAACATTATTAAATTCATATGGTGAAGTTTCTATAAAGAATAGAGAAGCAATAAAAAATGCAATTTCAAAAGGAGTAGAAATAGTTTTAGCATCTGGAAGGCCAGTAGCATCAGTAAAAAATTTAGCAAATGAATTAGGTGCAAATCATTATATGATTTGTGGAAATGGAGCTATGACTTATGACTTCAATGAAGATAGTATAATATATAAAAATTTTTTAGATGTAAATAAATTATTACAAATTATAAAAATTTGTGATGAAAATAGTATATATTATAATTTGTATTTAGAAGATAGAGTATTAACTAAAAGTCTTAATTATAATGTTATGTTTTATCAACAAGAAAATGCAAATAGAGAAGATAGCAAAAAAACAAATATAGAAGTTGTGCAAGATATATATGGATATATATGTAATAATAAAGATAAGAATTATTTAAAAGTCACAATATGTGAAGAAGATAAAATTATATTTAACAGTATAATGCGTAAAATAAAAGAAATAAAAGAAATAGAAATATTAGATGTTGCTCATATGTCTAAAAAAATAATTAAAGATGGGACAGATGAGATACAAATTAAATATTATTATACTGAAATATCAAGTAAAAATGTAGATAAATGGTATGCGTTAATAAATTTAGCAGATAAACTAGATATACAGCCAAATGAAATAATTGCAATAGGCGATAATGTAAATGATAAAATTATGATGCAAAATGCAGGAATAGGAGTAGCAATGGAAAATAGTGCACCATATATTAAAGAAATTGCAGATTTTATTACAGAAGATAATAATAATAATGGTGTGGCTGTAGCAATACAAAAATTTATAGATTAAGCTGTTGTCACTAGTTAATGATATTTGTAAATTAATGCAAGGATGGCTTGAAATATAAGTTTTTCATTACATTCATTAGGTTTATTACGTAAGTCAACATAAAACTACAAAACACTAGTATTTTTACAATTTTTATGGTATAATATATGTAGTGTTTTTAATAAAGAAAGGAATAAAATTTTTATGTTAAAAGAAGAAAAATTTGAATTCGATATTGCTAATATAAAAAAAGACTTAGCTATGGAAGATATGATAGTAAAACAAGAAGACATTGATTTATTGAAAAGGTATTCAAACGAAGAAATTACAATGCCAGAAATAATAAATATAATAAAAACATCTATTAACTAAAATAATCATAACTAAATTTGAATTATTAAAGCATATAGCAAAAATACTTTTACCACTATATTATACTTAGAGGAAGGAATGATTAATATGAGTGATTTATATGAAGCAAGAAATTCAATATATTGTTATGAAAATACTAATATATTAAAAAACAAATTTGAGATTAAAGATAATAAAAAGTTAGAAGATATTGAAAGAAAACTAGTAATTGTAAAATTATATGAATTAAGACAAAATAAAAATATAGGTAATTTTGATATTAAACATTTTGTAAGTATACACCGTTTTTTATTCGAAGATATTTATCCATTTGCAGGTTTATTTAGAACAGAAAATATAGCAAAAGGTAATTTCTGTTTTGCAGAATGGCAATATATTGAAAGTGAATTACAAAGAATCTTACAAGAACTAAAGCAAGAAAATTATTTAAAAAATATGGACCATGAAACATTCATAAAAAGAATATCATACTATATGTCTGAATTAAATGTACTTCACCCATTTAGAGAAGGGAATGGAAGGGCAATACGTGAATTTATAAGAGAGTTAGCATATATAAATAATTATATATTTGACCTTCAGAATATAGAAGCACAAGATATGCTAAATGCAAGTATAAAATCTGTAATAGATACAACAGATTTAGAAAAAATGATGAATATGTGTTTAATAAAAATATAAGAAGCTATTTGTAAATAGTTTCTTATATTTTTATTATATTACAAGGTTAATTTTATCTAGTCTATACATATATACAAAACAAAATGCATATATGACTAAACCTCTTTTATTACAATAAAAAATTATAGTATGTTTTTGTCTTAAAAAAATTTTTGTATAAAAGCAAATCTTTTAGGAAAGATATACATATAACCTAAAAAATTGGAGGTATATATATATGGAAAAAAAGAATGAAGAGATGGAAGATGTTACAAAATATGGTGAATTTATTTCTTCATATTTTGCATGGATAGCACCAGAAAGACAGAAGAGAAGAGCAAAAGAAATGGAGAATATGACTTCAAACAATAAAAATAAGAGAAAATAAGAGAAAAACAATAAAAAAATGAGAAAACAAAAGAAAAAGTATAAAAAATAACAAACTAAAATATTTAGTTGATTTTGAAAAAATAAAAAAAGAGAGTATAATACTAATATAGGTCAAAGAAAGTCAAAGTCAGAAAATAGAAAAGAAAAAGTGCTAGCAAAATAAAATAAATTTCAAAATATGCACAATTCATTTGATAAATATCTACAGATTTAGTTACTTAAAACTTTGTTTCTATAAAAATAATAAAAGAGGTGATGTCATGAGAATGTCAGATATGATAGAAGAATTTATCAAAGAACTATTAGTAGAAGATGATCATATAGAAATACAAAGAAATGATTTAGCAGAACATTTTAATTGTGTACCATCACAAATAAATTATGTGATTTCAACAAGATTTAGTCCATCACAAGGCTATTATGTAGAAAGCAAAAGAGGTGGAGGAGGCCATATTACAATAAAAAAAGTAAATATCACAAAAAGTAATTATCTTATGCACATAATTAACAGTATAGGAGATAAATTAACAAAGCAAGAAGTGGATGTCTTTATAAGTAATATTTTATCATATGAAATAATAGATACGGTGAAAGCAAAACTATTAAAAGTAGCAACAAGTGACAATGTATTGACCTTATCGCAACCAAGTAGAGATGAAATAAGAGCAAAAATATTTAAAAATATGTTAATAAATTTAGTTTAAGAATAGGAGAGTGATATATATGTTATGTCAAAACTGTGGAAAACAAGAAGCAAGTGTACATTATACACAAATTGTTAATGGAGTAAAAAAAGAAATGATACTTTGCGAAGATTGTGCAAAAGAATTAGGAGTAGAAAAAATGAACTTTAATATGCCAATTCATTTTTCAAATTTCTTTGAAGATATGTTTGAACCATATCATGATAGTTTTTTTGGAAGCCTTGCTTCTCCAAGAACTATGATATGTGAAAAATGTAATACTTCATATGATGATTTTATACAAGATGGATTTTTAGGCTGTGAAAATTGCTATGAAACTTTTGAAAATAGAATGGATGAAATATTAAAAAGTATACAAGGTGCAAATGTGCATATAGGAAGAAAAGCAAAATCAATAGGAAACAATAACAAAGAACAAACAAACATAAAAGAACAAAATAAAGAAAACAAACAAGCAAATAAAATAGAAGAATTAAAAGCAAAATTAAAAAAAGAAATAAGTGAAGAAAGATACGAAGATGCAGCAAAAACTAGAGATGAAATAAAAAAGTTGGAAAATAAATAAGGAGGCATTAAAAATGAATTGGTATTTAGAAAATGGAAAAGAATCTGATGTTGTAATATACTCAAAAGTGGAACTTGCAAGGAACTTAAAAAAATATCCTTTTTCAAAAAAAATGACATTACAACAAAGAAATAGTTTATTAGAAAATATGAAATATATAACACCAAGTTTAGGATATGGTCTTAAATATTTTTCGCTACAAGATATGGATGATGTAACTAAAATATCATTAGTAGAACGAAAGCTACTTACATATGATATAGTGCGTCAAAAAGAGCCGTTATCAATTATAATGAATGATGACGAAAATATTTGCATTATAGTAGGTGGAGAAAATCATATTAATATACAAGTATTTCAAGCTGGATTAGATTTATCAAATATAATGAATTTAGCAATAGAAATTGATGAAAAACTAGATTCACAATTATTATTTAGCTGTAATGAAAAATATGGATATTTAACAGCAAGCCCAATGAATTGTGGAACAGGTTTAAAAGCTTCAACAATTGTACATTTGCCAGCCTTAAAAGCTACAAATAACTTGGGTAAAATAATAAACATTATTCATAACTTTGGTATGATAGTAACTAATGAATATGATGAAGATATAGAAGGAAAAGAAAACATATATAAAATTTCTAATCATCAAACAATAGGAATTACAGAACAAGATATCATAAAAAGTGTGGAAAATATTACAAAAAAAGTAATCGAGCAAGAACGTAATATTAGAAAATATCTTGGCAAAAACGAAATAGAATTAGAAGATAAAGTATATCGTTCATTTGGAATATTAACAAATGCTAAAAAGCTTACAGTAAAAGAAACAGAAGAATTATTATCAGATGTAAAATTAGGAACTGATTTAGGTATAATTAGCGAATTAAATGATGTTAAAGTAAAAAAAATGATGCTATATACAAAAGATGCAAATTTATTAAAAAGGATAGGAAAATTGAGTAATCAATTAGAAACAGATATTAAACGTGCAGAAATAATAAAACAAATTGCATATTCAGAATAAAAATGAAAGGAAGTGTAATTATATGGTATATAAATTTACAAAAAGAGCTGAAAAAGCTATTGAAATTGCAAGTCAAATTGCTACAGAATTTGGACATAGCTATATAGGAACAGAACATTTATTATATGGCTTAGTGAAAGAAGGAGAAGGAGTAGCATATAAAGTACTTGAAAATCAAGGTGTAACAGAAGAAAAAATACTAGAAGAAATTTCTTTACTAGTAGGTAAAAATGATGCAATTACAGACTTAGTTGGAATGCTTACAGGAGGTCAAACAATAGGCTTTACTCCACGAACAAAAAGAGTATTTGAAAATGCTTTTAGAGAAGCAAAAAGAACTGGCTTAGATTATATAGGAACAGAACATTTACTAATTGGAATAATGAGAGAAGGAGATAGTGTTGCAACTAGAATAATGCTTGATTTAAATGTTGATCCTCAAAAGCTATATAATGAAATAGTAAAAGTTGTAAACGAAGATGATGTAAATGGAATAACAGATAAAAAGCAAAATGTAAAATATTCAAATAATAGCTATAATCAGACTCAAACTTTAAATCAATATGGAACAGATTTAACAAAACAAGCAACAGAAGGTAAATTAGACCCAGTAATAGGAAGAAAAGAAGAAATTGAAAGAGTAATTCAAATTCTTTCAAGAAGAACAAAAAATAATCCATGTTTAATAGGTGAACCGGGTGTTGGAAAAACAGCAGTAGTAGAAGGATTGGCACAAAAAATTGTAGCAGAAGATGTTCCAGAAATACTTAAAGGAAAAAGAGTAGTTAGTCTAGATTTAGCAAGTATGGTAGCAGGAGCGAAATACAGAGGTGACTTTGAAGAAAGAATAAAAAAAGCTTTAAATGAGGTAAAAAAAGCAGGAGATGTAATTTTATTTATAGATGAAATTCACACAATAGTAGGGGCAGGTTCAGCAGAAGGAGCAGTAGATGCTGCAAATATTTTAAAGCCATTACTTGCAAGAGGAGACATTCAATTAGTAGGAGCTACAACATTAAATGAATATCGTAAATATATTGAAAAAGATAGTGCATTAGAAAGAAGATTTAGCCCAGTAACTGTAAATGAGCCATCAACAGAAGATACAATAAAAATATTAGAAGGAATAAGTGACAAATATGAAGCACATCATAATGTAAAAATAACAAAAGAAGCCATAAAATCAGCAGTAGAGCTTTCAAATAGATATATAAATGATAGATACTTGCCAGATAAAGCAATAGATTTGATGGATGAGGCAGCCTCAAAAGTTAGAATGAAAACATATACAGAACCAGATTCATTAAAAAAATTACAAGAAAATATAAACGGAATAATTCAAGAAAAAGAAGAGGCTATTCGTTCACAAGATTTTGAAAAGGCAGCATCATTAAGAGATAAACAACATGAATTAGAAGAAAAATTAGAAAAAGACAAAAAGAAATGGGAAAATAAAAACAGAAAGCAAATAATGACATTAACAGAAGAAGATATAGCAGAGGTAATTGCTAGATGGACTAAAATTCCTGTTCAGAAAATTACTCAAAGTGAAAATGATAAATTAAAAGACTTAGAAAAGAACTTACATCAAAGAGTAATAGGTCAAAATGAGGCGGTAGAAGCAGTAGCAAAAGCAATAAGAAGAGGGCGTGTAGGATTAAAAGATCCTAATAGACCAATTGGTTCATTCTTGTTTTTAGGACCAACGGGAGTAGGAAAAACAGAATTATCAAAAGCTTTAGCAGAAACATTATTTGGAAACGAAGAAGCTTTAATAAGAATAGATATGTCTGAATATATGGAACCACATTCAATTTCTAAATTAATAGGTTCACCTCCAGGATATGTAGGATATGAAGAAGCAGGTCAATTAACAGAAAAAATAAGAAGACAGCCATATTCAGTAATTCTATTAGACGAAATAGAAAAAGCACATCCAGATGTTATGAATATGTTATTACAAATATTAGATGATGGAAGATTAACAGACAGCACGGGAAGAACAGTAAACTTTAAAAATACAGTAATAATAATGACATCAAATGTAGGTGCAAGACTAATAACAGACAAGAAAACTTTAGGATTTGAAGTAGAAGAAAAAGCAGATGAAAAGTCTAAAAAAGAAAAAATAAATAAAGAATACGAAGATACTAAAAAAGAAGTAATGGGAGAGTTAAAAAAAGAATTTAGACCTGAATTTATAAATCGTATTGATGAAATAATAGTATTCCATAAATTACAAAAAGAAGAACTAAAACAAATAGTAGATATTATGCTAAAACAAGTACAAAAAAGATTAGAAGAAAATGGAATGAAAGTAGAAATATCAGAAAAAGTAAAAGAAAAAGTACTAGAAAAGGGAGTGGATGTAACCTATGGAGCACGTCCATTAAAAAGAGCAATACAAAACATGGTAGAAGATAAAATAGCAGAAGCAATATTAGATGGAAAAATACAAAAAGGAAAATTAACAAAATTAGAATTAGATAAAGAAAATAATATTATTATCAATTAACTTTGCAATGTTATTGTGAACATTAGGGCCGTTCATTAAAGTTCAAAATCGAAAAAGTGATAAAATGAATTTTAAGGAATGGCCTTAAAGTTAAAAATGATTATAACGTTAATTTGTTAGTACTCACAGTTTATAAATAATATTAATAAGAATGTATATATTAATATTTCATAAATTTCTTTGGTTCAATACGTGCATTAGACTTTCTAAATCTAAAAGGAATGAGCCTCTCGGAATTTCCGCTTCCTCATTCCTTTTAGATAAAGAAACTCTTACAAGCACTTCTATCACAATCGAAATTTAATCAATATTAATATATATACATTCTATAGAATAATTTGTAGCTGTGAATTGTAACGTTAATTTACAAAAAACTTAAAAAAAAATAGATATCTTCTTGCTATTTTTTTTATATTATTGTATTATATTATATGTATAATTATAAGTAGAAAAATAGGAGAAGGGAGCTAAAATAAAAATGAAAAAAATAGTAGCAATTTTCACCATTACATTTTGTTTATTAGGAACATCAGTAGCATTTGCTACAAGTGCGAATAATTATGAGCAAACAAATAAGAATAGTAGTTTAGTAGAACAAGTAACACAAAAAGATAATGAAACTGTTAATAAACTAGTAGATATGAAAAAGAATGAGGAAAAATCATTGGAACAGTACAAAATAGATTATGGATCAGACTCCTATGGTTTTGCAGCCTATTTATTACATAAGGTACAAGTATATAGTATACCATTTTGCTTTATAGGAATAGCACTAAGTGCGATTTATCAGTATGTTATAGGTGTTAGAAAATTAGACGTTAGAGATAAAGGTTTTAATGTTATGATAGCAGTAGTTACCTTATTTATTATTGCGCAAGTATTACCATTAATATTTGCCATTGTAGTTAAAGGTTGGGGGGTATAACGAATGAAAGTATTATTTGCAGTAAGTAATGAAAGTATATCAGAAGCAATTATAAAAAAATATCAACAAACTTATAAAGAAATTATTTCAAGTAAAAATGTTTATTACTTTAATGCAATTATAAAAGAATTACAAAAAGATAAAACTTATGATAGAATTATAATTAGTGAGGACTTAGAGCCTTTTGCAAACAATAATTATGAAACAATAGATAGCTTTTTATTTGAAAAGCTAGATAATATAAGTGATGAAGCAAGTAATAACCAAGGAGAAGATATTCCAATTATATTAATTGCAGCAGACAGACGTACAAAAGGAGAAAATATATTAGTAAAATTATTCGGAATTGGAATATATAGTGCATTAATTGGTGATGATAGAAGTATTGAAAAATTATGTAGTTTAATATATAAACCACGTAGTAAAAAAGAAGCAAAACAATACTATAAAATTGCATCTAATGAAGTGAAATATGAAGCTGAAAGTGAAGGAGATGTTAGTGAAGTTGAAATTCAAAATATCTTAGCACATTACAAAAGACTAGGAAATAATGAGGAAAAATATGTAGATAGCTTTAATAGCATAGCAAGCCAGTATACAGATCAACAATTAAAATTAATTATAAGATTTTTACCATTAAATGTAAAAGCAGTATTAGAAGCAAATTGCCCAAAATATCAACAAGTTGCAGCTTTTTCAGGAATTTCTAATTCTCCAAATAAAGTTAAAACAGTAAGAAAAACGGAAAAATATATTAATAATGCACCTAGCAGTGGAATTCAAGTAAAATCTATTGTATCAAAAGAAAAGCAAACAAAATTAACAAAACCAGTAATAATACCATCAGAAGTAGCAGAAAGAACAGTAAAAAAGATTTCAACTAATTCAGCAAATAATATAAATTTAGAGAAAAAAGAACTTCAACAACCAATTAGGCAACACTCAGAACTTCAACAACCAGCTAATAATCAAACAGAAAATATAACAGATGAAATTGATTTAGAAGAAGTAGCACAAACTGAACCTGTAAAAAAACGTAGAGGTAGACCTAAAAAAGTACAAAATATCGATGGAGAAAATCAAGAAGTAATTCAACAAGAACCTGTCAAAAAGAGAAGAGGAAGACCAAGAAAAAATCCACTTCCAGAAGAAGTAACTGAAATACAAAATACAGAATCAAATGTTGAAAACATGCTACCAGGCATTGAAGAAGATAAATTTATAGATAACACATTACCAGGCATTGAAGAAGATACATTTATAGATAATACATTACCAGGTTTTGAAACTGAAAATACTTCTGAAAATATATTACCAGGATTTGAAGATAATAATAATTCAACAAATATATTACCAGGTTTTGAAGATGAAAGTTATAATGTAAATGAATATAATAATTTTTCAGAAATGCAAAATGAAGAAGAAAATATATATAAACCACATAACACAATAAATACTAACTATGAACCACCAAGAGTAACACCAAGTGATTATAATCCAAATAATAATTATCAAATGCAAAATCAAAATATGAATTACCCAAATCAAAACTATAATGAAAATGTCCAAGATATTGCAAACTATGGTAGAACACCAATGCAAGAACAATTTCAAAATGCTTTATATAGTGGTGATAAAAAAATAGTAGCATTTGTTGGAACATCTAAAAATGGAACATCATTTTTAATAAATAATATTGCACAAATCTTATCAAATCAAGGTATAAAAACAGCTATATTAGATTTAACAACAAATAAAAATGCATATTATATATATACAAAAAATGAAGAAAATTTAAGAAAAATAGCCTTTGATTCTATTGATAAATTATCACAAGGAATTACACAAGGTATAATGGTAAATAAAAATTTAGATGTATATACATCATTACCAGGTGATGAACAAGAAGAAATAAATGCAGAAAGAGTGCTAAGTACATTAACAAATAATTATTCAGTAGTTTTGGTAGATTGTGATTTTAAAACTCCATATAGCTTTATAGCAAATATGCAAGAAATTTATTTAGTGCAAAGTATGGATGTACTTACAATTCAACCATTAACAGCATATTTAAGAGATTTAAAAGCAAAAAACATATTAGATAATGAAAAATTAAGAATTGTTGTTAACAAATATACAAAAGTAAGAAGCATTACAGAAAAAACAATAATAGGAGGAATGGCTTACTACAATGATCCTTCAATGTCATTTATGACAGAATTATTTAATAGAGAAACTATTAGATATGTTGTAATTCCATTTGATATGTCAGCATATTCAAAATACTTAGAAGGCTTAGTAAATTGTAATATTTCACTAAATGGATATTCTAAAGATATGATGAATTATTTAAAAAAATTAGCAAATATGGTATATCCATTAATAAGTCAAACACCAAAGAACAATAAAAATAATAAAAAAAATAAATATAATACGTATAATCAATATGAAAATGTTTTTTCAAATAGCATGAATAATACATTAAATAAAATGAAGAACAATAACTTCTAAAATATAAAAGGAGGTGCTATAGTTTTGATAGTTGCAGTAATAATACTGCTAGTAGTAATTATTGTATTCTTGATGATATATAATATGTCTATTCATAAAAAGATAGATATGTTTCAAAATATTAATCAAAAAGTAAAAAGTTTAAATATTTTACAAGAATTTATGAATACTATCAGTCAAGAAACTACAGCGGATGAAAAAATTAAAAGAATAAATGATATAATAATAGAGCAATATGATATAAAATATTCTACTATAGTAACATATACAGGAACAGAATATAAAATTAAAGCAACAAATGTGGATAGTAAACATTGGCAAACGTTAGAAAATTTGCATAAAGAAGAAATATTTAAAGATAGTATTCAAACAGCAACTCCAAAATATATTACAGTAGAAAAAGAAGGAGAAAGATTGCCATATCAAAAATTAGAATTTGGAAGGGCAAAATGTGCAATGTTTTTCCCATTATATGTAGATAATATATATGTAGGATATTGGATTATAGAAAGTGGTAAACCACACGATTTTGATAATATAGATACTACGATTTTAGAAGTTGTAAAAAACAATATCATTTCATCACTAAAATCAATAGAAAAACAAGGTGTTATTGAAAATATAGTAAGAACAGATGAATTTACAGGTTTAAAAAGTGAAGAATATTTATATGGACAAGCAAAAAGAAAAATGGATGAGTATACAACGTCGGCAGTATGTATGTTTAAAATTACTAATATTGTAGATATAAATGAAAAATTTGGTAGACATACTGGAAATGATGTTATAAAAGAATTAAGTGAAGTTATTAAAGAAAATATTTCATCAGAATATATTTTTGTACGTTATATGGGACCTAAATTTGTAATTGTTTTTCCGGGGGTTGAAGTAAGTGGTGTAGCTGAATTTATGGCGGATGTAAAAAAGAAAATAGAATCTATGCAAGTTATGCAAAGTGAAGAAGATGATTTTTACTATGAAGAAAATGAAGATGAAGAATTAAAAGCAGAGCCAACAATAAATGTTGTTATCACTACATATTACAAAGGAACAGCTTTAGAAGGCTTAACTAGGAAATTGGAAGAATATTTAGATAATTCAGCTCAAACAGAACATACCATTAATTATATATAAAGGAGGTATTTTATGGTATCAGATGAAACAATGTTTTTTAAGGTGGAAAAAGATAAAAATATAAAAACAGAAGAAATAATGCAAAAAGTATATCAAGCCTTAAAAGAAAAAGGATATAATCCAATTAATCAGATAGTAGGGTATATATTATCTGGAGATCCAACATATATTACAAATCATAATGATGCAAGAAATTTAATAAGACAGGTAGAACGAGACGAACTTTTAGAGCAAATGGTAAAAAAATATATTGGAATAGAATAAGAGGAAAATATGCGAAAATTAGGAATTGACTATGGTGATAGTAGAGTTGGACTTTCAATTACAGATGCTTTAGGAATAACTGTTCAAGGTTTAGAAACAATACATCATAATGGAAATGATAAATTAGTATTAAAAAGATTAGAAGAAATACTACAAAAATATGAAATAGATACTTTTGTAGTAGGAATGCCAATAAATATGAATGGAACCAAAACACAAAGAGTAGAGGTAACAGAAAAATTTATTCATAAGTTAAGATGTAAATTTAATAAGGTAAAAATTGAAACAATGGATGAAAGGCTAACAACTGTTGCAGCACATAAAACTATGAATCTTTTAAATGTTAATAAAAAACAAAAAAGGAACATAGTAGATACAATATCAGCAGAATACATTTTAGAAATGTATATGGAAAAAAATAAAAATCAAAAAAGTTTTTAATGTTGTAGAAATACAAAATTATATATTTGAAGGGAGAAATAATATGAAAGAAAATGAAGAAAACAATATCCAAAATGAGGAATTTGATAATATTATCGTATTAAATGATGAAAATGGAGAAGAAGTTTCTTTTGAATTTTTAGATTTAATTGAATTAGATGGAGAAGAATACGTAGTATTATTACCAGCAGAGGAAGAAGACAATGAAGAAGCAGGAGAAGTAGTAATATTAAAGGTAGAAGATACTGAAGATGATTCAGAAGAAGAGTCTTATGTAAGTGTTGATGATGAAGAAACACTACAAAAAGTATTTGATATGTTCAAAGAAAAGTTTAAAGATGATTTTAATTTTATTGATGAAGACTAATAATAAAAAGGTTGGAGGTTGGAAAATTTCTAACCTTTTTATATATTAAAATAAAAATTTTGAGGGGAGAACAAAGGAATGAAAAATTTAAGTAGTTGGTTAATAGCATTTTTTATGATAATGTATTGGGGATTTAGAGTTGTAGTTGCATTTATGGCAAGTTTACAGATGGACTTCTTCATACAGCCATATGATGTTAATATAGAAGTTGCACTATTGTTTGTTGTTCTTTTATGTGTACCATTTATATTTAAGAGAAGATTATGGGCAGGCATTGTATATTTAGTATCATATGGATGGTATTTAGGAGTTCCAATTTTTACAGGAATTATGAGTATGATAAATGGAGAACAATTATCAGTAGATACTTATATGCAAATGTTTATGGCTTTTATAGGTATGGTTATTGCAATATTTGCAATTTTTGATATATTATTTGACAAGAGTAGAAAAGCAAACCCAGTAGATAAAAAGACAGACTGGTTTTATAAAAATGAAGAATTTGATAGAAAATTAGACGAAAGAGCAGATAAAAATAATTATAGGACATATTAGTTTCATAGATAGTGAGTTTACTAGAGGTAATGCAAACTATATAACCTTGATATGATTATTGCAGTTGAATATAGAGTGAATTCTAAGAGAGCAACAGAATTTAGAATATGGGCAACAAGAGTATTAAAAGAATATATGATTAAAGGATTTGCTTTAAATGATGAGAGATTTATAAATGGAAATAAATATGATGCAAAGTTTCTTGGTAAGAAAGTAAATTATTTGGAAAAAAATAATTTATAGTAATAAAGAAGGTGAAAACAATGAATAATAGCAATTAAAAGTTAACTAAAGTCGGAATTAACTGGGTAATGGAGACTTAAGGAAAAACATACTCAAACCTTTATAAATAAAGAAAAAATCACTAAATTCTTTTTACATATTTACTATATTTTTACTAAAAAAACTATAAAAATATGGGGGTAGTGGGAACATAAAGAAAACTTTAATACAATTAATAGAAACGGAGGTAGCAATGAAGAAAATTGGAGAGAAATATAAAAACAATACTTTTGAAAATATAAAGCATATTGATGATTATGGCAATGAATATTGGTATGCTAGGGAACTTTCAAAAGTTTTAGAATATAAAGACTGGAGAAATTTCTTAAAGGTTTTAAATAAAGCAAAAGAGGCTTGCAAAAATTCTGGATTTAATATAGATGAACAACTTGCTGAGGTCAACAAGTTGTCAAAAAGAAATAATAATGCCACTGCTAATATACAAGATTATAAACTTTCAAGATATATATGTTATTTAATAGTACAAAACGCAGATCCAAGCAAAGAAGTTGTTGCTTTAGGACAAACCTATTTTGCTATTCAAACAAGAAAACAAGAAATAACAGAACAAGAATATGATTCTTTATCAGATGATGAAAAAAGATTTTATCAAAGAAAATTAACAAAACAAGGTAATTATACGTTACAAAAAGTTGCGTCTTCTGTTGGTGTTAAAAATATGGCAGAATTTCATAATGCTGGATATAAAGGATTATATAATGGGGAAACTGCCGATGATATATTTAAAAGGAAAAAATTACGTTATAGAGAAGATATTTTGGATAATATGAATGAAGATGAATTAGTAGCTAATTTATTTAGGATAAATCAAACTAAACAAAAACTTTTAAAAGATAATGTACAAGGTGAAAAAGAAGCAAAAGACGTACATTATGAGGTTGGTAAAAAAGTTAGAAAAGCAATTGCAGATATTGGTGGAATGATGCCCGAGAAAATGCCAACACCTAAAAAGAGTTTAAAGGAACTTGAAAGAGAAAAGAAACAATTAGAAATCAAACAAAATAAGAAACTTGAGGAGATAAAGTAAACAAAAAAATTAAAATAATAAGAGTGATAATATGGAACCAAATATGGAAATTAAAGCAGAAGCAAATTTAACAGAGCCAATAAAACAAGTTACAGAAAGAGTTGTTATTCCACCAACAGCAGAAGTATCTAAGGGAATTACTAAACTATTAAGTGTGGTTACTACTTTTATTGATAATGCTACTTATAAATATATTGCCAATTCAGAAATGAAGAAAAAACAATTTTTAGAAGAATTGACCCAAAAATATAATTCTATTCCTGAAGATAGTTTAAAAGAACCGAATATAAATATTTTAGGAAATGTAATGGATAGTTTAAAATATAATTTAAATGAGGATTATTTAGTTGAAATGTATACTAATATATTAATAAGTGATATGGATTCGAGAACGAAGAATAAATGTCATATATGTTTTGTTGAAATATTAAAACAGTTAAGTAAAAATGATTTAGAGGTATTAAAGAGAATATATATGATGAAACATACATCGAGTATACCATTTGGAAAACTAAACATCGTTGATTCGAACAATAAACCATTAAAATATGAATTCCATAGTCCAATATATATTACAAATATTGATAATTATGTAATAGATGATTATAATGCATTTTCAACAAGTATAGAAAATTTAAATAGACTTGGATTAATAGAAATAAATTATATAAAGTATTATACTGATAAAGCGATTTATGATTTATTAATACAAAAAGTTTTATCTTCATGTACTCATATTTTAAATGATTTAAGAAGCGATAATCCTGAAGCAACATTTGGATGTGAAAAAGCAATCTTAACAATTAATAATTTAGGATATGATTTAATGCAAATTTGCCTAAGAGATAATATTCAATAATAAAGTAGAGTAGTAATATTATTAATGAACAACAAAATTCTACCAAAACTAACATCAATTGGGTAATAACGACTTATGGAAAACTTTTTGGAGGTCGAAGATTTGTTATGAGATTAAGAGATTATATTTTACCTAGCGATTATGAATTTAATATACAAGATATAAAAATACCAAATATGAATGATGAAGAAAAAGAAACAATAGAAACATTCATAGATATTACAAGACATATTCAAGAAATAGAACAATTATTTAGAGTTTTTAGAGTAAATATTAAAATTCTTCTTAATTTTTATAGATTAGGAAATAATGATGAAATTAGTAAAAATTATGATTTTGAACTAGAAGATACAGATGATTATATAATTAACTCTCTTGTAATTAATTACATAAACTCTGCTAAAACATTAAAAGAATCGATAGAAAATTTTATGAAACAATTTGCTGGTGAAACTAATGAAATAAATATAAAATACAATATAGAAAATCTAAAGTAAATAAAGATGGAAGCCTTGAACCTTTATCAGGAATTTTAAAATGTAAATATTGTGGCAGTAATATGATAAAAAGGACATCTAAAGGCAAAGTTTATTACTATTGCTCTAATTATTATAGAAAAAAGAATTGTGAAAATAATGAATCAACATCAAAAAGTATATTGGATGAAATTATAAAAAAGAATGGAAGTGATAAATAATGAATATGTACCAAAAAAGAGAAATGAGAAAAAATAAAAAAATGAACGAAGATGTAAAAAGTTTACCATCTACGAGTATCAACTGGTACCCAGGTCATATGGCTAAAACAAGAAAACAGATTACAGAAGACTTAAACAAAGTAGATGTAATTTTAGAATTACTTGATGCACGTATACCAACATCTAGCCAAAATCCAGATATTGCTAAAATAATACAAGGAAAAAACAAAATAGTAATATTAAATAAATGTGACTTAGCAGATGAAAAAATAAATAAACAGTGGATAGAATATTATAAAAAACAAAATATAATAGCTGTTTTAGTTAATGCAAATCAAGGAATAGGAATAAAAGAAGTAATACAAAATATAGAAAAACTAGGAAGAGAAAAGAAACAAAAGAATGCAGAAAAAGGAAGAGTAGGTACAAGCATAAAAGTTATGATACTTGGAATTCCTAATGTAGGTAAATCTTCAATAATAAATAGATTTACAAATAAAGTATCTGCACAAGTTGGCAATAAACCAGGAGTAACAAAACAAAAACAATGGGTAAAGGTATCAAATGATATAGAATTATTAGATACACCAGGAGTATTATGGCCAAAATTTCAAGATGAAAAAGTTGCATTAAATTTAGCAATAACAGGAACAATAAAAGAAGAAATATTAGAAAAAACAGAAATTGCATATTATCTATTAAAAGAATTATTGCAAAATCACATGGAAAAAGTGTTAGAAAGATATAAATTATCAAAAGAAGAAGTAAAAGAAATACTAGAAAATGAAAATCAAATGGAAAATGAAAATATTATGGAAATAATGCAATTAATAGGCAAAAAAAGAGGAGCAATTGTTTCAGGTGGAAAAATAGATGAAGAAAAGACAGCAAGCATATTATTAGAAGATTTTAGAAGTGCAAAAATTGGAAGAATTAGTTTAGAAAAGCCACAAATAAAATAAAGGATGATACAAAATATGGAACTAGATTTATTAATGCAAAGAAAAAAAGATATAGAAGAAGTAAAATTAATGCCTCCATTAGTATGGGCATATATAGGTGACAGCGTATATGAATTATTTATAAGATTAGAATTAGTAAATACTACAAAGTTAAAACCACATGAATTACATATTAAAGCAATAGAATATGTAAAAGCTAAGGCACAATCAGAATTATTATCAAAAATATATGATGAACTAACAGAAAATGAAAAAGATATAGTAAGAAGAGGTAGAAATGCCCAATCACATCATTTACCTAAAAATGCAAGTCGTACAGATTACCAATATTCAACAGCATTTGAAGCTTTAATAGGATATTTATATTTAACAAAGCAAGATGAAAGATTACAAGAAATTTTACAAAAATTAATAAAGTAATTATTCCCCAAAATAAGTTGGGGTTTTTTATATTTGAAAATTAATAGGTTGGTAGAAAGTTTATTTGAGTAAAAAAAGGAAAAGAGTTACTTTTCCTTTTAAGCTGGTGACCCCTACGGGAATCGAACCCATGATTCAGCCTTGAGAGGGCTGCGTCTTAACCGCTTGACCAAGGGGCCTTAAAAAACAATATAATAATAGCATGATTATAGAAGCTTGTCAATAAAAAATAAAAAATACTATCAATAAAATATACAGAAAAAATATTGAAAATGTACATACTTTATGCTACACTATATAATAGTTATAAAAATAAGGAGGCAAACAAATGGCTAAGAAAAAAATAGATGCAAAAAAAATAGCAGGAAAGGTAATGGCAACAATATTAGTATTACTAATGCTTCTAAGTGTAGCAGGAACTTTAATTTTTTACATAATACAAATGAGTTAAAAGAGGTAAAAAAATGGAAGATAGTTTTACAAAATTTTTTAGTGATTTTTGGCAAATAAATTTTATGAATTATATAAATGAACTAGTGCAAAACCCATTAAGAATAATATTTGTTATATTAGATTTAGCAATTGTAATATTTTTAGCATATAAATTTATAAAATTAATAAAAAAATCTAGAGTATGGCAATTAATAAAAGGAATAGCACTACTAATAATCTTAACTGTTGTAAGTGGATGGCTTAGACTAGATATTTTGCATTTTATATTAACATCTGTTATGACATATGGAGTAATTGCAATAATTGTAATATTCCAGCCAGAATTAAGAAGGGGACTAGAACAATTAGGAACTAATAAATTTACAAAATTTTTTGGAATAGATAAAGATATAATAACAAAAACAAAAGAAAGTGTGTATAAAATAGTGATAGCAGCAGAAGAACTATCAAAAACAAAAACAGGGGCATTAATAGTAATAGAAAGAGAAATAAAAATAAAAGATATTTCTGAAACTGGAGTAGAAATGGATTCAGAAATATCCCCACAATTATTGGTAAATATATTTGTTCCAAAAACGCCATTACATGATGGTGCAGTAATAATAGCAGATAATAAAATACAAGCAGCAGCATGTATTTTACCATTAGCAGATGATAAAGATATAGCAAAAGATTTAGGAACAAGGCATAGAGCAGCAATTGGAATTTCAAAAGAAACAGATGCAATTGCAGTTGTTGTATCAGAAGAAACGGGTAAAATTTCAATAGCAAAAGATGGAACTTTAATTGCAGACTTAAAAGAAGAAACTTTAAGAAAAATATTGATAAAAAATATAGTTACAAATAGATATGGTGAAGAAATAGGAGTTAAAGCAAATCGAATTAATAAAATAAAATCTAAAATAAAAAAATAGCCCACATAATTTTTATGTGGGCATATATAAAGGGAAAATAAAGAAGTTCGCAAAGATGAAATAAGGCTGAAATATTTAAAAAATAGATAATAAAAACACATAATAAAAAAATGAAAGCAAACGGAGAGTAAGATATGAGAAATATTAAACTAACAATAGAATATGATGGAAAAGACTTTAATGGTTGGCAAAAGCAACCGAATAAATTAAATATACAAGGAGAGATAGAAAGAGCTATTTTTCAAATAACAGGAGAAGAAGTAGACTTAATAGCTTCAGGAAGAACAGATGCAGGAGTACATGCAATTGCTCAGGTGGCAAATTTTAAAACAAATAGCAATATTCCAATAGAGAAAATACCAGTAGCCATTAATTCAAAGTTAAAAAAGAGTATAAGAGTTCAAAATGCACAAGAAGTAGAAGAACGTTTTCATTCAAGATATAATTGTAAAAGAAAAACTTATAGATATATTATAAATAATACAAAAGAAGGAAGTGCTATTTACAGAAACTTAGAGTACTTTATACCAATACCACTTAATGTAAATAAAATGAAACAAGCTATAAAATATTTTATAGGGGAGCACGATTTTAAGGCATTTAAAGCAAGTGGAACAAGTAGCAAAAGTAGTGTAAGAACAATTTATGAAGCACAAATAATAGAACAAGGTGGCAGAATAATTATAGAGCTAACAGGGAATGGATTTTTATATAATATGGTCAGAATTATAGCAGGAACTATGGTTGAAGTAGGAATGGAAAAAATAAAACCAGAAGAAATTTTAAGTATAATAGAAGCAGGAGATAGAAAAAGAGCTGGAAAAACTTTACCACCACAAGGACTATACTTATATAATGTGGAATATGAACAATAATAAAAAAATAACATATTATATAGCAGTTAATATAATGAAATTCAAAGAAGAATTGGAAAGGAGATATATGAATAATTTATTAATCTTTTTTGCTTTGCCAGTTGCAACTATTTTATTATCAATTACTGCACAAAAAATATTAAAATGTCCAATTTTGGTTGCTATAACAACATTTGCTATATATCTTATAATTACATTTGCTGGATTTGATAGTTTTTTTCTAGTGTTTACAATAGTATACACAATACTTAGCTTTATTACAGCATACATAACTCAGATATTTATAAGAAGAATAGAAGTAAATGAAAGAACTCGCAATATTACAAACAATAACTGCTCAAACTGTTGTAGGAGATACTAAAAAAATAAATGTTACAGAAATATTACAAAAATATTACAAAAAGAATATATTTGTGTTACACTTCGCAAAAAATGTTGTTTTTGCGAAGTTTTTGGTGTAAAATAGAATAAGTAACATATATATGAGGAGGAATAGATATATGGCAATGAATCCAATGCAAAGAAAAGCAAATAATTATTTAATAATAGGGGTTGTAGTAACACTGTTAATAACAGGAAGCATAATTGCATTTTTAGCAGTACAATTAGTAAATATGAAAAAAGCTGAAGAAGAAGCTGCCGCAGCTTTAAAGAAAATATATATATTAAATGAAGATGTAACATCAGGAGATGTTATAACAGCAGAAATGTTGAAACAAGCAGAAGTACCATCATCTCTTATTCCATCAAATGCAATATCATTAGATGATATCATCAATAATAATTTAGATGAAGAAGGAAATGTGATAGAAGGAGCAATATCTACAGTAGCAAAAATAGATATATATTCAGGCTCTGTTTTAACATCAGATATGGTACAAAATACAGATGATACAATAACAGCAGACCAAAGAATTCAAGAATATAACATGGTAGTATTACCTACTCAAATACAAACAGGAGAATTTATAGACATTCGTTTAAGATTACCAACTGGAGAAGATTTTATAATAGTTTCTAAAAAAAGAGTAGAACTTCCAGTAGTTTCAGGAATAGATTCAGCAAATTCAATTTGGCTAAAAATGACAGAAGCAGATATTCTAGCAATGAGTAATGCTATAGTAGAAGCATATATAATGAAAGGTTCTGTATTATATGCAACAAGATATGCAGAGGCAGGAATGCAAACAGCAGCAATAGCTACATATGTACCTAGTCAAGCAGTTATGAATTTAATGCAAGCAGATCCAAATATAGTACAAGAAGCAAAAAATGAATTGTTTACAAGATATAATTCAACTGTTAACAACAGAAATTCAATTAATAATTCTTTAAATGGATATGCAGAAGATGCAACAGCTAATATTGAAGATGGAGTACAAGAGGAAATTAATAAATCAACAGAAGAAAGACAACAATATTTAGAATCATTAGGAGCAGAATAAAGAATACACATAAATGAATAAAAAGTGGAAAACTGGAGGAATAAAATGAAAAAAATAAGTTTTATAGGCCGGTTATGATAAAACAGATATGATTATCTACTTAGCAAAAATTTTAGTTGAAACTAATAAAAGTGTATTAATAATTGATGGAACAATACTACAAAAAGCAAGATATGTAATACCTACTATAGAAGAAAAACAATCTTATGTAACAAACTTTGAAGGAATTGATATAGCAATAGGTTTTCGTAATTTTGAAGAAGTAAAAAATGGCTTAGGCTTGCCAACAAGTGCACCAATTAATTATGATTACATATTAGTAGATACTGATAATCAGGCTGGAGTTCATAACTTTGGAATAGAAACATTTGATAAAAATTATTTTGTGAGTTCATTTGATATATATTCTATTAGAAAAGGAGTAGAAGCAATAAAAGTAATTAAAAATCCTATAAAAGCATCTAAGGTTTTATATGCAAATCATTTAAACAAAAAAGATGATGAGTATTTAAATCATCTAATAGGACAAACTATGATAGAATGGGAAGAAGATATTATATTTTTTCCATTCGAAGTAGGGGACCAAACCATAATATATAATAATCAAAGATTTTCAAAAATAAAATATGTGGGGCTATCTAATCAATATAAAGAACAACTTATATATATGGCTTATCAAATATTACAAATGGATGAACAAATAGAATATAATCAATTAAAAAAAGTATTTAAAAGAATAGAAAGAGGAGTATAAATGTCAATAATCGCATTTTGGAGTAATGAAAAAAAAGAAACGGCACAAACGTTATCTTTAGTAGCATTAACTACATACATGGCTATAGAGCACAATTATAGAATTTTAAATATATCTACTTCTTTTAATGATAAAACATTAGAGGAAGCGTTTTGGAATGCAGAAAGAGAAAAAATGCTAGCACAAACAATAGCTGGTCGTTCTAATTTTGAATTTGAAACAGGTGTAGAAGGACTAATAAAAATTATTAACAGTAATAAAACCTCTAGTTCTATTGTAGCAAACTATGCAAAAGTAGTTTTTAAAGATAGATTAGATGTTTTATGTAGTCCTTTAAGTAAAAGCTATGAAGAATATGTAAAAACTGCAAGTGAATATCCAAATATAATTGAAATGGCAAATAGAGATTATGATTTAGTATTTGTAGATATATCGAAAAAAATGCCAGCAGAATTGCAAAAACAAATTTTAGAAAAAGCAGATGTTATAGTGTATAATCTTGGTCAAAAGTTAACTTCTCTACAAAATTTAGAAGAATTAAGAAATAAAAATACTTTTTTTAAAAAACGTAATATAATTTTTAATATAGGAAAATATGATAAATTTTCAAAATATAATACTAAAAATATTACAAGAGTATTAAAACAAAATAAAGAAATTGCATGTGTACCATATAATACTTTATATTTTGATTCAACAACAGAAGGAAAAGCAGCAGAATTTTTCTTAAAAATAAGAGGGTTAGATAAGAAAAAGAGTACTTTTATGGCAAGTGTAGATAGAAATGAAAGTTTTGCAAAAGAAGTAGCAAGATTTTCACAACTAATTATATATAAATTAGAGGAATTAAAGATGAACTTATAATCATAAGAAAGGAGAGCCTTAACATGAATATAATTAACATTGCATTGATATTACTGGTACTTATAGGTGCAGGTTATCTAGTGATGAGAAATTTGAAGAAAAAACAAGATGAAAAGGTAGAAGAAACTATTGAGGTAGATGATAAAACATATACACTAGAAATGATGACTGCATTTGTAAAGAAAAGGCTGGATGAAATTACTAAAATAAACCTTTATGATATAGGGTTATCAGAAGAAGAACTAAAAAGAAGAAAAAATAAAAAATATGAATTAAAAAAGGCTTTAAAAGGTTGTACATATGGTGATGTAAATGATAAAAAATATGTAAAAGAATTAATTTATGATTTATTAGCAAAAGAATACGGGGTATCAGAACTTAATATTTCAAAAGCAATTTCTTTTGATGTACCATCATTATTAACAGTACAAGATAAATTTGATATTATTTTATATATGTACAAGAATGAATTTGGCTATGAAGCATTAACAGAAATTATAAAAAAATATGATTTAGCAAGGCTAAAATATGTATCTGGAGAAACAAAGCCAAGTTATGTAATTACAAGTCAAGAAATAAACGATATTTTTGAAAAAGAAAATTTTGTGCTAACATTTCAAGATAAGTTAAACATAGTAGTTCAAAGAATTTATCAACATTATAAAGGCTATAGCAGTATTGATGAAGTAAGAGATATGAACATAGATGGTATATCAGGCGGAGTATCTGGTTTACCAGAAAGCTTTTTAAGCCAAGTAGCACAAACAGATGATGACTATTTAGGACAAATTGCAGACCATAAAGTGCCACGTGCATGTGATAGTATATGGATATTCTTCCAAGGTAAATCTATCAGATTAGAGTTCTTATCTTTTGGAACAGAAGCAGAATTAAAAAGAGTATGTCAAAATATATACAAATACAATAACCCAGGACAATTATCAGATACAAATGGATTTAAAATTAACGAAATGAAAGATGGTTCACGTGTTGTTGTAGTAAGACCAAGTTTCTCTGAAACATGGGCATTCTTCGTAAGAAAATTCGACGTTAAGAGAGCAACACTAGAACAAATAATTCGTTTCCCAGGAAAAGAAGAAGCAATAGATCTTTTAAAATATTTAGTAAAAGGTGCCAGAGTTATAGCTCTAACAGGAGAACAAGGATGCCGGAAAAACAACAATGCTTATGGCAATGATAGAAAATATATATGAAACAATGAACATTCGTGTTCAGGAAACAGCGTTTGAGTTGCACTTAAGAAAAATATATCCAACAAGAAATATTTTATCCTTCAGAGAAACAGAAACAATTACAGGACAAATGGGACTAGATGTTCAAAAGAAAACTGACGGTTCTGTAAATATTATCGGTGAGGTTGCAACAGACCCCGTAGCATCTTGGATGATACAAGCAGCCCAAGTTGCATCTAAATTTACATTATTTACTCACCATGCTAAAACATTTCCAAACTTAATAACAGCATTAAGAAACTCAATGTTAAGAACTGGAGTATTTAATGATGAAAAAACAGCAGAAGAGCAAGTTGTTCAAGTACTAAACTTCGACATACACTTAATTAAAGACTTTAGAGGAAGACGTTACATAGAAAGAGTAACAGAATGTATTCCAGTAGAAGAAAAGAATGAATATACATTTGACCATAGAAATGAAAAAACAATAGAAGGCAAATTAGATAAATTTATGGATAATGCAACACATTATTTTACTAGAACTACAAATAGGGAATTATATAAATATGTAAATATTCTTGAATATCACGATGGAGAATATGTACTAACTAACAGAATATCTGACCAAAATATACGTGAAATGTTAAACAATATGGATGATTCTGATGCAGATGAATTCATAAAATTTGTACAAAGAAATTGGGGAATAACAGTAAAAAGATATGCTGATGACCCAGATGCAGAAGAAAAAGAAGAAAAAAAAGAAAAAACAGAAGGTCCAAAAAAACGTGGAAGAAAACCACGTACTGTAACAGAGTAGATAATATTACAGGAGGTGAGAAGTAAAATATGTCACAAGATATGTTAATGTATATGTTAATAGGAGTAGGTATATTATTTGCTATAATTGTTATTGCATTCCTAGTAATTAATAAAAATAATAAAGAGAAAAAATATATAATGCAATTACAAGCAGGTACTAAAACTTCTAAATTTTCTTCAGAAGTAACTTACCAAAAATTGTACATGTTTTACTTAAAAACACCATTTTTAAAAAGATATATACTAAAACTAAGAAGAAGATTGGAAATTATAAACATAGATGATGAATATCTAACAAGAATGCAATCTTCAAAAATATTAACAAAAGCATTTTTAATAATTATTCCTATTACAATTATAATTATAGCAATAACTCATAAAAATATGCTATTAATGAGTATTTTGTTAATTTTTGAAATCTTTATGTTAGATACCTTTATTGATGGAATGGTAGATAAAATTGATAACAATTTATTAAAACAGCAAATCAATTTTTTCTCAGAAATTAGACATGCTTATCACGAAACAAACATGGTAGAAGAAGCAATATATCAAACAGCTCAAGATGATGATAATCCAGAAATGTCAAGACAAGCAGAAAAAATCTATGAAGTATTAATTTCAGATGATCCAGAATCTGAGCTAGAAAAATACTATGACATAGCCCCAAATGCATATTTAAAGGAATTTGCAGGAGTATCATATCTTACAAAAGAATTTGGTGATAGAAAAGTAGACGGAGCATCATTATATTTAAAAAATTTAAATAATATTACACAAGAAATGCAGTTAGAGATATTAAAAAGAGATAAATTGGATTATGTATTTCAAAGTTTATCAGTAATTTCAATTGTACCAATGCTATGTATAGAACCTATAAAAAATTGGGCAATATCTCAGTTCTCATTTACAGAGCCTTTTTATAATGGAAAAGATGGTTTATTAGTACAAATATTACTAGTAGTAGTAACATTTATATGTTACATATTAACAAGAAAATTAAAAGATAATGGCTCAACTGCAATGAATACAAAAAATACAGAAAATCCTTGGCAAGAAAAATTATACAAAATACCAATAATAAAAAAGATAGTTGATTTGTTTATTCCTAAAGAAGGAACAAAAGAAAATCGTAAACTGAAAAAAGATATGAAAGATGCAGCATCTAAAGATAAAATTCAGTGGATTTATATTAATAGAATTGTTCTATGTATTACAACATTTTTTGTATCATTATTCTTATTGATACAAATGCATAGATTAACAATAAATAATATATATACTGATCCAACCAACACATTTAATATCTTAGGGCAAATGACAGAGTCGGATACAAGAAAAGCAATGCAAATTACAGAATCTGATAATAAATATATAGCAAAATTTAAACATGAGAATCCTTTGACAGTTGAAAAAATAACAAAAGTTATGAAAAAAGGAACCTTAACAGATGAATATATAAATGTGTCTGATAAAGAAAGAGAAACAGCAGCAAAAAGAATTATAGACAAAATTAAAGTTGTAAATAGTGAATATGTTAGTTGGATAGAAGTTTTAGGAGCACTTGTACTTTCTTTAATTGCATATAATGCCCCAATATTATTACTAAAATTCCAAAAGAAAATGAGGCAAATGGAAATGGAAGATGAAGTAATGCAATTCCAAACAATTATCTTAATGCTTATGAGAATTGAAAGGGTAAATGTAGAAATAATATTAGAGTGGCTAGAAAGATATTCTAACATATTTAAAGATCCATTAAATAAATGTATAAACAATTATGAAAGTGGACCATGGGAAGCTTTAGAAGAAATGAAAGATGAAGTTACATATCAACAATTTATACGTATTATAGAAAGCCTGCAAGCAGCAGTTGAAAAAATACCAATAAAAGATGCATTTGATGAATTAGATACAGAAAGAGATTATTATCAAGCAAAACGTAAAGAATCAAATGATAGATTAATTTCAAAAAAAGGTATGATAGGAAAAGCAATCGGTTTTGCACCAATGGTATGCCTATTTGTAGGATTCTTAATAGTACCACTTGTATTTATAGGATTAACAAGTATGACAACAGCATTTAGTGATATGTCATCAATGGCACCGTAGGAAGGGGGATGTAGATAATGGAAAATGCATCAAAAGCACTACTTATGGCAGGTGGAGTATTACTTGCATTGTTAATAATTGGAGTAGGTGTTTATATGTCTAATACAATGAATGCTGTACAAAAAGAACAAGAAGAGTCAAAACAAGTAGAAATAATTACAGAATTTAATAAAAAATTTGAAATGTATAATAGAAAAATATTATATGGAAGTGATATATTATCTCTGGCAAACATGATAGATGACTATAATGAAAGAGAAACTGTTGAAAGTAAAATGTACACAGAAATGATAATAAATGTAACTACTAAAAAAGATATAATATCAACAACAAAAGATAAATTTTCAATAACCAAAGGAACATATAAGGCTCAAGAATTAAGAGAAAAGTTAGTAGCAAAAGATAAAGAATCTGTAGATAAAGCAATAAATGAAATAGAAAGTATATATAGTAAAAATGGCAGAATGTCAATTCAAAATTTATATAATTTAAAGCTACAATCTAATTCTTATGAGCAAGATATGGGAACATATAATGACAGATTTAAAAAAGAAATTCAAAAAGATATTTATAGAAAGCTAAATGTAAATGAAGATATTGCAACATATGTTGATTTAACAGCAGTATTAAAAGATTTTAAAACAAAAATATTTTCTTGTACCAATGTAAAGTATGATCAGCAAAATGGAAGAATGATAGAAATGAATTTTACAGAAGCCATTTAAATTGTGAAGGGGGGAAAAAGCAAAATGGAAAATGCATCAAAAGCACTTATAATTGCAACAACAGTTTTATTAGGTGTAATGTTAATAACATTTGCAACTGTGCTTTTTTCCTCTTTTGCAAGTTATTCTAAAGATATACAAGAAGAAAGAGAAACAAATGCATTAGCAGAATTTAATAATAAGTTTACAAAATATTACAATGGATCCACAGGGGAAAAAGGTGATAAAGAACCTATTTTAGTTACAGTACATGAAATTGTATCTATTGCAAATTTAGCAAAAGAAACAAACATAAAAAATGAACTGCAAGAAGAAATGGCATATAGTGATGTAACTTCATATATACAAATTGATTTAGAATCTCCTACAATAAGTAATTTTGAAAAAAAATCTTCAAATGAATATACAAAATTTATAAATCAAAATGATATTATTTATAATGAAGATGGAACAACTAAAAACAAATATTATTATTGTAAATCAGTTGGTTTTAATAAGTTAGGAGAAGTAAATCACATGGAATTTATTCCCTACAAAAAATAAAAAAAATGTATTGTAATATAAAAAAAATAATGCTATAATTAGGAGGATAAGATGAAAAAGATAATAATAACTCTAATTATATTGTTAATTGTTGTTATTTCAGCTATTTTGTATTTTTATTATCAATATCAAAATAATGTTCAAATAATGGGAAGTATTAACAAAGAATATGAATCATTTTATCAAAATCAAACATATGGTACAAACGTAATGTCATTAATGAATAAAGCAATAGATAATAACAATAAAAATGGAATTTCAAAAAATGATAAAGGTTATTATATTGAAAATGATACTAATTCTATAAAAATAACAATTAAATTTAAAGGTGAAAAAGAAGATGAGTTTTTTGAATATTCTATGGAGCAAATTGCAAAACAAGGTTCAGAAGCTTTTATTAAAAACTTTGGAGCTATTGAATTTAAATGTACAAATATAGAGTACCATGAAAAAACACATATTGTAAAATATATGTATTTTGAACAAATTTAAGTTATTAATATTTAATATATATAAACAAGGGAGGAATTTAAAAATGGAGAATGCATCAAAAGCATTAATTATTGCAGGAGCAATATTATTATCAATTTTAATTATAGGGTTAGGTATGTTTATATACCAACAAGCAGCAGGAGCAATGAATGATACTGGTTTATCTGACCAAGAAATTCAAGCTTTCAATCAAAAATTTTTACAATATGAAGGAACAAAAAAAGGAACACAAGTACAAGCTTTATGTGATTTAGTAAAAACACACAATTTAGGTAAAACAGATGATATCTCACAACAAGTTATGATTCAATGGGATACAGAAGTTGATGCTACAGGAGATAGTTCAGCAGTTTTAAGTGATAGTGTAGCAACAGAAGATACTGTTGCAGCTGCAACAGAAGCTAAAGCAAAAGTAAGAGCTGCATATACATATAAAATCACTTTAACAAATGATAAATCAAGTGGTAAAATATATCAAATTGGTATAAAACAAGTAAAAAAATAAATAAAGGATGAATAGAGTATGGAGAATGCTGTAGACGCTATAAAATTAGCAGCGGCAACGATTGTATTTGTTATGGCCTTAGCAATATCCATCAGTGTATTTAATCAAGCAAAAGCTACGTCGGATGTGGTTCTATATGCACAAGATGAGTCTAATTATTATGACTATTACACCTATGATTATGAAAATTATGGTGAAAACTCTTTTAAATATGAAAAAAGAGTTGTGGGATTAGAAACAGTTATTCCGACGTTATATAATTATTATAAAGAAAATTATACAGTTATTTTTAATAAAGGAAGATTAAATGAAGATGGAAGTCTTTCAGAAGTGGAAAATATAAAATTATATACTTCTAAATCACCATATGAAGGTCCAACTGGTGCTATTTTATGGGGGGATTATAATTGGGAAAAATACTGGGGAGAAAATTCAAATAGCAAGAAATATCAAATTTGTTCTTTTGATATGGATGAAGAAACAAAAAGAAGAGAACCTTGGGCAGGAAAACCAAATGAAGCAAGATATAATTTATATTGCTTTATAAATGGTTTTGATTATAAAGTTCCAAGTGGAGATAATAAACTAACGATGTATTATAGCCAAGGTGAAAACTTAAATAGTATAATAAATAAATATGCTGGAAACAAACAAAATCCTAAGTTTGTAGAACAAATAGGAGAGTATATATTTGAAAAAAATGAAAATGGAATAGAAAGTTCAGATACAACTGTAAATATAGATGGAGAAGTTACAAGCATATTAAGAAAAAATAAAAAAAGAGTAGTAACATATACATTAATTACTAATAAGTAATAGAAAGGAATAAAAAATGGGAGATAGTTTAATTACGATTATTGCAATATTCTTAGCAGCAATTTTAATGTTTGTATTTCCTTTAATGTCACTTTCAGAAAGAACAGATGATATTGCACAATTATCAATTCAAACAACTACAGATGATTTTGTAGATAATGTAAGAACAACAGGTAAGTTAACATTAGATGATTGGTCAAAATTTATAGAAACAGCATCATCTGGAGGAATTGCCATTGAACCAGAAATCCAATTACAAATTTTAGATGAAAATCCTGGAGTAAAAACTACACAAGCAGAAATGACAAAAATAGGAGAAAACGTATATTACAATTTATACACAAGTCAAGTAGAAGATATGTTAAGTAAAGACAAAAAAATTGTACTAAAAGAAGGAGATAGAATCTCAGTAACAGTAAAAAATACAAATAAAACAATAGCTCAAATGTTAAGAAATTTCTTTTATACAATATCAGGGAATAATTCAGCGGAAATTACTGCAAAAAAAGCTGGAATCGTTACTGTTAATGGAAACAAATAAAACAAAAGAGTAGGCGAAAGCAATATTTATGTAAGTAATTTACATTTTGCTTTCGCTTTATTTAGAAAGGATATAAAAATATGAAATTACAACATTTAATAGTAATATTTGTTATTATTATATTACCAATTACTTTTATAATGTCTGTATATATACAATCACAAGTAGATACTATATTATTGCAATCAACATATTCATCAAAGCTTTTAGATGCTACATACGACTCTGTAAAAGCGTTTCAACTAAATACTATTAATAATAGATATTCAAGTGTTAGTGATTCTAAAATTAGAGATATAGAAGCTGCAATTAATTCTTTTTATTCTTCCTTAAGTGCATCATTAAATATAAGTGAAGATAATTTAAAACAATTTACACCAGCAATACTTGTTACTATGTATGATGGTTATTATATATATGGTAAAAGAAAAAATACAGAAAGCAACGAGTATGAATATGGACTAAAGCCATATGTATATTATTCTGCAAGATATAAAAAAGGTAATACTGACTGCCAAATAAGTTATACCTTAGATAATGCAATTACTATATATGGTACTGTAAATGGTAAAAAGGTAGAACCACAAACAGGTTTTTTAATAAATACTTCAGATTTTGATTTAGATACACAAATGAAAATAAATAATGGAAAAGAAAATGAAATTACAAGTATAGAATATGATGGTATAACAATTGGAACTGAAAAACTACAAGAAACTTTATTAATATTGAAAGATGCAACAGCTACAGAGCCTGCTAAGGTAGAAAAGCAAACATATCCATATACATTTTATGATAATCGAAAAGTTTATCAGGAATCAGAAAATGTTTATTTTTGGTATAGTGATTTTAGAAAAATGTATGTTAAAGATGCAGCAACAAAAAATTATGCAAAAGCTACAATAAATGCAAATAGAAGTGCTTTAGAATATTATATTTCAGCATATAAATTTTCAAATTGGATAAAAAACAATTTAAAAGATTTAACAATGAAAGATGCATATGATAAAAATGGAAATCCAATTAAATTTGAAACAAATCAAACAGGTGATGACAAAATATTTGATTTTAATGATACTACAAATCATCCAGAACACTCTGAATCAACTTTTAACACACATAGAATGGCAGTAATTAGAAATTCTATTGAAAGCAATTTATTATCTGCTATTGCAAACTATAATCAATTTATAAATACAAATTATGATTATAGAATGCCAAAAATAAAAGATATTGACTGGGAAAAAATAACAAATGAAATGTCTATGACAACATTTTTGCAAGGAATACCAATAAAAAATAAATTTTTTAATAGCTACTGTACTATTTCTAATAATCAAAATAAAGAATTTGTAAGTAAAAGTTCAATAATATTTTTAGGTAGTGACGGAAACTATCACAAACCAAATTGCAAACATATAGTAGATAAAAAAGTAAATATTGTTGGAGCATATACAAATTTAAGTATAGAAAGGCAAACTGTAAAAGTGTCAGAAAGTGAAATTTATTATTTTTATCCACAGCAAAGAGAAAACAATTTACCATATTTAAATTGTTATGATTGCATAGTTAATATAGCAAATATATATGATTTAAACCAATTAATAGATGGAAGTATTAAACAAGATAATATGGTAGATGGAAATGAAATTGAAATTTACAATAAAAATAATTTAAAAGAAGTGCGAAATATTTACTTTAGAACAATGGCAAGAGAAAAATATAATTTATATGGAACAAAATTGAATTTTGCACCAAATCAGTAAAAAAATAAAAGTATTAAAAATAAAAAAATGGTTAAAATAATGAAAGAAAAAATTGACAAAAGTCAAAGAAAGAAGACATTATGAAACATTTAAAAAAATTTTTAATACTTTTTATTTTATTTATACTATATGTATATACTGCTAATATCATGTTACTTCCAAATGATATGGTTGTAATAGAAGGGGAAAATGTAAATTTATTTACACTATGGGGAGTAGAATTAAAAGGTGATAATAAAAGTACACAAGCATCATCTAATTTTTCAAAATCAATAAATTCTATTGAAGAAAAAAAGGTAGGAGTTAGAGTATTAGGCTTAGAAATTCCAAAGCATATAAATGTAGATGTGGTAAAGAATAAAAAAGTAGTTCCACTTGGGAATGCAATAGGTTTAAAACTATATACAAGTGGGGTACTTGTAGTAGGAATGTCTGAAATAGAAGGCAAAAAACCATATGAAAATACTGGAATAGAAATGGGAGATAGGATATTACAAATAAATAATGAGAAAGTAGATTCTACACAAGAATTAGTAGAAACTGTTAATAAGTCAAAAGGAAAAGAAATAGTTGTAGGATATATAAAAGCAGACAACAAAACAGAAATGCATACATCAATATCACCAGTAAAAACATCTGATAATGAATATAAATTAGGTTTATGGGTAAGAGATGCAGCAGCTGGAATAGGAACAGCAACTTTTTATGAGCCGGAAACAGGAAATTTTGCTTGCTTAGGCCATGGAATTACAGATATAGATACAGGAGGATTAATAACAATAGCAAATGGAGAACTAGTAACAACTAAAATAGTGACAATAAAAAAGGGAGAAAAGGGTAGAGCAGGTGAATTAGGAGGAAGTATTGATGGTTCAAGTAAAATAGGAGATATCTATAAAAATACAAATTTTGGAATATATGGTAAAATAAAAAATAAACAATATTTAAATATTACATCTGAAGCAATAGATATAATTCAAAGGAGTGAAATAAAAGAAGGAAAAGCACAAATTATTTGCGAAGTAGAAACTGGAAAACAAGAATATTATGATATCGAAATAAAAAAAGCATATCGTAGTAATTATCAAGATAATAAAAGTATGTTGATAGAGATAAAAGACAAAAAATTAATAGAAAAAACAGGAGGTATAGTTTGTGGAATGAGTGGTAGCCCAATTATACAAAATGGAAAATTTGTAGGAGCTGTAACTAATGTGTTAGTTAATAATCCAGAAGTAGGATATGCTGTATTTGCAGATATGATGTTATCTCAAATGGAAAATTAAAATAGAATAAATAAAATCTGCATAATGCTAAGTGATTTTAATATAATAATAGAAGTGGTATGTGCATATATTAATTAGCAAAACCACTTCTTATTTTTAAGTTAATTATCTAGTAACATAGGGCCTATTTTTGTTACGGTTCCTGCACCTAATGTTAATATAATATCATCTTTTAAAACATGAGATTTTAAATATTGTACAATTTCTTCAAAGTCAGAAATATATTCAGCTTTTTTATTAAAACTTGCAATTCTATCTACTAAATCTTGAGAGGTAATTCCATAAGTATTACTTTCTCTTGCTGCATATATATCTGTTATAATTACATGATCAAATTTTGTAAGAACTTTAGCAAAATCATCTAATAAATTTTTTGTTCTACTATATGTATGTGGTTGGAATACAACCCAAGACTGACGAAACTCTTTTTTTGAAAGAGAATCAGCAGTAGCTTTAATTTCTGTTGGATGGTGACCATAATCATCATAAATACTAGCACCATGTATAGTTCCAATAAATTCAAAACGTCTATGAGCACCAGTATATTTTTTTAAAGCAGATTTAATATCTATTTTGTCAATACCATAATTGTCACACAATGCAATACATGCAAGAGCATTAGAAACATTATGAATACCAGGAACAGATAATTGAATAGTGCCATAAAAATAGTTATTATGATAAACATCAAAGCTTGCAAAACCATTTTTATTAAAAACTATATTTCTAGCAACATAATTTGCTTTTTCATCTTCAATGGCATATGTTACAACTTTAGCATATGTGTATTTATGTAACTGTGTACAATAGATATTATCATTATTTAAAACAAGTAAACCGTTTTTTGGTAAAAGTTTAACATATTTTGCAAAAGCTTGAAAAATATTGTCCATGTTTTTAAAATAATCTAAATGGTCATTATCAATATTTAAAATAATTTCAGCTTTTGGGTAAAATTTTAAAAAACTTTCAACATATTCACATGCTTCAATAATAAAATACTCACTATTACCAACACGATAATTTCCATTTATTGCTTTTAAAGAGGCACCAACTTGAATAGAAGGGTCTTTACAAGCTTCTAAAAAGCACATAGAAACCATAGATGTGGTTGTAGTTTTCCCATGAGTTCCTGAAATACATATTGTATCTTCAAATGCTTTTGTAAGTAGACCTAAAAAATCAGCTCTTTCTATAGTAGGAATTCCTAATTCTTTGGCTTTTAGTAATTCAATATCGTCAGGCTTTATAGCAGCAGTATAGACTACAATATTAGCGGTAGATAAGGAATCTATATCATGACCAATAGTAACATGAATACCATCTTTTTGTAATTGATCTGTAACTTCAGAGCTTGCCCAGTCAGAGCCAGTAACTTTAAAACCCCAATGTTTTAAAATTTCAGCAATACCGCTCATACTAATACCACCAATACCTATCATATGTATGTGTTTATATCTTCTTAATTCTTCTATGTTTGCCAATTTAAAGCACTCCTTTATGTATAAATTTTAACATATTAAATTATATCTTTTTTTTTTCTATTTTTCAATACATTAAATAAAAATATATACTATAATATATGTATTTTGTAATATAAAGTGATTATTCTAATAAATTTTTGTTACTATATAATGTTTTTTATTATTTTTTGGTAGAATGCCTTGGAATATAAGCTTTGAATGAAATGACAAATGTTTATGGAGAAATTTTAGAAATTCTGTGCAATTTTATGGAAAGAGTTCACTTTTAGTGGAAGGGTGCCATAAAATAAATTAGAATTTCTTAAATTTCGTAATAAACCTAAAAATGTAATGAAAAGCTTATATTTCAAGGCATTCATTGTATTAATTTAAAGAAACCATTATATAGTAACAAATTTTTAATAAAATTACAAAAAATAAGAAGGAAAAAAAGTTTTTTTGACGAATAATATAAGTGTACATAGAATGTACAATATTTTATACTAATTATATACTAGTGGAAAGAGGTGCTTAAATGCAAATAACAGATGTACGTTTAAGAAAAGTAAATTCAGAAAACAGAATGAAAGCAGTTGCTTCTGTAACATTCGATAATGAATTCGCAGTTCATGACATTAAAGTTATCGAAAGCCAAAACGGATTATTTATTGCTATGCCTAGCAGAAAAACTCCAAACGGAGAATTTAAGGATATAGCTCATCCAATTAATGCTGAGACAAGAGAGAAAATTCAAAAAGCTATATTAGAAGCTTATGATGCTCCAGAAGCTGAAGTAGATGCTTCAGAATCAGCTGAATAATAAATACAAAAAGACCTAGAAATTTAAAATTTCTAGGTCTTATGTTTATACTCTAAACTATAGAATATAGAAGAGTTATTCTCTTTCTAGGAAAAACAATTCCGCTGAAGGAATAGTTTTATATAAACGCTGTTTACATGCATAAACAGAATCACGACTGATGCCAGTTGCAAGTATAACTTTAAAGTAAGATCTTATTAAGTTAGCCTTCTCCGGTAAAATTTTTAAAATATTACCTTTATCAAAAGTCACCCAAAGTTCATAGTCGGAACAATCAGATAAAATTTGGTCTAGGTAAGATTCATCAAATGCCCCCAGCTTAAAACAGATTAAAAGAGAATACTCTTTTTGAAAAGAATTCATAGTTAAAAATCCTCCTATATAAAAATTATTTTGGTATTTACCAATAAATATATTATACTACAAAAATTGTAAAAAAACAACACAAGTAAACATAAAACTGTAAAATAATATTAAAAAAAGTCGAAAAATAGTTGTACATAATGTTAAATCATGATAAAATAATCTTGAAGTTAATTGTTAAATTCATTTTTAGTAATTAAATGAATTGTTTTTCAATATTAAGGGAGGGAAAAATATGCTTCGGTTTTATGCAAATGTAGAAGTACTACATGATGGAGTTACAGGAAGTTGTATAAAAGTTACAATATACTTTCCAGAAGATGGCAAAAAAATAGTTTTTTTAGTTGATTGTGGTTTTTTTCAGGAAAATGGTTATGACAATAGGAACTGGGAAAAGATTAAAGAATTAGAAGATATTGACTTTGTATTAGTAACACATGCACACATAGATCATATTGGGCGGATACCATATTTGGTAAAACAAGGATACAATAAAAAAATCTATTGTACAGAAGTAACAAAAGCATTATCAAGAATTGCTTTAAATAATGCAGTTAAAATTAATTACATTAACAGTGGTATGAATTATAGTAAAATGCTATATCACAGTACAGATGTAAGCAAAAGTCTAAAACAAATGGAAACAGAAGGGTATCGAGAGTCTTTTTATCCAGCGCCAAACATTGAAGTAACCTTTTATGAAAATGGGCATATACCAGGTGCTGCATCAATTTTAGTAAAAATATCAGATCCTTTAGCTGAAAGACCAATTGTATTCTTCTTTTCAGGAGATTATAAAAAGGATAATATTTTTAATAAAACACCAGATTTACCAGCAGAAGTTTTAAATGAGTATGTAAATATCATTATAGAATCTACTTACGGTTCAACAAAAACAGAAGATATTGAAGAAGTTTTTGAAAGTGATTATTTACTGCTATTACTTGAAGGAAAAAGTGTTATACTACCTACAATTTCAAATTATAGACTACAAGAAAGAATGTACTATCACAAAAAGCTTGTGGAAAGATTCCCAATACTAGCAGGTGTTAAAACTTATCATGAAGCTATATTATCAAGAGAATTTAATAGTGTTTATAAAAGCAAAGGTTATGGTTTTGATGCAGATGCTACAAACTTCGATCCGGTTAATATAACATATATTGATAAAAAAACTAGACCACGAGTATTTAGGGACAAAAAGCAAAAAGTTATTTTTACTTCAAGTGGAGATGGAACTCATGGTGCGGCAGCAGCATATGTGTACCACTATTTATCTGATCCTAATGTGTGTGTATATTTCACATCACATCAATTTGAAAATAGTGTAGGTGAAAGATGCTTAAACACAAAAAAAGGAGAGATAGCAGACTTAGGATGTGGAAGATTTGTTAAGAAAAATGCAGAAGTAAGGATAAGCAAGGAATTTTCAGGACATGCAAAGCAAAATGAATTAGAAGAGCTTATAAAATCTTTTACAAACCGGCAATCTGTAATGATTAACCATGGTGAAAGGTCAGTTCAAGAAGCTTTCAAAACAAAAATTGAAGAAAAGAAGCTTGTAAAAAGGGCTGAATTAATGGAATCAAAAAAAGTAATAAAAGTAGATCAATGGGGAATTGTAAAAACATTTGAAAAAAACTGAATAATTAATATTGAAGAGGTCACCGCGAGTTTTAAGCGGTGACCTTTAAAAAAATTACAAAAATGGTTGACATTACCATATATATATAGTATAATAATTGTGCATGTAAAAAAGCGATGAAGTAGAATGTGGCTACATCTTAGAAATAGGGTGGAGGGAACTTCTATGGAGTATGTCGTGGCATAGACCAGGCGGTAAGTTTTATAAATATTCAAGCACTTATCCCAAGACCATCATGCAAACTTGGGCTTTTATATTATAGTAAAAGAAACACTAGGGTGCGTTTAAAACTTCCGACCAAAAAGAAAGAGGAGGGAAATTTAAATGGCAACAACAAATCAAGTAGGAAGTGAGAAAATCAGAATTAGGTTAAAAGCTTATGATCATGAACTATTAGAACAGTCTGCTGAAAAAATAGTAGATACTGCTAAAAGAACAGGAGCAAAAGTTTCAGGACCTATTCCATTACCAACAGAAAAAGAAATTATCACAATTTTACGTTCTCCACACAAACACAAAGATTCAAGAGAACAATTTGAAATGAGAACACACAAAAGAGTTATTGATATTCTTTATCCAACACAAAAAACTGTTGACAGCTTAATGAAAGTTGATTTACCAGCAGGTGTAGATATCGAAATCAAATTATAATATAAATAAAACCAAGCTGGTGAAAATCAGCCAATAGTTAGGAGGAATTTTAAAATGAAAAAAGCAATCATCGGAAAAAAGATTGGTATGACACAAATCTTTGATGAAACAGGTAAAGTAGTTCCAGTAACAGTTATCGAAGCTGGACCATGTGTAGTAGCACAAGTTAAAACAACAGAAACTGATGGATATAATGCAATTCAATTAGGTTTCGGTGATGTAAAAGAAAGTAAATTAAATAATCCTGAAAAAGGACATTTCAAAAAAGCAAACGTAGCTTTCAAAAAACATTTAAGAGAATTTAGAATGGATTCTATAGAAGTTAAAGTTGGAGACGAAATAAAAGCTGATACATTTGTAGCAGGTGATAAAGTAGATATCCAAGGAACTTCAAAAGGAAAAGGATTCCAAGGTGTAATTAAAAGACATGGACAATCAAGAGGACCAATGGGACATGGTTCTATGTATCATAGAAGACCAGGTTCAATGGGACCAACATCAACACCAGGTAGAGTATTCAAAGGTAAAAAATTACCAGGACATATGGGTGCTGAAACAGTTACTATTCAAAACTTAGATGTTGTAAGAGTAGACTTAGATAAAAATGTAATTTTAGTAAAAGGTAGTGTTCCAGGAGCTAAAGGAGCAATACTAAAAATAAAAACAAGCGTAAAAGCATAAGGAAGGAGGAGAAAATAAATGCCTACAGTAGACGTATATAGTTTAGAAGGAAAGAAAGTTAAAGAAATAGAACTAAACGAAGCTATTTTTGGAATCGAACCAAATGAAGCTATCGTACACAGTGTACTTGTTAATTATTTAGCAAATCAAAGACAAGGTACACAAAATACAAAAACAAGATCAGAAGTTCGTGGTGGTGGAAGAAAACCATGGAGACAAAAAGGAACTGGTAGAGCAAGACAAGGTTCTATTAGAGCACCACAATGGATTAAAGGTGGTATAGCTTTAGGACCAAAACCACGTTCATACAAATATACAGTAAATAAAAAAGAAAGAAGACTTGCTATTAAATCATTATTAAGCTCTAAAGTATTAGAAAATGAATTAGTAGTTGTAGATTCTTTAGAAATGAAAGAAATTAAGACTAAAGAAATGGTAAAAGTTTTAAATAACTTAAAAGTAGAAGGAAAAACATTAATGTTATTACCAGAAAAGAACGAAAATGTTCAAAAATCTGCAAGAAATATAGAAGGTGTAAAAACTACTTTAGTAAACACAATAAATGTATATGATTTATTAAAATACAAAAACTTAATCATTACTTTAGATACAGTTAAAAAATTAGAGGAGGTGTATGCATAATGCGTCCAGAAGATATTATAATTGCACCAGTAATTACTGAAAAAAGTAATGAAGAATTACAAGCAGGAAAATATACTTTTGAAGTAAACAAAAAAGCAACAAAAGTAGATATAGCAAGAGCAGTAGAAAAACTTTTTGAAGTTAAAGTTTTAAATGTTAATACAATGACAGTAAAAGGAAAAAATAAAAGAGTGGGAAGATATGAAGGAAAAACTTCAGACTGGAAAAAAGCTATTGTAACAATAGACACAAACCCACAAGAACAAACATACCTAACAAAAGGTGGAAAAACAGCAAAAGTTTCTAAAAAATATAAAGATTCAATAGAAGAATTTATGGGAGCTTAAGCTAAAAAATATCTAGAGAAAACTAGGAAAATAAATATAATTAAAGGAGAGAAATTAAAATGGGAATGAAACATTTTAGACCAACAACTCCATCATTAAGAAATATGACAGTTTCTACATTTGAAGAAATTACAAAAAAGACTCCTGAAAAATCTTTATTAGCAGTAAAGAAAGAAAAAGCAGGAAGAAACTCATATGGTAGAATTACTGTTCGTCATCAAGGTGGAGGAAACAGACAAAAATATAGAATAATGGATTTCAAAAGAAATAAAGATAACATGGAAGCAACAGTTATCGGAATAGAATATGATCCAAACAGAAGTGCAAATATTGCATTAATTCAATATGAAGATGGAACAAAAAGTTATATTTTAGCTCCAATAGGATTAACAAATGGAGATAAAGTAGTATCTGGAACAAATGTAGATATAAAAGTAGGAAATTGTATGCCAATAGAAAACATTCCAGTTGGTACAATGATACACAATATCGAATTAAATCCAGGACAAGGTGGAAAATTAGTAAGAGCAGCTGGTCAAGAAGCACAATTAATGGCTAAAGAAGGAAAATTTGCTCACGTAAGACTTCCATCAGGAGAAATGAGACTTGTTATGACAAGATGTAGAGCAACTATCGGAACTGTAGGAAATGCAGACCATGAAAATGTTAAAATTGGTAAAGCAGGAAGAACAAGAAATATGGGTATTCGTCCAACAGTTAGAGGTTCTGTAATGAACCCAGTAGATCACCCACATGGTGGTGGTGAAGGTAGAGCTCCAGTAGGTCATGCAGGACCATTAACACCTTGGGGTAAACCAGCTCTAGGATACAAGACTAGAAAGAAAAATAAACAAACAAATAAATTTATCGTAAAGAGAAGAAAGTAAGGAGGGAATAAGATATGTCAAGATCAAGTAAAAAGAAACCATTTATTGCACCAGAATTATTAAAAAGAATTGAAGCTATGAATGAAACTGGAGCAAAAGAGGTATTAAAAACATGGTCAAGAGCTTCTACAATATACCCTCAAATGGTAGGACACACAATAGCAGTTCATGACGGAAGAAAACATGTACCAGTTTATATTACAGAAGAAATGATTGGTCATAAATTAGGAGAATTTGCTCCAACAAGAACTTTTAAAGGTCATGCAGGAGAAAAAACTGTAAAGAAATAATCTAAATAAGTGTATTCTAAAAAGGAGGGAAAACGCGTGGAAAATCAAGAAATGGTTACAGAAAAAAGAGCAGTAGCTACATTAAACAATGCTAGAATATCAAGCAGAAAAGTTAAAATAGTAGCAGATTTAATTAGAGGAAAAAATGCAAATGAAGCATTAGCAATAGTTAAATTTACTCCAAAAGCTGCTTCTGAGATTATAGAAAAATTATTAAAATCAGCTATGGCAAATGCTGAAAACAATCATGATATGAATGTTTCTAAATTATACATTGCAGAAATTTATGCAAATCAAGGTCCAACATTAAAGAGAATTAGACCAGCTGCAAAAGGTTCAGCAGTTAGAATTAGAAAAAGAACAAGTCATATTACAATAGTTTTAAAAGAAAGAGATTAGAAAGGAGTCTAACACAATGGGACAAAAAATGGATCCACATGGATTAAGAGTTGGTGTAATAAAAGACTGGGATTCAAAATGGTATGCAAATTCTAAAGACTTTGCAAGCTACCTAGTAGAAGACCACAAAATCCGTGAATATGTGAAGAAAAAATTATATGCTAGCGGAATTTCAAAAATTGAAATTGAAAGAACTGCTAAATTTGTAAAAGTTAATGTTTTCACAGCAAAACCAGGACTAGTAATTGGTAAAGGTGGAAACTTAGCTGAAGGTTTAAAAAATGAATTACAAAAAATGATAGAAAAAGAAGTAAACTTAAATATAGTTGAAGTTAAAGATGTTGATTTAAATGCACAATTAGTTGCAGAAAACATTGCAGGTCAACTAGAAAGAAGAATTTCATTCAGAAGAGCTATGAAACAATGTATGCAAAAAACTATGAAAGCTGGTGCTTTAGGTATAAAAACTTCTGTATCAGGAAGATTAGGTGGAGCTGACATGGCTAGAACTGAATTCTACAAAGAAGGAACTATACCACTTCAAACTTTAAGAGCAGATATTGATTATGGATTTGCTGAAGCAGACACAACTTATGGAAAAGTTGGTGTAAAAGTTTGGATTTATAAAGGAGAAGTTCTTCCAGCTAAAAAGAAGATGGAAGGAGGAGACAAATAATGCCATTAATGCCAAAAAGAACAAAATATAGAAAACAACAAAAAGGTAGAAATAGAGGAAAAGCTACAAGAGGAAATAGAGTAACAGATGGAGAATATGGTTTACAAACTATAGATGCAGGTTTAATTACAACAAATCAAATTGAATCTGCCCGTGTTGCTATGACACGTTATATTAAAAGAGGTGGAAAAGTTTGGATTAAAGTATTCCCAGATAAACCAATTACAACAAAACCAATTGGAACTCGTATGGGTAAAGGAAAAGGAGCTGTTGAATATTGGGTAGCAGCAGTAAAACCAGGTAGAGTAATGTTTGAAATCGCAGGTGTTACTGAAGATGTTGCAAAGGAAGCTTTAAGACTTGCTGCAATGAAATTACCTGTTAAATGTAAGTTTGTAAAAAAAGAAACTGAAATAGGTGGTGAAAATTAGATGAAGATAAATAAAATAAGAGAAATGTCTTCACCAGACCTAGAGAAAGAATTAGGAGAATTAAAGAACGAACTATTTAAATTAAGATTTAGTTTAGCAACAAACGGACTTGATAATCCTATGAAAATAAGAGAGGTTAAGAAAGACATTGCAAAAATCAATACTGTACTAACAGAAAGAAAATTAGCAGAAACAAAATAAATAAAATAATAAGAAAGGAGATTTAAACATGGAAGAAAGAAATCTTCGTAAAACTTATATTGGTACTGTAGTATCAAACAAAATGGATAAAACAGTAGTAGTAGCAGTTGAAACAAGTGAGAAAAATAAAACATATGGAAAAATTCAAAAAAGAACATATAAATTAAAAGCTCACGATGAAAACAATGAATGTGGAATTGGAGATAAAGTAAAAGTTATGGAAACAAGACCTTTATCTAAAGATAAAAGATTCAGAGTTGTTAATATTGTAGAAAAGGCAATTATTAAATAAGAAATTTGAAAAAGGAGGGTACTGGTAATGGTACAACAACAAAGTATATTAAAAGTTGCTGATAACACTGGTGCAAAAGAAATTATGTGCATTAGATGTTTAGGTGGTTCATATAGAAAATATGCTGGAGTTGGAGATGTTATTGTTGCTTCTGTTAAAACAGCAACACCAGGTGGAGTTGTTAAAAAAGGTGACGTTGTAAAAGCAGTAGTAGTAAGAACAAAAAAACCAATAAGAAGAGCAGATGGTTCTTATGTAAGATTTGATGAAAATGCAGCAGTTATAATAAAAGAAGACAAAAATCCAAAAGGAACTCGTATCTTTGGACCTGTTGCAAGAGAATTAAGAGATGGAGATTATATGAAAATATTATCTTTAGCTCCAGAGGTATTATAGAGAGGTGAAAAATAGATGAGAATAAAAAAAGGCGATACAGTTAAAGTTTTATCTGGAAATGATAAAGGTAAAACTGGTGAAGTTTTAGAAATAATACCAAAAACAGAAAAAATAGTTGTAAAAGGTATTAATATCAGAAAAAAACACATTAAGCCTAGAAAACAAGGTGAAGAAGGTGGAATAATTCCTTCTGAATGTGCAATTCATTCTAGTAAAGTAAATGTAGTATGTCCAAAATGCGGAAAAGCAACAAGAATTGGTTACGCTATGGAAAAAGATGAAAAAGTACGTGTTTGTAAAAAATGTGGTGCTAAAATCAAATAATAATATAAGAAAGGAGGATTACATATATCATGGAAATTCTAAAAGAACAATATGAAAAGGAAATAATTCCAGCAATGATGAAAAAATTTAATTATAAATCAGTAATGGAAGTTCCAAAATTAGAAAAAATAGTTATCAACATTGGATTAGGGGATACAAAAGATAACCCTAAATCATTAGAAAATGCAATGAATGACATAAAAATTATAACTGGTCAATCTCCAGTTGTTACAAAATCAAAGAAAGCTATAGCTGCTTTCAAAATTAGAGAAGGTATCGATATGGGATGCAAAGTTACATTAAGAAAAGGAAAAATGTACGATTTTGCATACAAATTATTTAATGTAGCTCTTCCAAGAGTTAGAGATTTCAGAGGAGTATCTAAAGATTCTTTTGATGGTAGAGGAAACTACTCTATGGGTATTAAAGAACAATTAATATTCCCAGAAATAGAATACGATAAAATTGACAAAATAAGAGGTATGGATATAATTTTCGTAACTACAGCTAAGACTGATGAAGAAGCAAGAGAATTATTAGGACTTTTAGGAATGCCTTTTAAAACAAAGTAAAGGAGGATAAAAGACAAATATGGCTAAAAAATCTTTAAAAGTAAAACAACAAAGAGAACAAAAATACAAAACAAGAGAATATAATAGATGCAAAATTTGTGGAAGACCACATTCATATATTAGAAAATATGGAATTTGCCGTGTATGCTTCAGAGAATTAGCTCATAAAGGTGAAATACCAGGTGTAAAAAAAGCAAGCTGGTAAGCCTATCAAATGAAAAATTATTTGATAACCTTATAAAGTAAAGAAAAGGAGGGAATATAAATCAATGAACACAACAGATCCAATTGCAGATATGCTAACAAGAATTAGAAATGCTAATACATCAAAACATAAAACAGTTGATGTTCCAGCATCAAACATGAAAAAAGCTATTGCTAATATTCTTTTTGAAGAAGGTTATGTAAAAGCTGTTGAAGAAATAAAAAATGATAATCAAGGAATTATAAGAATTACTTTAAAATATGATGAAAAAGGTGCAAGAGTAATTGATGGAATAAAAAGAATAAGTAAACCAGGATTAAGAGTATATGCATCTAAAGACGAATTACCACAAGTATTAAACGGACTTGGAATTGCGTTAATTTCTACATCAAAAGGAATTAAAACAGATAAAGAAGCAAGAAAAGAAGGTTTAGGTGGAGAAGTACTAGCATATGTATGGTAATATTGTAAAGAAGGAGGAAAATCAAGATGTCAAGAATAGGAAATAAACCTATTACTGTACCAAATGGAGTAGAAGTAAAATTAGATGGAAACCATATTACAGTAAAAGGACCTAAAGGAACATTAGAAAGAGATATCCATAAAAACATAACAGTAACTATGGATGGAAATACAATTACAGTAACTAGACCAAACGATGATCCAGCAAATAGAAGTTTACATGGATTAACAAGAACTTTAATCAGTAACATGATTGAAGGTGTTGAAAAAGAATATGTGAGAGAACTTCAAATTAATGGTGTTGGTTATAGAGCTCAAAAACAAGGAACAAAATTAGTAATGAATTTAGGATATTCACATCCAGTAGAGATGGAAGCTCCAGCAGGAATTACTTTTGATGTACCAAATCCTAATACAATTATAGTAAAAGGAATTGACAAAGAATTAGTTGGTCAAACAGCAGCAGTTGTAAGAACAAAGAGACCACCTGAGGTATATAGAGGTAAAGGTATTAAATATGCTGAAGAACATATCAGACGTAAAGAAGGAAAAACAGGTAAAAAATAATCGTTAAATAAAACTAACTAATGCTGTTACATTAGTAGAAAGGAGTAAAAAATGATTACAAAAACAAATAGAAAATTAGAAAGACAAAGAAGACATGTAAGAGTTCGTAGAAAAATCAGTGGAACAGCTGAATGTCCAAGACTTTGTGTTTTTAGAAGCAATAATAACATTTTTGTACAAGTAATTGATGACGTAGCTGGTAATACTTTAGTTGCTGCATCTACATTAGATAAAGAAGTAAAAACAAAACATGCTAATGTTGAAGCTGCAAAAGAAGTAGGAGCTTTAATTGCAAAAAGAGCAATGGAAAAAAATATTGAAAATGTTGTATATGATAGAGGTGGATATATCTATCATGGTGTTGTAAAGGCAGTTGCAGAAGCTGCAAGAGAAGCAGGATTAAAATTCTAAGAAATTTTATGAAAAGTTGAACTAAGTTTCAAAAAAGGAGGGAAATTAAAGTGCAAAACGAAGAAAATACAACAAACGAATTAAAAGAAAAAGTAGTAGCCATTAACAGAGTAGCAAAGGTTGTTAAAGGTGGTAGAACTTTTAGATTTAGCGCAGTAGTTGTTGTTGGAGATGGAGCAGGACACGTTGGAGTAGGAAATGGAAAGGCTTCAGAAGTTCCAGATGCAATAAAAAAAGCTATAGATGATGCAAAGAAAAATTTAATAGAAGTTCCAGTTGTTGGAACAACTATACCACATGAATATATTGGAAAATTTGGAAGTGCAAGTGTTATGTTAAAACCAGCTGCAGAAGGTACTGGAGTTATTGCTGGTGGTAGTGTAAGACCAGTTCTAGAACTTGCTGGATACAAAGATATTCGTACAAAAGTTTTAGGAACAAATAATCCAAGAAACGTTGTATATGCAACAATGGCAGGATTAAGCCAAATGAAGACAATAGAACAAGTAGCTAAAAAAAGAGGAAAAAAAGTAGAAGAAATATTATAGTCAATATAAAACTTAAAGAAAGAGAGGTGTAATCCAAAAATGAAATTAGATGAATTAAAACCAGCACAAGCAAATAAAACAGCCAAAAGAGTAGGACGTGGAATGGGTTCTGGTTTAGGAAAAACATCTGGAAGAGGACATAAAGGACAAAAAGCTAGATCAGGCGGAGGAGTAAGACGTGGATTTGAAGGAGGTCAAACTCCATTATATAGAAGATTACCAAAAAGAGGATTTACAAATATTCATAGAGTAGAATATACAGAAGTAACATTAACAATGCTTAATAAGTCAAGCAAAGACGAAGTTACTGCTGAAAGCTTAATTGCTGATGGAATCATTTCTAAAGCAAATAATGGAATTGTAGTTCTTGGAACAGGAAAATTAGAAAAAAAATTAACTGTAAAAGCTGTAAGATTCACTAAAGGAGCTAAAGAAAGTATAGAAGCTTTAGGTGGAAAGACAGAGGTGATTTAATTGTTTACTACAATAAAGAATGCATTAAAAACACCAGAAGTTAGAAAAAAATTATTATATACATTAGTATTAATCGTTATTTTCCGTTTAGGTTGTTATATAACCGTACCAGGTGTTAATACAGTTGCATTATCAAGTGTTTTTGAAGGGCAAGGAATTGCACAATTAATAGATATGATATCTGGAGGAGCTTTCTCAAGATTATCTATATTTGCAATGTCAATTAGTCCATATATTACAGCATCTATTGTAATACAATTATTAGGATTTGTTATTCCTTCTTTAGAAAGATTAACTAAAGAAGGTGGAGAAGAAGGAAGAAATAAAATCAACCGTTATACAAAAATGTTGACAGTTGTACTTGCTTTGGTTGAAGGATTAGGAATATATTTATCATATAGAAGTACAGGAATATTTATAGACCAAGGATTTGTAACAGGTGCAACAATAGTTATATCATTAATGGCTGGAACTGCATTACTTATGTGGCTAGGAGAACAAATAACAAATAAAGGAATTGGAAATGGAATTTCTCTATTAATATTTGTTGGTATAGTTGCAGGATTACCAGGTGCAGTAACAAACATTTGGCAGTTGTTATTTAATAATGGTTCATTCTCAACTACTGGATTATTAATGGCTCTAGGAATAATTATAGGTGCAATATTATTAATTGCAGGTGTAGTATTTGTACAAGATGCCGAAAGAAAAGTTCCAGTACAATATTCTAAAAAAGTAGTAGGAAGAAAAATGATGGGAGCACAAAACACACATATTCCATTAAAACTTGCTATGGCAGGTGTAATGCCAATAATTTTTGCATCATCATTTATGACATTCCCAGCTATGTTAATACAAATGTTTATACCAGATATAGCAAATCAAACAGGATTCTGGAATGTTATATATAACTTCTCTATTGCAACATCATCTTCTAGTGTGCCAGTAGGTTACACAATAGCAAATGCACTTGTTTATTTATTATTAATTGTTGGATTTACATATTTTTATACATATGCAACATTCAACCCAGCTGAAATTTCAAGTAACATTAAGAAAAATGGAGGATTTATTCCAGGAATTAGAGCTGGAAAACCAACTACAGATTATTTAGCATCTATCATATCTAAGCTTACATTAGCAGGAGGAATATTCTTAGCAATTATAGCAATTCTTCCAATGCTTGTAAGATTTATACCAAATATAAACTTAGCATTTGGTGGAACATCTATATTAATCGTAGTAGGAGTTGCATTAGAAACAATACAACAATTAGAATCACAATTAGTGATGAGACACTATAAAGGATTTTTAGATAGATAAAATTAAAATTTTGAACTTTAAGGTTATTCTCATAAAATTTGAGAAAGTTCCCTAAAGTTCTTTTTTATTATATAGGAAACTTAGTAAATTGGTAATTTTTAAAATTTAGATATGAGTTAAATAATCTGGGGAAAAAATAGAAAGAAAATTTTAAGAAAAATATA
>CAUWFE010000008.1:0-65256 GCA_963558185.1 uncultured Clostridia bacterium
CACATCATTTACACCCAGGAGATTATGTAGATTATAAAAATCCAGCAAGTGGAAGCTATACAAGTACAGGGGAAAAGACTGGAATGAAAAGAGCAAAAGAAAATGATCCTAATTTGGCAGATATGCCAGACGAAGTTTTAAATCAAACATTTGAGGTAAGTAATGAAACAAAGTGGAGAGTATTAGGAGTAGAAGAAAAAAACGGAAAGAAAAATTTACTACTATTAGGAAGTCAAATAAAGAAAAATACACTACAAAATGACCCATATTATTATCTTTATGGAGCAAATGCATATTTAAACTGTGAAGAAGAACTAGATAATATATGTAAAATATATCAAAATAACTTAGCAGAAGAAGCAAGAAGTGCAAGAATAGAAGATATAAATTTAGCATGTAATGTAGTAGTAGAAGGAAACGAAGTACATTTAAAAGGAGAAAGTACAAATATTGACCAAGGAAAATTTTTAGGACAAACACGAACTTTAGGAGTAGGAGAATGGACACCAGAAGCAATATTAAAAGGAGAAGCATTAAAAGAAGAAACAACAGTAAATGGAAGTGCATATGGATATTTATATACAGATACCAAAATAAAAGATAGAGTAAAAAATATGTTATTTGACCAAACAGATACAGAACCATATAAAAAATCATACTGGCTGGCTTCGCCGGGAGTTAGCTTCGGCAGTTCCACTACTCGCTGGGGCCCAGGCGGTGTGGGCGGCGGCGGTGCAGCTTGTGGCAACGGCATCTTATGCAACTCGTATAGTGGCGAGTACGACGTTGAGCTTGCTGTCCGTCCCGTAGTTTCTCTAAAATCTGAAATCAGCGAAAATCAGTTGCATAAAATAGAAGACCAACAAGAACCAGAATTTCCAGGAATAAATGTAAATATACCACAGTAGTAGTAAAAATAAATTCAAGAAGGCCTTTGGACTTCTGGAATTTGAAAAAATATGAAAAAGGAGCAAGAATATATATAATATGGGAATTATTAATATAGTACAAAATGTGAAGAAAATACATGAGCAATATATAATATTAATACATGTAGGAAATTTTTACTATTGTTATGGTAGAGATACATATATTATGTCATACTTATTTCAATACAAAGTAAACATATTAAAAGATAACATATATTCTTGTTCTTTTCCAAGTACTGTATATAATAAAATAATAAACATTTTACAACTGAAAAAGATTAATTATATAGTATTAGATAAAAGGTGCAATTACGAGGTTGATGAAAAACAAAATTTCAAAAATATTAATGCATATCAAAAATATTATGAAATATCTCAAAAACCAATTAAATTTTAATATTATTCTTGTAGTAATCAAAAAAATAATATATAATAAACAAGAATTCAAATTTAAGGAGGTTATTATGGAAGAATTAATATTAAAAAAATGTAAAAAATGCGGAATTATTGCACGTATATTAAAAGAAAATGAAAATGCTGAAATTAATTGTTGCAACGAAAAAATGACAACAATAAAACCTAATTCAGTAGAATGTGCAGTTGAAAAACATATTCCACAATATGAAATAAAAGAGGATAGAATATTAGTAAAAGTAAATCATGTAATGGAAGAAAAACATTATATTGAATGGATTACATTAAAAACAGAAAATACTGAACAAACAGTATATTTTAAACCAGGAGATGCAGCAGAAGCAATATTTCCATATGTAAAAAACAGCAAAATTTATGCATATTGCAATTTACATGAATTATGGGTAAAAGATGTAGATTAAAAAGAAACTTAAAACAATATAGTAAACATTTTTAATAGTTACTGGATAATGATTTCTGTAAACTAATGCAAGGAATGCCTTGAAATATAAGCTTTTCATTACATTTCTTAGGTTTATTACGAAATTTAAGAAATTCTAATTTATTTTATGGCACCCTTCCACTAAAAGTGAACTCTTTCCATAAAATTGCACAGAATTTCTAAAATTTCTCCATAAACATTCGTCATTTCATTCAAAGCGTATATTTCAAGGCATTCTAACAAAAAATAATAAAAACCATTATCCGGTGACTTTTAATATAATATAAGAAAAATCGTTTTAGCAAATAGTTAAAGCGATTTTTTTGGAATAACTAACATTATTTTAAGTAGACAAATTTAGCCTATTAATATATAATTAAACAGTATTAAAAAGTAGAAGAAATTTATAGCAGATAAATGAAAGGAATGTGATTTTAAAATGGAAAAATTAATAGTATTAGGAACAGGAAATGCAACTGTAACAAAATGCTATAACACTTGTTTTGCATTAAAAAAAGAAAATGAATATTTATTAGTAGATGCAGGTGGAGGAAATCAAATATTATCAATTTTAGAAAACAAAAATATAAAATTAAATAATATACATAACATATGTGTAACACATGCACATACAGACCATATATTAGGAGTTATATGGGTTATTAGAATGATAGCACAAATGATAAATTCAAAAAAATATGAAGGAAAACTACAAATATATGCACACTCAGAACTAGCAGATAAAATACAAACAATTTGCAATTTAACACTAACAAGCAAAATAACAAAATTATTCGGAAGTGAAATTATTTTTAATAAAGTAGAAAATGGAGAAACACGTACAATATTAGGAGAAAATATTACATTTTTTGATATATATTCTACTAAAGAAAAGCAATATGGATTTTGTTTAGAATATAATGGCAAAAAATTAACATGTTTAGGAGATGAACCATATAACGAAAAATGCCAAGAATATGTATATCAAGCTGATTATTTACTTTGTGAAGCATTTTGTTTATATGAAGATGCTGACATATACCATCCATATGAAAAACATCATAGCACAGTAAAAGATGCAGCACAAATAGCAGAAAAATTACAAGTAAAAAACTTAATATTGTGGCATACAGAAGATAGTGATTTAAAAAATAGAAAAGAAAAATATACAAAAGAAGCTCAAGCATATTATAAAGGTAAAATATTTGTACCACAAGATTTAGAAGAAATAGAAATTTAGTATTACTGTTTGATATATGCTGTATAATATAGTAAAAATTTAATAAAGAGTAATGTCAATTTAGCTTGACAAATGGCATAATAAAATATAAAATTAGCCTAGTAAATTAGATAAAAAAGGAAAATAAAATCAAATCATGGCAAAAATAAAAAATAAACAGCAAGATATGATAGATGTTCTTATGGCAACATATAATTCAAACTTGCAATTTTTAAAAATACAAATAGAAAGTATATTAAATCAAAGTTATAAAAATATTCATTTAATAATTAGTGATGATGCATCAACTAAACCAGAAGTTAAAAAAGTATTAAAAGATTATGAAAGCAAAGATGAAAGAATAACATTATATCTAAATGAAGAAAATAGAGGATATATAAAAAATTTTGAATTTTTGCTACAAAAATCAACAGCAGAATATATAGCATTTGCAGACCATGACGATATTTGGTATGCAAATAAAATAGAAAAAAGCATACAAACATTAAAATCAAAAAAAGTAGACTTAGTATATTGTGATGCAAATCAAATAAATGAGCAAGGAGCTATATTACATAATAGTTATATAGAATATAAACATATGCCAAAAATAAATGGAAAAGATGATATATTAGCATTTTCTAGGCATATAGCAATAGGCTGTTCACAATTATTTACTAAAAAAATAAAAGAACAAATGCTACCATTTACAAAAGAAACAATGGCACATGACTGGATTTCAGTATATTTAGCAAGTAAACAAAAAGGTGTAAGTTATATAGAAGAACCATTATTTGGATATAGACTGCATACAAATAATGAATTTGGAGGAAGAAGTTTTAAACAAAATATAGCAAAATGGAAAAAGGAACATGGAAAAGGTTATAAAGGATACCAAGCATATAGAAAAAGAGTAGTGTTAGATGCATATTTAAATGGTGCTAAAATGTGTAAACAATATTGTGAAAAATTAAATTTACCAAAATCAGAAAAAGAAGAAAAAGTATTAGAATACTATAAGAAAATAGAAGAAACTAAAATACTAAATATTCATTTTTGGCAATATAAAAAATATTTAGCATTTCCAAAAATGAAAGGAAGAATGTTAAAAGAACTAATGATTTTTCATTTTCCAATATTATCATATATAGTATATGTAATTAGATAATTAAAAAATCAAACTATGAATATGAAAGGAAGAAATTAAACATGGAGTTTATAAAAACAGCATGGAAAAATAAAAAATTAATATGGCAATTAGGAAAAAATGATTTCAAAAATCGTTTTGCAAATACAAGCTTAGGTAGTATATGGGGATTTTTGCAACCATTTGTATTTATGATTACATATGTAATTGTATTTCAATATATATTAAAAACAGGTAGTGCAGGAAATGACCCATATATAGTATGGTTTTTACCAGGTATGGCAATGTGGTTATGTATAAATGACTCTATAATGTCAGCAAGTGGAGCAATTAGACAATATAGTTATTTAGTAAAAAAAGTAATATTTCCGGTAGATACAATACCACTAATATCTATTATTGCATCTAGTTTTGTATCTATATTCTTATTTTTAGTAGCAACAGTTGTATGTTGTTTATTTAGATATTTTCCAAATATATTAGAACTTATATATGTATTAATAGCAGTATATGCATTTATAATAGCATTTACAAGGTTTACTTCTGCAATTACAACACTAGTACCAGATTTTTCAAACTTATTATCAATAGCTATGCAAATATTCTTCTGGTTTACACCAATAGTGTGGAATTTATCTATGCTTGCAAATCATCAAACAATTTTAAAAATAATGCAATGCATGCCATTTACATATTTAGTAACAGCTTTTAGAGAAGTATTTATAGATGGAAATATAATTACAGCAGGATATGGAATATATACAATAGCATTTTGGCTAATTACAATATTTATGTTTGTATGGGGAAATTCAGTATTTAAAAGAAATAAAAAGGATTTCGCAGATGTATTATAATAATTTTTAGGTGAGGTTATGGAAGACGAGAAAATAGATGTATTACTTGCAACTTACAACGGAGAAAAATATTTAAGAGAACAAATAGAATCAATATTAAATCAAACATATCAAAACATTAGATTAGTTATCTCAGATGACTGTTCAACAGATAATACACGTAATATTTTAATGGAATATTTACAAAAAGATAGAAGGGTAGAAATTCATTTTCAAGAAAAGAATTTAGGATATGTAAAAAACTTTGAATTTTTATTAAAACAAGTAACTAATTCATATTTTATGTTGTCAGACCAAGATGATTTTTGGTTACCACAAAAAATAGAAAAATCTTATGAAAATATAAAATCAAATAATGCAATTTTAGCTTTTGGTGATTTAGAAGTAGTAGATAAAGAGTTAAAAACAATATATCCTTCTTTTAATGATTATATGAAATTAACTAGAAAGATTCAAAAATTTAAAGACTATAGAATGCAATATTTATATAATTGTGTAACAGGATGTACAATTATAGCAAAAAAAGAATTAATAGAAGAAGTATTACCAATTCCAACAGATTCAAAATATGCAATACATGATTTATGGATAGGCTTAATAGCAACCTTAAATGGAAAAGTATCATATATGCCAGAAAAATATATAAAATATAGACAACATGGCAATAATCAAGTTGGAACAGATAAACTTTCTCATAAATTTAATAAATTATCACAAGTAAGAGAATTATTTATAAATGTAAAATTAGGATTATTTGAAACATATGTAAAACATTCAGAATATTTTCCTAATACAATACAAGAACTCAACAAAATGGGATATGACTACTTTAAAATGGTATCAAAAAAGAAAAACTTTAATTTTAAAAATTGGAAAACATTTCATATTTTATATAAATATGAAACTGCAAGTTATTATATATTAAACTTTTTAATAATGAATATGCCATTTTTTGCAAGAATTTTATTTAAAATTAGATATGTTATATTAAAATTATTGAAAAAAAGATAAACTAAAACGTTAAAAGGTTGAAATCTTTTCAAACCAGATTTGTACCTTAAGGAAGGAAAGAGATTAAATATGGAAGAACAAAAACAATTTGACAGTAATGAAACTGCAATTCATATAGAGGGGCTATGTAAAAACTATAAAATGTTTCATAAAAAAACAGATAGATTAATAGAAGCCATAATTCCAAATATAAATAAACATGATGTATTCTCAGCCATGCAAGATTTTAATTTAGATGTAAAAAAAGGAGAAGTATTAGGAATACTTGGAAAAAACGGTGCAGGAAAATCTACTTTATTAAAGATGGTAACAGGAGTAGTAACTCCAACTGCTGGAAAAATTGATATTAAAGGTAAAATAAGTTCATTACTTGAATTAGGAACAGCTTTTAATCCAGAACTAACAGGAATAGAAAATATATATCAAAATGGACAAGTTATGGGGCTTACAAATGAACAAATAGAGGAAAGAAAACAAGAAATTATAGATTTTGCAGATATTGGAGAACATTTATATCAACCTGTAAAAACATATTCTTCAGGTATGTTTGCAAGGCTTGCATTTGCTTGTGCTATAAATGTTGATCCAGATATTTTAATTGTAGATGAAGTTTTATCAGTAGGAGATATGTCTTTTCAATTAAAATGTTTTAAAAAATTTGAACAATTTAAGAAAAATGGAAAAACAATTTTATTTGTAACACATAGTATAACAGATGTTTTAAAAAACTGTACAAGAACAATTATCATAGATAGTGGAAAGAAAATATTTGACGGTGGAGTAAAAGAAGGTGTAGAAAAATACAAAAAAATGATAGTTGGGCTTGATGATAAAAAAAGTAAAGAAAAAACTTTATCAGATAGTAATATATTAGAAAAAACATCTAATTATGGTAAAAGCGATGGAGATACATGGAAATCTCATTTTGATGAGAATCAAAATATTATAGAATATGGAAATGGAAAAGCTAAAGTTATAGATTATGGAATGTTTGAGGAAAACGGAGATTTTGCATCAATTATAGAAAATGATAAACCAATAATATTAAAATCTAAAATAGAATTTAAAGAAGAAATAAAAGAACCAATATTTACAATGACAATTAAAGACTTCAAAGGACTAGAAATGTGTGGAACAAATACACTAATTGAAAAAATAGCAACAGGTACATATCATAAAGGAGATATTGTAGAAGTTTCTTTTAAACAAACAATAAACCTAGCACCAGGGAAGTATACTTTATCATTTAGTTGTACACACTTTAATGAAAGAGGAGAACTTGAAGTATTAAACAGAAAATATGATGCACTACTTGTAGAGGTATTATCATTAAAAGATACAGTAGGAATGATAAGCCTAAATTCGCAAATTACAATAGAAAAAGGAAAAGTAGAAAATGAAAAATAAAAAATATTCTGTTTTTATTATTATAATACTAGTAATATTAATTTCATTTTTAATATTAAACTTTGCAAAAAAGCAAGATACATTATTAATTACACAACTTTCAAATCAAAGTCATTCTCAAATGATGGGATATGTTTTAAAAACTAAAAATAATAAAGTAGTAGTTATAGATGGAGGAACAAAAGAAGATGCACAAAATTTAAAAACTCATATATTAAAATTAGGTGGTAATGTAGATATGTGGTTTATAACACATCCACATAAAGACCATGTAGGAGCTTTTACCGAAATTTTTTCCAAAGAAAACATTGACATTACAGTAAGTAATATATATTGCAGTATAAATGATATATCTTGGTATGAACAGTATGAGCCTGCAAGAAAAGATGAAATAGCAGAATTTATAAATGTTATACAAAAAGAAGGTATAAAGGAAAAGGTAAAAGAACCTAAATTACATGATAAAATAGAAATTGATAATATTACATGTACAGTATTAGGAGTAAAAAATACAGAAATAACAAATAATGCAGTAAATAATTCTAGTATGGTAATAAAAATAGAAACAGGAGCAAAAAGCGTATTATTTCTAGGAGATACAGGAACTGAAAGTAGTGAAAAATTAATTAAAAGCAATAGTAAACAAGAATTAAAAAGTGATATAGTACAAATGGCACATCATGGACAAAATGGAGCAACAAAACAATTATATAGTATAATTAATCCAACTATATGCTTATGGCCAACTCCAGAATGGTTATGGAAAAATGATAGTGGGAATGGTGAAGATAGTGGACCATGGAAAACAAAGGAAACTATAAAGTGGATGGAAGAATTACAAGTACAAAAACATATAATTGCAAAAGATGGAGATATTACTTTTAACATATAAAAAGGAAAAATAAGGTTTAAAATTGTAATTGTTTTCTAACAAAATTTGTGCCTTGAGGAAGGAATGAAATTAAATATGAAATTCAATACTAGTTTTTATCAAAATGAACAAAAAAATACTAAAAATAAAAAGCAGAAAATGATTGAAAATTATGTAGAACAATTTAAAAATCAAGAATATGAAATACATTTTGATGAAAATGTATCAACAGAAGAAATACGTCACTTATCAAATATTAGCCAAAATATAATTAATTGGTATCCTTTTAAAAAAGAATCTTCTATACTAGAAGTTGGAGGAAATTTTGGAGAGATTACAGGTGTTCTTTGTAAAAATGCAAAAAGAGTAGTAACTGTTGAAAATAATTTTGAAAAGGCTAATACTATAGCAAAAAGATATGAAGATAAAGAAAATTTAGAAGTTATTTTAGGTGAGTGGAAAGACATTGAAATAAATGAAAAATTTGATTATATAACAATTATTGGAAGCTTACCATATGTAGCAAAAGCCAATTTGATGACTTCGCAAGAGGTAATAAATTATTTTTTACAATATTTAAAAGATGATGGAATTATATTGATAGCAGTAGATAATCAATTTGGAATTCGCTATTTTGTAGGAAATCCAGAAAATTATTTAAATAAAAAATTTGTAGGATTACTTTCATATAGTAATGAACAGGATAAAATAGAAACATATACAAAACCAAAATTAGAAAAAATGTTAAAACAAAATAATTTATTAAATTATAACTTCTATTATCCATTACCAGATTATCGAATGCCAAACGTAATATTTTCAGATACAGAACCACCTAAATATAATAGTGTTGATAAATATATGCCATATCCAAAAGAAAAGTCAGATATATTAATAAATGAAATTGATTTATTTAGAGAAATATTAAAGACTGATGATAAATTATTTGACTTTTTTGCAAATTCATATTTAGTAGAAGCAAGTAGAAAAGAATGTAAAAATAAATATACATATATTTCATACAATAATTTAAGAAAACCAGAATATAGGCTAATGACAAAAATAGGACAAGAATATGTTGAAAAAGAGCCAGTAGATGAAAATGCTATAAATCATTATGAACAAATAAAGAAAAATATAGAATATTTAAATAAATATGATATTAAAACATTAGATTATGTAGAAGATGGAAAAATTAGAAGTAAATATATAAAACAAAAACTATTGTTATCAAATGTATTAACACAGGAATTAGAAAAGAAAAATGAAAAAAAATTTGATGAAATTTTAAATAGATATATAGAAATTTTAAATAAATATTCGTATAAAGAAAATAACTATGAAAATACTATTTTGGCTGAATATGATATTAATATTGAAGAACCTAATATATTAGAGAATTTGCATTTTGTAAAACAGGGCTTGTGGGATATGACTTTTAAAAATTGTTTTTATATTGATGGCGAAATTTACTTTTTTGATCAAGAATGGAATAGTAAAAACTTACCAGTAGAATATATTTTGTATCGTTCTTTAGTATATACAATTTCACTTAGAAGATATGTGAATATAGACAAGCTAATAGAAAAGTACAAATTAAATCAGTATAGAAATATTTTTGAACAATTAGATGAAAAAATGCAGGAAAAAATACGTGAAGATAATATTTGGAAATATTATAGTCAAAATCATAACTTTGATATTGATAGTACAAAACAAGAATTAGAAAATGAAAAAATAAGAGGAAAAGCAAAAGATGAAGCTATACAAAACTTGCAACAAGAATTAGAAAACACAAAAAAAATATTACAAAATAGTAGTTTAAAAGCTAAAATAAAGAGATTATTAGGAGGAAAATAAAATGTATCCAGAAATAAAAGAGGTAAATATTTATAAAACAAAGAAAGATAAGTTATATATTCCACACCCAAGAAAAGTGAGTGTAATTATACCAAACTATAACTATTCAAAATATATAATAGAAAGAATAGACTCTGTTTTAAATCAAACATATCCAATATATGAATTAATAATATTAGATGACTGCTCTACAGATAATAGTGTAGAGGTAATTGAGAAAAAAATAAAATCTATAAAAGATAAAGATTTAATAGTAAAATTTATAAAAAATGAAAAAAATAGTGGTTGTGTATTTAAACAATGGAAAAAAGGTTTTGAAGCAGCAACAGGAGATTTTATTTGGATAGCAGAAGCAGATGACAGTGCTGAAAGTACGTTTGTATATGAATTAATGAAAGCTTTTGATGATAATAAAGTGGTTTTATCATATTGTGACTCTGCAAGAATAGATGGAAATAATCAAATGATTCGCTATCGCTCTGATGATTTGTATGATATGTGCCGTTGTGGAGACTGGAATACAGACTATGTAAGAGAAGGGGAGCAAGAAATAACAGAACACTTAAGTGTAACAAATACAATTTTAAATGTATCTAGTGTTATATGGAAAAAAGCTGATTATTCGGAGATCTTTACAAAAGCACAAGACTTTAAAGTTGCAGGAGACTGGTATATATATTATCAAGTGTTAAAAACAGGAAGAATTAGCTTCTTATCAAAGTCTCTTAATTATTATCGTAAACATGGAAGTTCTGTATGTACAGATATTAGGGCAGATGCAGAATTTACTGAAATATGTCGTATTCAAGATGAAATAAGTAATAATTATAATTTACCAACAGAAATTAAACAAAAACAAGAACAAAGGAGAGCTTTAATGTTACCAAGTCTTTCAAAGGAATATTTAGAAGAATATAGAAGAACACATCCTAATAATGGAAAGAAAAAAATTGCATGGGTAATTCCACATCCGGGTAAAGGTTCTGGAGGACACAGAACAATTATACAAAATGTTAATGCTTTAATTCGTGCAGGGTATGAATGTGATATATATGTAGAAGATGATGATATTTCTACTCCACAAATAGTAAGAAATAAAATAAATGAATATTACGAAAAATGTGATGCTGGTATATATGTAGGTTTACAAGTAAAGAAAGATTATGATTTAATGTTTGCAACAGGATGGCAAATAGTAGAATTTGTAAAAAATATGCCTGCTAGAAAAAAAGCATATTTTATTCAAGATTTTGAGCCATGGTTTTTCCCAATGGGAGATCAATATTTAATTACAGAAAATTCTTATCGTTATGGCTTTAAACCAGTAACAATAGGAAAATGGCTTGCACATAAAATGCTTGCAGAGTATAATAATCCAGTTGAATATTTCGACTTTGGTGCTGATTTAAATGTATATAAAAAATTAGACAATGTAAAAAAAGAAAATGCAATTTGTTTTGTATATCAACCAGAAAAATCAAGAAGATGTGACATTATTGGATTAAGAGCATTAAAAATAGTGAAAACATTAAAACCAGACTTAAAAATATATTTATATGGTTCTAGTGTAGAAGCAACATTTGATTTTGAATGTGAAAATTTACACATCATTCCAATAACAGAGTGTAATGAACTATATAACAAATGTAAAGTTGGAGTATGTATGAGTGCTTCAAACCCTTCTAGAATACCTTTTGAAATGATGGCAGCAGGTTTACCAGTAGTAGAATTATATAAGGAAAATAATATTTATGATATGCCAGACGAAGGTGTAGTTCTTGCGAGAACATCACCAGAAGCAATAGCTAGTGCAATTATAGATATATTAGATAATGAAGAAAAACAAAACAAAATGTCTCAATTTGGGGTAAATTATATGAAAGATTATCCATTAGAAAAAGGATTCGAACAATTTTTAAAAGCTGTTGACGATATGTTAAATACTGAATATGACAATAGAGAAGAAATCAAACCAGTATACAACAAACCAGCATTTGAAGCAACTAAGCAAACACAAGATGTTGCAGTAAGTCAAGCACAACCATTTCATATAGATAATAGAGGACCAGTATATAGATTTCTACGTAGAGTAAAAAGAAAATTTGTAAAATAGTATGTGGATAATTAATTTTATCCACACTACTATAATTTTAAGTTTTTGAAAGAGAGAAAATAAGTGAAAGATAAAATAAAAAATTTTATAAATAGTTTAAAGCAAAATGGCTGGAAAACAGAATTTAGAAGAATAATTAATTATATTCGTTATCATAAAACAGTTCCAGAACCATATGAAGAATGGAAAATTTTAAATGAACCTTCTAAAAATGAAATTGAACAACAAAAATCATATGAGTCATGCCTTCAAACAAAATTTTTAATAATTGTTCCAGATGAAAAGCTAGCAGATGACTTAAAAAAACAAACATATTCTAAATTTAATATAAAAATTGAAAATAAACCTAATGAATATCAAGAAATAGTTAAAAGTGAAGAATTTGACTATGTAATATTTTTAGATAAAAATATATATTTATACCCATTTGCTTTATTTGATATAGTAAAATACTTAGAATATAATGACTGTTATATTTTTTATGCAGATAATGATTTTTGTGAAATAACTGATGCTAAAGTTATTAGAAAAAATCCAAAATTTAAACCAGATTTTGCATATGATACATTACTTTCTAAAAATTATATAGGGAATTTTATCGGAGTAAAAAAAGAATTTTTACAAAAAAATGTAGAAATTTTGAATAATTTGAATATGCAAGAACCTTTTTATGATATACTATTAAAGGCAGTAGAAAAAATTGAAAATTATGACAAAATATTGCACATAGATAAAATAATATATGGCAAAAGTAGTAATGAAATAAATAATGATGCAGAAAGAAGCATAATAGAAGAACATTTAAAAAGGAAAAATGTTAAATATGATATAGTAGAAAATGGAAAATATAAAGACCAATATCATGTAAAATATAATATTAATGATAACCCAAAAGTTTCAATAGTAATTCCAAATATGGACCATATAGAAGATTTAAAAGTAACAATACAGTCTATTTTAGAAAAATCTACATATAAAAATATAGAAATTGTTATTGTTGAAAATAATAGTAAAAAGGAGGAAACTTTTAACTATTATGATGAATTAGTAAAAGAACATGAAAATATTAGAGTAGAAAAATTAGAAATAAATTATTTTAATTATTCTAAAATAGTTAATTTTGGAGTAGAAAAATCAACAGGAGAATATGTAATACTGTTAAATAATGATGTAGAAATAATTACTACAAATTGGATAGAAGAAATGTTAATGTATGTAATGCAACCACGAATAGGAATTTGCGGAGCTAAACTATATTTTCCAGATAGAACAATTCAACACGCAGGTGTAACAATTGGAATTAGAGGGCTTGCAGGTCATAGATATCGTGAAGTAGCAGAAAAAGATTTTTCAGAAAATGATGATATATCATATGTTCAAAATTTAAGTGCTGTTACAGCTGCTTGTTTTATGGTATCAAAAAGTAATTACGAAAAAGTTTTAGGTTTTGATGAAAAATTAGCAGTTGCATTTAATGATGTCGATTTTTGCTTAAAAATAAAAGAAGAAAATTTACAAATTATATATAATCCATTTGTGGAGTTATATCATTATGAATCAAAATCAAGAGGGCAAGATGATTCAGGTGAAAAACAAAAGAGATTTGCTCGAGAATATGAATTATTTGTTAAAAGATGGAACAAACAAATTCAACAAGGAGATATGTACTATAATATAAATTATCGTTTAGATACAGATATTCCAACAATTAATTATAATAAAATACGATAAGGAGACAAAATAAATGAAGGAAAAAGTAAAAAAGTTTAGTAAATTAATACTAGAAAAAGGTGGATTTATAAGTCAATTTATTTTCACATTAATTTTTATAACTTTATTATATTTTATGATTACAACACATGAGTATCAAGGATATTGGTCTAGAGATTTACTTTTATGGCTGATTCCAACAGGCTTAATTGCTATTTTAATGATGCTATATAATGTAAAACAATATTATAAAATAGTTGAAAAAATGTTTTTAACAGTAGCAATACCTATAGGAATTTTGTTTTTAGTATTTATGTTACCAAACTATATTCCAGATGCAGCAGCACATGAGTGGAGAGCATATGAAATATCTCAAGGAGATTTCTTAGGAAGAGAAGATTCGAAAGTTGTAGTACCAAAAGACTTACAAGAAAATAGAGAAAATATAGCAAAATATAATCAATATAATAAGTTATTAGAGAAACAAACTAATTATAATGATGTAGTAGAAACTCCTTCACCAGCAAAATCATATTCATTTATATTATATCTTCCTACAGGAGCGGGAATGCTTATAGGAAGACTACTAGGGCTTAATGTATTTGTCTCAACATATATTGCCAGAAGTTTTAATTTGATAATTTTTTTAATAGCAGGATATTTTGCAATTAAAAAGATTCCTTTCGGAAAGAAAGTTTTAGGAATATATATGTTAATGCCAATGGTAATTCAACAAGCAGTTTCTTTTTCAGCAGATTCAATAATGAATACAGCAATATTTTTCTATATAGCATATGTAATATATTTGCTATTCAAACAAGAACAGATTACTAAAAAAGAGAAAGTTTTGTATATGGTTCTTATGGTTTTTGTTGGAATTTCAAAAGCAACATACATTCCAATTATAGCATTAGGATTTCCTATCTTTTTTAAAGATAATATGAAAACTAAAAAAGAAAAAATAATATTTATAATACTTAGCATTGTAATTTGTTTAACTTCATATTTAGGCTTAGCTATAGCAAATAGAGGAAATGTAAATGAAACAGCAACAGATTATTTAACAACAAATAATGTAAACAGTGGTGAACAAATAAAATATTTATTAGAAAATCCACTTAGAGTAATTAAAGTTTTATATGAAAATAACCTTGCAAATGGGCAAACATATTTATATCAGATGGTAGGAGACAATTTTGGTTGGCTTTCTATATCAGTTCCTAGTGTAAATGTATTGTTTATGATTATAATAATAGTAGTTGCAATATTTATAGAAAAGAATGAAGTTAGTTTAAATAAATTAGAAAAAGCTTGGACTTTATTATTAGTATTTGGAATGTATGCATTAGTTAATATGGGACTATACCTAGAGTGGACAGGAGTAGGACAAGCTATTGTAGCTGGAGTACAAGGTAGATACTTTATTCCAATTGCAATTTTACCATTATTATGTTGCTGTATGAAAAACAATTATGTTAAATTAAAATATGGAAATATTTTAATTTTTGCAGGAGCACTTGTAGTAAATATATTTGATATTATTGAAATCGCTAAATTTTTCTTGTAAATGCATCTAAAAGGAGGAGAAAATGAAAGTATTATTAATTATTCCAGCATATAATGAAGAAGAAAACATATTAAAAGTAACGCAAACAATAAATGAATACAATAAAAATGCAAATAAGCAATTAGATTATATTGTAATAAATGATGGCTCAAAAGACAATACTGAAAAGATATTACAAGAAAATAATATTAATCACATTTGTTTAGTACAAAATTTAGGAATAGGTGGAGCTGTACAAACAGGCTATCAATATGCATTAGAAAATAATTATGATATAGCAATTCAATTTGATGGTGATGGACAACATGATGTAAACTATGTTGAAAAAATTTATACACCAATTATAGAAGGAAAAACAGATATGTGTATAGGAACTAGATATTTAGATAAAACATCTAGTGAATTTCAATCAACATTTATGAGAAGGCTAGGCTCGAAAATAATATCATTTTTTATAAAAGTAACATGTAGCCAAAAAATTACAGATCCTACATCTGGTTTTAGAGCAGTAAATAGTGATATTATAAAAGAATTTGCACGGAGAATATCCAACAGAATATCCAGAGCCAGAATCAACAGTATGTATGTTAAAAAAAGGATACAAAGTTTTAGAGGTTCCAGTTAGTATGAACGAAAGAACAGGTGGAAAATCATCTATAAGATTCCTAAAATCAGCAGATTATATGATAAAAGTATCATTAGCTATTATTTTAGATAGTATTAATACTGGTAAAAGGAAGGTGAAATAATATGCAAATACCATTAAGAATAGCATTAATAATTATTACACTAGTGTATATGTTCTTAATATTAGGAGCTGTGAGAAGAAAAAAATTGCAAATTTCATTATCCATTTTTTGGGTATTAACAGGGGTTTTACTAATAATAGCAATAGCAATACCTAATTTTATAGAAGCTATATCAGACTTTTTAGGCTTTACTTTATCTACAAATATGATATTTTGTGTTACTATTTTTATAGGATTTTATTTAATATTTCAGCTAATGGTACAATTAACAAAGGCTGATAAGCAAAATATACGACTAATACAAGAAATATCACGATTAAAGAAAAGAGTTGAAGATATTGAAGAACAAACAAATAAACCAAGTAAGTAATTTTAAAAATCACACATTTGCTATTTGTGCATATAAAGAATCTGAATATTTAGAAGAATGTATTAAATCTTTAAAAAAACAAACTGTGCAAAGTAATATTATAATTGCTACATCAACACTAAATGAATATATAAAAAATATGGCAGAAAAGTATAATATACCGGTATATGTAAATAATGGAGAAAAAGGAATAGGACAAGACTGGAATTTTGCAGTTTCTCAATGCAAAACAGACTATGTAACAGTAGCACATCAGGATGATATATATAAAGAAAACTATTTAGAAGAAATAGTAAATAATTTGCAAAATGGAAAAGATTTTGTTATTGCATTTTCTGACTACAAAGAGATTAAAAATGGCATAGAAATTCCACTAACTAAAAATTTAAAAATAAAAGAATTTTTACTAATGCCATTACGAAAATTTAATAAGTCAAGATTTATAAAAAGAAGGGTTATGTCGGTGGGTTCTCCTATTTGTTGCCCATCAGTAACTGTAAATACTAAAATTTTAGGAAAAAGTCCATATAAAACAGAGCTAAAATGTGATTTAGACTGGGATTCTTTTTGTGAATTTGCAGATTATAAAGGAAGATTTTTATACATACATAAATATTTAATGTTACACAGAATTCATGAAAATTCAGAAACCTCTAATTTAATTGAAAATAATATTAGACTTGAAGAAGATTTACAAATGCTTCAGAGATTTTGGCCAAAGCCAATAGCTAAAGTAGTAATGCATTTTTATAAAGGAGCAATAAACACAAATAAAGTTTAGGGGATATTTCCTTAAACTTTAAATTCATATATAAAAAGGATAAATGAAAATGAAAAAAGTAATTGTATTAATGTCAACTTATAATGGAGAAAAATATGTATCAGAACAAATTGATAGTATTTTATCACAAACATATTCTAATATAGAAATTTTAGTAAGAGATGATGGCTCAAAAGATAAGACAGTAGAAATATTAAAAAAATATGAAAAAGAAAATAAAATTCAGCTAATTCAAGGAGAAAATGTTGGTTTTATAAAAAGCTTTTTTAGCTTAATTAAAGAAGCAGGAGAAGCAGACTATTATGCATTTTCAGACCAAGATGATGTATGGTTTGAAAACAAAATAGAAAAAGCAGTATCATTGTTAGAAAAAGAAGAAAAGAATATCCCAATATTATACTTTGCCGCATATGACTTTTATAATGCAAATATGGAATTTACAGGTCATGGAGGAATTTATAAAAAAGGACCATCTTTTAGAAATTCTCTTGTAGACTGTATTACATTGGGAATAAACTGTGTAATGAATAAAAAAGCAGTTGAAATGATGAAACAAGATATACCTCAAAATAGTTGTGGACATGACTGGTGGACATATATGCTATGTTCAGGACTTGGAAAAGTAATTTATGATACTACACCAGTATTAAAATATAGAAGACATGATAATAATGTAAGTGCAGGTGGAATGAATTTTATAAAATTTCAAATATGGAGAATAAAAAAATTCTTTGTAAATGGATATTTTAAAAATGTAAAAGAACAATTGAAAGAATATGAAACTTTATATGGGAACAAACTTTCAAAAGAAAATCAAAAATTGCTAAAATTATTTACAAATACAAGTTTTGGCAATTGGTTTAAAAAAGTATTTTATCCAAAAATGTTTAGACAAAAATTGACTGACGAAATTTTATTAAGAATAATATTTGTAATAGGAAAACTTTAAATTTTAGAGTTTTCAGGAGGAAACTTATGGTAAAAAAATCGGAATTTATTTGGAATAGCATAGCAAGTTTAATTGCAGCAATGCTTAATGCAGTTATTTTATTTATATGTACAAGGGTAAATGGAACAGAAGCAGCACGGTATGTTTTCAATTGCTTTTGCTACAGCTACAATATTAAATGCTATAGGAGATTATGGAATTCGTATTTATCAAGTAACAGATAGTAAAAGAAAGTATCAATTCGGAGAATACTTAGGTACAAGAGTAGTAATTACGAGTATTATGTGCATATTAGGAATTATTTTTGTATTTATTAGTGGATATGAATTAGAAAAATTAATAATGTGTGTTTCTCTTATATTTTTTAGATTAATTGATAATTTAAGCGAAACATATCAAGCTGAATTTCAAATTCAAGGTAGGCTAGATTTAGGTGCAAAATCAGTTGTTATTAGAAATATTATAGCAATATTATGTTTTGCAATAGTTGACTTTATAACTAAAAATACTATAATTGCATTCATAACATTATTTTTAGTAAATGCTATAGTTTTTGTATTGTTTGACTTAAGGCAGATTAAAAATTTCACGAAATCTAAAATATGTTTTCCTAAGCAAAAAATACTTTCATTATTAAAAGAATGTTTCCCAGTGTTTTTAGCAACAATATTAAGTGTATATTTAGCAAATGCTGTTAAATATGCTATAGATAATTATGGAAATTATGAAATGCAAACAATTTATAACATAATATATTTGCCAGCTTTTACAATTAATTTAGCAAGTATATTTATTATAAAACCACTATTAAAACCTTTAGGTGATTTCTGGAACGAGAAGAGATATAAAGAATTTAAGCGGTGTTATATTAAAAGTAATTATTGTTATATTTGCAGTTACATTATTAATTATGGGAGTTTGTGCAACTATAGGAATACCAATTTTAAATTTTATTTATGGAATACCATTACAATCATATTTATTACAATTAATAGTATTAGTACTTTCAGGGGGGCTATATGCTATTAGTGTATTACTTTTATATGTATTAACAACAATGAGAAGTCAAAGTAGTGCTACAATAGCATATGCTATAACATCTGTAGTTTCTGTATTTGTTTGCAACATATTGGTAAAATACTTTAATATAACAGGAGCTAGTATTGCAAATGCTTTAATTAACTTTATTTTATGTGTAATAATGGGAATACTACTAATATTTTCATATAGAAAAAGGAGGAATTAAAAATGAAAATTTTGATAACAGGGGCAAATGGAATGCTTGCAAAAGCTGTGAAAGAAAAATTTGCAAATGAAACTTTAATTTTAACAGATTCAAATGAATTAGATATTACAGTTGAAAAATCTGTAATGGAAAAAGTAAAAGAAATTAATCCAGAATATGTAATAAATTGTGCAGCATATACAGCAGTAGATAAGGCAGAAGAAGATAAAGAATTAGCAAAGAAAGTAAATAGTTTAGGAGTAGAAAATTTAGCAAAGGCTTGTAGAAATACAGGAGCTACTCTTATACATGTAAGCACAGACTATGTATTTGATGGAAAATTAGATATAAACAAAGTATATCGTGAAGATGATAAAACAGGTCCAGTTACAGTATATGGAATTACAAAATTAAGTGGAGAACAAAAATTAATTGAAAATTGTGATAAATATTATATATTCCGCACAGCATGGCTATATGGAGAAGGAAATAACTTTGTAAGAACAATGCTAAAATTAGGAAGTGAAAAAGAAGAAATAAATGTAGTTTCAGATCAACATGGTAGCCCTACTTATACAGAAGATTTAGCCAATATTATATATCAAGCAATAGAAAAGAAAATTCCATATGGAATATATCATGCTACAAATCAAGGCTATACAACTTGGTATGACTTTACAAAAGAAATATTTAAAAAAGCAAATTGCAACTGCAGGGTAAATCCTGTTACATCAGAGCAATTTGTAAGACCAGCAAAAAGACCGAAAAATTCTATGTTATCTAAAGATAAATTATTAGTACAAGGAATAGAAATACCTATGTGGATAGATGCTTTAGATAGATACTTAAAAAAGGAAGGATATTAAAATGGGGAATTTTGTACATCTACACATCCATAGTGAATTTAGTTTATTAGATGGAGCTAATCGCATAAAAGATATACCAGTAAGAGCAAAAGAATTGGGTATGGATTCTATTGCAATTACAGACCATGGAGTTATGTTTGGTGTAATAGATTTTTATAAAGCCTGTAAAGCAAATGGTATTAAGCCTATTATTGGGTGTGAAGTATATGTTGCACCTCGTTTAAGAACAGATAAAGATCCTAATTTTGATAGTAAATATAATCATTTAATATTACTTGCAAAAAACAATAATGGATATAAGAACTTATCAAAATTAGTTTCTTTAAGTTTTACAGAAGGGTTTTATTATAAACCTAGAATTGATAAAGAAATTTTAGAAAAATATCATGAAGATTTAATTTGTTGTAGTGCTTGCTTGGCAGGAGAGGTAAACCAAGCTTTATTAAAAAATGATATAGAAGAGGCAAAAAAAATTGCACTTTGGTATAAAAGTATATTTGGTAAAGACTATTATTTAGAAATTCAAAATAATGGTGTAAAAGAACAAGTAATGGTAAATCAAAAATTAATACAACTTTCAAAAGAACTAGATATTCCATTAGTTGCAACAAATGATGCACATTATACCAAAAGAGAAGATGCATATAATCATGAAGTTTTATTATGTATTCAAACTGGAAAAAAGATGACAGATGAAGATAGAATGCGTTTTGAAACAGATGAATTATATATAAAATCTCCAGAAGAAATGAGTGATTATTTTTCAAATGTACCACAAGCAATTGAAAATACAGTTAAAATAGCAAATGAGTGTAATGTTGAATTTGAATTCGGACACACAATTTTACCAAACTACGAGGTACCAGAAGGCTTTAACACACATTATGATTACTTAGAAAAATTAACAAATGATGGTATGACTAAAAGATATGGAGAAAATTTATCACAAGAAATAATAGATAGAAAAAATTATGAACTTTCTGTTATAAATAAAATGGGATATGTAGATTACTTTTTAATAGTATGGGATTATATTAATTATGCTAAAACCCATGACATTCCAGTAGGACCTGGGCGTGGTTCAGGTGCAGGCTCAATTGTAGCATATGCCATAGGAATTACAGATATAGATCCAATAAAATATAGTTTGATTTTTGAAAGATTTTTAAATCCAGAAAGAATTAGTATGCCAGATTTTGATGTGGATTTTTGCTATGAAAAAAGAGATAAAGTAATAGAATATGTATGTGAAAAATATGGATATGACCATGTTTCACAGATTATTACATTTGGAACCATGTCTGCTAGAATGGTAATAAGAGATGTTGGAAGAGCATTAGATTTACCATATGCAGAAGCTGATAAACTTGCTAAAATGATTCCAAACGAATTGCATATTACAATAAAAAGAGCAATGGAACAAAATAGAGAATTAAAAGAAATCTATGATACAAATCCGGAAATTACAAAATTATTAGATGTAGCAATGGCTTTAGAAGGAATGCCAAGGCAGGCTTCAACTCATGCATGTGGAATAGTAATTACAAAAGAACCGGTAGATACATATGTACCACTTTATGTAAGAGAAGGTACAATATCTACACAATATATTATGACAACATTAGAGGAATTAGGTCTTTTAAAAATGGACTTTTTAGGACTACGTACTTTAACTGTTATAAAAGACACAATTGACTTAGTAAAAAAAGATAAAAATATAGATGTTGAATTTGACAAAGATATGAATGACCCTTATGTATATAAATTATGGCAAGAAGGAAACTCAGTAGGTATTTTTCAGTTTGAAAGCCAAGGAATGACAAACTTTATGAAAGAACTAAAACCAGATGGATTAGAAGATATAATAGCTGGAGTTTCATTATATAGACCAGGACCAATGGATCAAATACCAAGATATATAGCAAACAAAAAAGACCCTGAACATGCAGTATATACACATGAAGCGTTAAAACCAATTTTAAATGTAACATATGGATGTATGGTGTATCAGGAACAAGTAATGCAAATAGTAAGAGATTTAGCTGGATATTCTTTAGGTAGAGCAGATTTAGTAAGGCGTGCTATGGGTAAGAAAAAGCTAGATGTAATGGCTAAAGAAAGAGAAATTTTTATTAATGGGCAAGTAGATGAAGATGGGAATATTATAGTTCCAGGTTGTGTTAGAAATGGAATAGATGCAAAAAGTGCTGATAAAATATTTGATGAAATGGCAGAATTTGCAAAATATGCATTTAACAAATCACATGCAGCAGCATATGCAGTAGTATCATATAGAACAGCGTATTTAAAAGCATATTATCCAGCCGAATTTATGGCAGCAACTTTAAATAGTTTTTTAGGAAATTTAGATAAAATACCATATTATATAGATGAATGTAAAAGACTAAATATTGATATTTTAAAGCCTAATATTAATAAAAGTTTTACAAAATTTACAGTTGACAATGGAAAAATACGTTTTGGTTTAGGCAGTATTAAAAATGTTGGTACAGCAGTTGTTGATAGTATAGTTGCAGAAAGAGAAAAAAATGGAGAATACAAAACTTTTGCTGATTTTTGTGAGAGAATTCAAAATGAATCTGTAAATAAAAAATGCATTGAAAGTTTAATAAAAGCAGGAGCATTTGATGATTTTCCACAAACAAGAAATACTTTGTTTGCTTCTTTTGAAAATATAGTAGATGCTATAAATGATAGCAGTAAAAAAACTTTAGAAGGACAAGTGTCTATGTTTGACTTAGGAAATGAAGAACAAAAAAAAGAAGAAACTGAAAAAATGAAATATAGATTTATTGAATTAGAAGAATTTTCAGAAAAAGAGATGCTATCTATGGAAAAGGAAATGCTAGGCTTATATATATCAGGTCATCCATTAGAACAATATAGAAATATTATAGATAAAAATACGAATATTTCTACTCTTAAAATAAGAGAAGCATTAGATGAATTACAAGAAACAGGTAAAAATACTTATCGTGATGGGCAAAATGTAAAATATGCAGGAATTATTAATAGTATTAAGAAAAAATTTACAAAAAATAATAAAATAATGGCCTTTATTACAATAGAAGATTTATATGGAACATTAGAGGTACTATGTTTTGAAAATGCGTATCAAGCTTCAATAAATTCTTTATTAGTAGATAACATAGTAATGGTAGAAGGAAGATTAAGTATTAGAGAAGAAGATGGAAGTGTTACTATAATAGCAAATAAAATACACGATTTTCAAAATGCAGTGCAAGAAGGAAAATCAAATAATTATCAAACAGAGATAAAAAAACAAATAATACAATTTAATATTACAAATCTTACAGAAAATGAGAAAAATAAATTAAAAGGTGCTATTCACTTCTTCACAGGGGAAAGAAACAATATGGCAATATATATTTTAAATGGAGAAAATGAAACACCAGCAGGAGCAATGTATATTACGCCAGAAATATTAGAACAATTAGAAGATATTATAGGAAAAGAAAATGTTAAATTGAAGTAACGAAATTAAAAAAAAGTTTGACTAAAAAATAATATAAGGGTATAATAACCAAAGAAATTAAATTTTGAGGAGGAATTAAATTATGTCATTAGTTACAACTAAGGAAATGTTTGAAAAATCAATGAAAGAACATTTTGCAATAGGAGCATTTAATGTTAATAATATGGAAATAATACAAGGAATTATGGATGCAGCAGCTAAACAAAATTCACCAGTAATATTACAAGCATCTTCAAGTGCAATTAAATATGCAAGAATTGGATATTTAATGAAAATGGTAGAAGCAGCAGTAGAGGAATATCCTAATATCCCAGTTGCAATACATTTAGACCATGGACCAGATTTTGAAACTTGTAAAATGTGTATAGATAATGGTTTTACATCTGTTATGATAGATGGTTCAAAATATGATTTTGAGGAAAATATTAGATTAACAAAACAAGTAGTAGATTATGCACATAGTCATGGAGTAGTAGTAGAAGCAGAGTTAGGTAAATTAGCAGGTATTGAAGATGAGGTTAATGTATCTGCAAGTGATGCAATGTATACAGACCCTGAACAAGCAAAAGAATTTGTAGAAAGAACAGGATGTGACTCTTTAGCAATAGCTATTGGAACAAGTCATGGAGCATATAAATTTAAAGGAGAAGCAAAATTACGTTTTGATATTTTAGCAAAAATAAAAGAATTAATACCAAATACTCCAATAGTATTACATGGAGCATCTACAGTAATTCCAGAATTAGTAGAAACTTGTAATAAATATGGTGCAAATATTCCAGGAGCAAAAGGTGTACCAGATGAAATGTTACATGAAGCAAGTATGCTAGGAGTTTCAAAAATAAACGTAGATACAGATTTACGTTTAGCAATGACAGCAGAGATTAGAAAAGTATTTGCAGAAGAACCAGGTGCTTTTGATCCTAGAAAATATTTAACACCAGCAAGAGAAAAAATAGAAGAAACAGTATCACATAAAATGAAAGATGTTTTTGGTTCAAATAATAAAGCATAAAATACAAATTTACTTTGCAAATATACATGAAGATTACATCAACTTTCGATTTGAAAAATTAATAGAAAATAAAATAGGGGAGAGAATAATCAAATATTCTCTCCCTCTTCTAAAAAATTATATTAAAACCTATTCTTTTCTTTTAAATGTATTGCCATTTGTCTTTCAGCATCTTTTTTAGCAATATCCTGACGTTTATCGTATAATTTTTTTCCAATTCCGATTCCTAATTCCATTTTTACAAAATTTCCTTTAAAGTAAAGACTAATAGGAATTAAACTATATCCCTTTTGTTGAACTAATCCTATCAACTTTCTAATTTCACGTTTATTTAATAGTAATTTTCTATCACGGATTGGATCCTTATTAAAAATATTACCAAATTCATAAGGGCTAATGTGCATTGAATACACATATGCTTCGCCATTTTTTATTGTTACATAGCTATCTTTTAAATTAACCTTACCAGCACGAATTGATTTAATTTCTGTTCCACTTAAAACAATACCAGCTTCTATAGTATCTTGAATATTATAATTATGATAAGCAACTGGATTTTTTGCTAACACTTTTTTTGAACTTGCCATGAGTACACCTCTTTCTATAGGTATTATACACGAAAAATCAAAAAAAGAAAATACATTTCTATTAAAAAGAAAGTTTCCCTATAAGAAAAACTTTCTTTCTGTGTAGTTATAAGAAATAGCATTTCATATAACTTAAAATAATATTGGCATACTTTTAAGAAAATTAATGAGTTTGATGTTCTTCTACATCATCACGTTCTCTCATATATGCCCAAATAAGAGAAATAATAGCAGCAGCGACTAAACCAAGAATTATCCAAGTTAATGTATTAGCATTCATACCAAAAAGAATTGCTTGATCACCAACAGATGTTCTTTCAGCTGTATAACCTGAATTGTCATTAGTCATTCCAACCATACTATTACTTGTGTTTTGTATAGCACTACCTGCTTTCGAGCCCATATCTTTTACTCCATTTGCAGCATCTGATGCAATATTCTCAACACCTTGAACAGCTCCTGATGCAACATTTCCAACACCATGAGCAGCATCTTCTATACCACCCATAATGCTGTTGCCCATTTGCTGAGTGTTAGCAGAAGCAAAAGATACATAAAATAGAGTAAAAAATGTAATAATAAGAGTAGAAAATAGAATTTTCTTTTTCATTGTAAAACCTTCCTCCTTAAAGATTGTCATAAATTTTTATAAAAACTTAAGATTAATAATAGTATTCATTTTTTTGAGCAAAATATACAATATAAAAGAAAAATAGACAAAAAAATATTGTGAATTTATGGAAAAACATTCACAATATACATATATTATCTTCCAAGCCTAATTAAAACAGCAATTCCTAATAAAATTAGAACAAAGCCAACAACAATTAGCAAAATATTTAAAATAGAATCAATTCCAAGTCCTTCAGCATCATCTCTACTAGAATTTTCAACAGTAGTTGTCATTTGAGAGTTTGTATCTAAAGAAGAATCATCTAAACTATTACTTATAACTGAATTAGTATCTGTATCAGATTGTAAATTCATATTAATATCTGTAGCAAAACATGTTGTAGAAAATATCAAACCAGTAAATAATAATAAACAACTTAAAACTTTAAAAATTTTATTCATGTTAACCTCCTAAAATTAAAACTAAATATAGTTTTTTATCTAATGTATATTATTAGCCATAAGACTAATTAACAATATTATGATACACAACTTAATATAAAAAGTCAATGCTTAATCTATAAAAAATTGATAATTACCATATTTTATGATATAATAAATATATGTAACTATAAATAAGCCTTGCAATTGTAGGGCAACAAAAAACAGGAGGAGAAAACAACATGAAAAGAGGTAATTTTAATTCTTTAGTAATTGGAGGTGTTTTAGGCATTATCATATGTTCACAAGTACCGGCAGCACAAGAAGCACAACGGCAAAAACAAGAAGAATTGATGCGTAGCATAATAAAAAGTGAAAGGCAGATAGAATATTTAAAAGAAACTGATGCATATGATGCAGATTTGTTTTTACAAAAGCAAGAAGAAATTTCAAAAAAGCAGGAAGAAGAATTTTTAAGACTAAGAGAAGAAGAAAACAAAAAGCAAATAGCTGATGATATACAATTACTTGCAGCTGTAGCATATTCTGAAGAAGAAGAATTTATTAATTATTTTAATTCAGAAAAAACTGTGGCTGTAGAATTGAATGGTAAATATGCAGTTATACCAAAAAAAGAAGCAGCAGAAATGGCTTTTAGATATGCAATGGCTGTTGTGATTAATCGATGTAAAAATAATGTTGGAGGAACAACAATTGAAGAAGTAATAATGGCAGATGGTGCTTATGCAACTACTACAAAACAGAAGTTAGATAGGCAAGATATTCCAAAACGAATATATGATATGGCAGAAGAAATGCTAACAACAGTAGAAGACGAATTACCAGACAATCTAATTTATCAAGGAGAAATTGAATGGGGAACACCAATATTTAAAATTGGAAACCAAAAATTTGGAATTGATGAAAAATACGAATAAGTTGAAAACACAGGATATAGTAAATCCTGTGTTTTCCCTTTGTAATAGAAGTGTAACAAAAATGTAATAAAAAAAACATAGTAATATAAATGTAATAGTGATATAATTAAAAAAATAAAAAAGGGGAAAACATGGAAAAGTCAAAAAGAGAAATAAATATAGAAGTACTTAGAATAATAGCTATGCTAATGGTAATTGGAATACATTGTATAGGACATACCAAAATTTTAGAAATGAATATTTTAACACCTATAAATGATTTTTTATGTAGATACTTTAAACTATTAATTAATGTTGCAAATAGTGTATTTATAATAATAACTGGATATTATAGCATTAATAAAGGTTTGAATCTTAAAAGAATTTGTAATTTATGGGGAAGAACAATTTTTTATTCATTATTAATATTTGTAATAGTAAATATTTTAGGATTTTGCATAGATCCGCTATCATCATTACTACCTGTACTTGCTGGTAATTATTGGTTTATAACAGCATATATAGCATTATCTTTTATATATCCTTTCTATAATATTTTATTAAGAAAATTAGATAAAAGAAAATGGAAAACTCTCATAATAATAATATTTACTATTAGTATTGTAAAATTTATATTTTCACCAAACGGAATATTTGAAAATTTTACTACAGTAATATTAATGTATACAATAGGTGGATATATTAAAAATTTTGTAGAAATAAATAAAAATAAAAAATATCTAACAAAGTATTTTTTATTAGGATTTGTTGGAGCAATATTAGGACTTATAATACATAAATTATATTTTTCATCACTCGATTTTAAGAGTGCAAAACCAGTAATAAATAATCTATTTTTTGGTTTTCAAAATTTAGTAAATCCATTTACTACAGTAATGACAGTATATCTATTCTTAAAGTTTAGAACAATAGAAGTAAAAGATAAGCAAATACAAAAGTTGATAACTTATATAAGCCCATCTTTGTTTTCTGTATATGTAATTCATGAAAACATAAATTTAAAAGTTTTGTGGGTATTTTCTGGAATGTTTGAATTAATAGAAACACCATTTTTTATGCTATATCTGTTATTACTAATAATATTAGTGTTCTTCATATGTATAATAATAGATTTAATTAGAAGATTTATATATACCAATATAAAAAAGATTCCAATAATAAATAAACAAGTAGATAAAATTAATGTGAAAATAGAATCTATACAGCAAAAAATAGGAATATAAAAAATTAAATAATAAAAGGGGAAAGAAATGGAAAAAGTAAAGAGAGAAACGAATATAGAAATATTAAGAGTAATAGCCATGTTAATGGTTGTAGGTATACACTGTATAGGTAATACAGCAATTTTAGAAAGGAATATGCTAACACCTATAAATGATTTTTTATGTAGATATTTTAAACTGTTAATTAATGTGGCAAATGGTACATTTATAATAATAACTGGATATTATTGCATTAATAAAGGATTTAAACTTAAAAGAATTTGTAATTTATGGGGAAGAACAATTTTTTATTCTTTGATAATCTTTGCAATTGTAAGTATTTTTGGAGTTGGTGTAGATACTCTATCATCAATATTACCAATACTTGGTGGAAAATATTGGTTTATAACAGCATATATAGTATTATGTTTTATATATCCTTTTTATAATATTTTATTAAATAATTTAGATAGAAAAAAATGGAAAACACTAATAATAATAATGTTCACAATTACTATTGTAAAATATGTATTTGCACCAAATGGAATATTTGGACATTTTACTACAGTTATGTTATTTTATACAATGGGTGGATATATTAGAAAATTTGTAGAAATTAATAAAAAAGGAAAATATTTAACAAAGTATTTTTTAATAGGATTTATTGGAGCAATATTAGGACTTATAATACATAAATTACATTATTCATCAATTGATTTTAAAAGTGTAAAACCAATTATAAATAATTTATTTTTTAGTTTTCAAGATATGGTAAATCCAATTAGTACAATAATGGTAGTATTTCTATTTTTAAAATTTAGAACAATAGAGATAAAGAATGAACAATTACAACAGCTAGTAAGTTATATAGGTCCTTCGTTATTTTCAGTATATATAATTCACGAGAATGTAAATATAAGATTTTATTGGTTGTTTACAGGAATATTTAAATTAGCACAAACGCCATTTTTTATACCATATTTGCTATTACTAGTAGTAGCTGTATTCTGTATTTGTATAGTAATAGATTTTATAAGAAGATGGGCATATGCTAAATTGAAAAAAGTTCAAATAATAAATAAAATGGTCAATAAAATAAATGAAAAAATTGAACTTGTAGAACAAAAAATAAATATATAAATATGGGGGATAATATGAAATTTTTTAAAAAAAATATACCAATTTTAATTATTATGGTAGTTATTGGATTCATAATTTGTTTAGGAACATTTGAAACGCCAGATAAATATCAATATTTAAATTCTATTGATTACCAGGTAAAAATGCAAACCGATGGAAGTATGCAAGTAATAGAAACATGGGATATTGATGTAAAAAATACTAATACACTATTTAAAACATTTAATTTAGATAGATATAAATATGGTAGCATTACAAATGTAGAAGTAAGAGATTTAAAAACTGGCAGAGCATTTGATAAGATATATGAAGAAATGTATCATGTAACTAAAGATTGTTATTATTCTTTACCTATAACACACTAAATCATAATGTAAATACAGCATATAAGACATCTATGACACAAATGGCAGCACATTCTAGCTCGAGTGGCTCTGGCGGAGGAGGATTCTCCGGAGGAGGCGGAGGCCGGATGGAATGGGTGGTAGATAATTTACAAAATATGATAACTAATGAAAATAAAATACACTCTAAATTATTAGAGTGTATTTTATTGCATAGAAAAATTTTATATATTGGGAGTAAGTAAAAAACACCAGCCATTTCCTAAATCTTTTTCAGGGATTATAGTTGGGAGTTGATTAGGAAATTTGTGAGACCATGTTCCACTTATATCTTGTCTAATTATATGATAGAATCCAGAATATGTATCTCTTTGAATAAAAATTTTCCGCTTCTTTTTATTACTTGGAGTAGAATTTACAGAAATAGGTGTTACAGAAAAACCAATAAAGTTTAATTCTTTATATAATGTAGCAATCAATACTTCATCAGAAGTTTTATCTGTACATCGCTTATTTATAAAATCTCCAATTAAATAAAAATCATCTAGTTCAATATTAAGTGCATAGGTATAACAACCTGTATGAATGTAGTGAGCCCACTTATTAGGATTAAAAACTACTTCCCGCTTTAAAGATTTTTTTAATGCTTTTTTCAAAATATTACAACCTCCATTTAAGATATATATTATTATATAATAGTATTTACATAAAATCAATATATTTGAAGTTTCATTTTGTGTGTGATATAATCTCTAAAAAATAAGTAGGAGGATAGAATGAACGAAAAATATAATTGGAAATTAACAGATTTATTTAAAACAAAACAGGATTTTGATTCAGAAAAATTAAAACTACAAGAAAATATGAATAAAATTCAAAAGTACAAAGATATATTATGTGAAAGCTCAGATAATTTATACAATGTATATGTATTATATGAACAAATATTACTTAGTTTTGAAAAAATTTATTCTTATGGAATGTTTAATTATCATTTAGATATGACAAATCAAGAAGCTATTAAACTTTTTAAAGAAGTAGAAAATATATCAGCAGAGTTAGGAGTAGCAACATCATTTATAGTTCCAGAAATTACATTTGCAGATGAAGAAAAAATAAGAGAGTACTTGAAAAATGATATTAGATTACAGCCATATACGTGTGATATAGAAAGTATATTAGAAGAAAAGAAACATGTACTAAGTAATGAAAAAGAAGAATTACTTGCAAATTATTTGGAAGTATTTTCAGCACCAGAAAATATATATGATATATTAACAAATGCAGAGTTTAATTTAGGCATATTAAAAGATGAAGAAGGAAATGAAGTTGTATTAACAGATGCAAATTATACAAAATATTTAAAGAGCAGAAATGTAGAGGTAAGAAAACAAGCATTTAAATTAATGTATAATAAATATAAAGAATATATAAATACTATAACAGAAATATATTTAGCAAATGTAAAGCAAACAGTAATTACAGCCAAAATAAGAAAATATGCTTCTTCTTTAGAACAAGCAACTACAAAGGATGATTCTACTATTAAAGTATATGAGGCATTAATGAAAGGAATAGAAAATAGTTTACAAGTAAATCATGATTTTATGGAGTTAAAGAAAAAAATACTGAAATTAGATACTATGCACATGTATGATATATATGTAAATCCATTTGTAGAAAAAGAAGAAAATATAACCTTTGAACAAGCAAAAAATGAAGTAAAACACTCTTTAAGTATATTAGGAGAAGAATATATTAAATTATTAGATGAAGCCTTTGAAAACAATTGGATAGATGTAGAAGAAAAACCACACAAAAGAGGTGGAGCATATAGTTCAGGAGTATATGGAGTACATCCTTTTATACTTACTAATTTTAATGGAAATAAAAGAGATGTTAGTACAATAGCTCATGAATTAGGGCATAGTATACATTCATATTATTCAAATAAAAATCAAAATATCCTAAATGCAAATTACACAATCATGGTGGCAGAAGTAGCTTCAACAGTAAATGAAATATTGTTAAGTGAATATCAAATTGCAAATGAAAAAAATACGTATAAAAAGGCTGAATATATATATGAATTATTAGAAATGATTAGAGCAACATTTTATAGGCAAGCTATGTTTGCTGAATTTGAAAAGAACATACATGAAAAAATAGAAAAAAAAGAAAACCTATCTTCTGAAAATTTAAATAACATTTATTATAAATTGAATGAAAAATATTTTGGAAAAAGTATTTATATAGATAATGAAATACAATATGAATGGGCAAGAATTCCACATTTTTATACAGATTTTTATGTATATAAATATGCAACAGGAATATCAGCAGCTGTATGTATAGCAACTAAAATACTAAACAAAGAAGAGGGATTTATACAAAAATATATAAATATGTTAAGTAAAGGACGTACAAAAAAATCAATAGAATTATTAAAAATGGTAGATGTTGATTTAGAAAGTGAAAAAACTTATATTGAAGTTGCAAAGTATTTTAGTAAGAAAATGGAAGAGTTAAAACAAATATGTAAAGAAGGTGTATAATAATGAAGTTAGTAATACAAAGAGTTAAAAGAGCAAGTGTAGAAGTAGACAATAAACAAGTAGGGAAGATAGATAAAGGACTTTTAGTACTAATTGGAGTAAAAGAAGGAGATACTAAAGAACAGGCAAATTATTTGATAAGGAAATTAATAAAATTACGAATATTTGAAGATGAAAATCAAAAAATGAATTTAAGTATAAAAGATGTAAATGGAAAATTGCTTATAGTATCTCAATTCACATTATATGCTAATTGTAATGATGGAAATAGACCAAGCTTTACAGATGCTGCAAAGCCAGAAGAGGCAAATGCTTTATATGAATATTTTTGTGAAGAATTTGTAAAAAATGGCATAGAAGTGCAAAGAGGAATTTTTGGTGCAGATATGAAAGTAGAATTAATAAATGACGGTCCTGTAACAATTATATTGGAAAAAAGTATTGACAATTAGTTGAATATTATATAATTGGTAAATCTTTTGGAACTATCAGAAGAGAAGAAAAATCAGCAAGAAGAACATTAAGAAGAAAAAAACATAGAATAGAAAGAACTAAAAGATTATTAAAAAGGTATAATATACTTAGCAAAATAGAATTGGAAAATTTATATAAAAATAAAAATTATGACATATACAAATTAAGATTAAAAGCTTTAGAAGAAAAATTAACAAATGAAGAATTAGCTGTAGTATTATTATATATGATGAAAAGAAGGGGATATAAACTAAGTAATATAAATAAAAAGCAAGAAAATACCGGAAAGATTATTGAAGAAATAAAACAAAATGAAATACTAATGAAACGGATATAGAACTGTTGCAGAAATGTATTTAAAAGATGATAAATTCAAATTAAAAACTAAAAAAGGTCAATATATTTTAGATAAAAATGGGAATAAGCAAATAAGAACTAAAAATTCTATTAATAATTATAAAAACATGGTAACAAGAGAACTAATAGAAAATGAAATTAAATGTATATTACAAAAACAAAATAAGTTAAATACTAATATAAATCACAATTTTATAAAGGAATACCTAGAAATATTTAATATGCAAAGAAATTTTAATAAGGAAACTAGTAATTCATGTATAAATATGGAAAATAAAATTGAAAAAATGCTAGGAACTTGTACATTTGAAAAAGAAGAAAAAAGAGCAGTGAAAGCAAGTTATACATTCCAATACTTCAAATTTTTACAAAAGATAAATAATATTAAAATTGAAAAAGATAATCAAAAAAGAATATTAACAAAAGAAGAAAAAGATAAAATAAAAGAATTGGCAATGAACAATACTAATTTAACATATTATACATTAAGGGAGCTATTACAACTACGCGATAATGAAAAATTTAATATAATTATACAAGGTAACATTCAAGACGAAAAACAAAATAAATTTGAGGAGTTTGAATATTATCATAAAATAATGGAAGTATTAAATAAAACAAATCAAAAAATTCAATACTAAAAGTGAATGAAAACAAAAACTGGGATAATATACAAGATACACAATATGCATGCAAATTAATGTATAATTTAATAAAAAATCATTTAGAATTTTCAAATAATAAGTATTTCAAAAAAAAGATATGGACAGTAAAAGGTATTATTACTTCTAGAATACGAAAAAGTTTAGAAATAGAAAAAGTAAGAGATAATGATGTGCATCATGCAATTGATGCAGTTATAATAGCTATTACTACACAAAATATGATAACTTATGAAGAACCATGGGAAAATTTTAAAAAAGAATTAGAAATTAGAACAATGTATAAGACAAGGGAAGAAATAGTAGCAAAATTAAAACAAGAAAAAATATATTATAAAAATTATGATGAAGTAAGACCTATATTTGTTTCAAGAATGCCTCAAAGAAAAATAACAGGAAAAGCACATTTAGATACAATTAAAAGGTTAAAAAACAATGAAGGGGAATTAAAAACATATATAAAGACCAATATAGAAGATTTAAAATTAGATAGTAATAATGAAATATATGGTTATCCAATTGAAAATAGAAAGAGTGATAAATTATTATATACAGCATTAAAAGAACAACTATTAAAATTTTCAGGAGATGCCAAACAAGCATTTAAAGAAGAATTTTATAAAACAACATCAAATGGAAGTAGAGGACCTTTAGTAAAAAAAGTAAAAATTGAATCCAATTTAACATTAGGAGTAGAGTTAAACAATAAAAAAGCTATTGCTGGAAATGGAGACTGTATAAGAATAGATATATTTCATGTAAATGGAGAGGGATATTATTTTATTCCTATATATGTCAGTGATACAATAAAACAAAATTTACCCAATAAAGCTTGTATTTCAACTAGAAAGTATGCAGAATGGAAGGAAATGAGAGAAAAAGACTTTTTATTTTCTTTATACAAAAATGACCTTATATGTATAAAAAGTAATAAAAATATTACTTTAACAAACAGACATGAAAAATCAAATAAAGTTAAAGTAAATGAAATAATGGCTTATTACAGCAGATGTATAATATCAACAGGAGCAATAAGTATTCAAACTCCTGATGGAAAATATATGGTACAAAGTTTAGGAATAAAAAAATTAGAATATATTAAAAAATATAATGTAGATATTTTAGGAAATTACTATGAAATAAATTTACCTGAAAAAAGAATGAGTTTTAATTTAAAAAATAAGAAAAGTTAATATAATATTAATCAACTTTTCTTTAAATTATAATAAATTAAAATAGGGAATTACAATATATCTATATATAATATATATACTGTTTAACTAAAATAAATTATACTACAAATGGAAAAATAAATACAGTCAATACAACCAAAAGATTAAATATAAAAAATTTATTGCTATTATATTTTTTTATGATATAATAGCAATGAATTTTTTGAGAATATAAATTATTAATAACAACAATATAAAAAATTAAGATAAAAGGAGGATACATGAACGCAAATATTGAAATACCCGTTAAAAAGAATAAACAATATGAAGTAGATATAATTGACCAAGGAGCAGAAGGAGAGGGAATTGCTAAAATAGATGGTTTTACAATTTTTATACCTCAGGCAATAAAAGGAGAAAAAGTAAAGATTTTAATTGTTAAGGTACTAAAAACTCATGCTTTTGGAAAAATATTAGAAATTATAAAAAAATCAGAAAATAGAATAGAAATAGATTGCAATAGTTATCCTAGATGTGGAGGTTGTAATTTACGACATATGGATTATGAATCTACTTTGAATTTAAAGCAAAACAAAGTAGAGAATTTAGTAAATAAAACATTTGGAAAAGATAATATAATAAAAGTAAATAAAACAATAGGTATGGGAAATCCTTTTAATTATAGAAACAAAGCTCAATATCCATTTGGAGAAGACAAGAATGGGGAATTAATTTGGGGAGTTTTTGCACAAAGAACACATGATATAATTCCTATTAAAAATTGTAAAATCCAAGATGAGATATCAGAACAAATTACATATGTACTATATCAATTTTTTAAGAATAAATCTATTAAAGCATATAATGAGAAAAACAAAACAGGGTTAATTAGACATGTAGTAATAAAAGTTGGAAAAAATACTAAAGAGATTATGTGTATTATAGTTATAAATGGAAAAGAAATACCATATGAAAAAGAAATGATAGAAATGCTAGTTCAGAGATTTCCTAATATTAAAACAATTGTGAAAAATATAAATATGAAGAATACAAATGTAATTTTAGGAGAAAAAAATGTAGTTTTATATGGAGAAGGCTATATTATAGATACTTTAGGAGAATATGCATTTAAAATATCACCTATGTCTTTTTATCAAATAAATCCAGTACAAGCAGAGTTACTGTATAATATAGCAATTGAATCTGCTAATCTTTCAAAGGAAGATATCTTGTTTGATTTATATTGTGGAATTGGAACTATAGGAATTTTTGCAGCAAAATATGTTAAAAAGGTATATGGAATTGAAATAGTAGAGCAAGCGATAGAAGATGCAAAGGAAAATGCTAAAATTAATAATATACAAAATATTGAATTTTTTGCAGGTGATGTAGAGGAGATATTATATAAAAAATTAGAGGAAAAAAATGTGTATCCAGATGTTGTAATTGTAGATCCACCAAGAAGGGGGTTAGACAATAATACAATAGAAAATTTATCAATAGTAAAACCTAAAAAAATAGTATATATAAGTTGTAATCCTGCTACATTAGTAAGAGATATAAAGCTTTTAAGTGAAAAGTATGAAATAAATGAAATACAACCAGTAGATTTATTTCCTTTTACACGGACATGTGGAATGTGTTGCGGTGCTATATCTAAAAGATTCGATGCAATAGTTGAATTTACTGCATTTGAGAATTTTTGTAGTTTTGATAGAAAAGGCAAAAAAATAGAAAATCCCTCTTTATTTGAGGGATTTTAAGCGTTTATAAACGAACTAACCACATTTAAATGTGCAACATTAAATGTAATTATATTATATGCAAATATAAAAATATTATTACAAAAAGCAAAGACTAGGTTAACCTAGTCTTTGAAAAACAACTTCCACATCTTTCAATGTGCAACTCTAAATGTAATTATATTATAAGATATTTTTAGGTAAGAGTCAAGGTTTTTGGATAAATTAATCTTCAAAAGTGTAATATTTTTTTAAAGATACTAAAATATTTGAATAGTCATCTTCAGATAAATGAGCTATTTTTTTATTATTGAAAAATGGTTCTCTTAATCTTTTATAACTAAAATTAGCCATAGATTCTAATTTTGCAGTACTACGAGGTAATCCATTTATATCACAATGAAAATAATACTTATCATTATAGCATTTGCTACTTAAGGGGATTACTGTCCACATTTTTTTATCAGCAGAAGAACGCCATAATATAGCAGGTCTTAATTTTCTTAATTCTGAACCAATATTTTGTCCGAAATCAACCCAGCAAATAGAACCAGGTTTTAAAATAGAGGTTTTTGTATTATTATCGTTTAATAACAATTTATCATAACACCATTTTAAATATTTAATTTTTTCCATATTCCTATAATCAATTTCTTTGCTTAGTTTTTGAATTAAGGATTCTTTTAAAAGTTTTAAGACATAAGAAAACTCTTTATTGTCTAACTTCAAAAATTTACCTTTAAGATAAACTAACCCGTTTGATATTTCTCTTAGTATATTCCTGTAAATCATTTATATCAACAAATCTATTTATAGAGTCTATATATGTTAGATTATCAGATTTAGTATTATAAACTGTTAGTCCTACATAATGATTTTCAGATATATTATATATAATTAGAACATACTTTCTTATATTATTTTCAACTACTTCATAAATGTTTTGAGAATATATGTCCAAATTAAAACCTCCTAATATTAAATGCTGTAGCTTATATATTTTTGTACATAAGCTACATATTCAATCATAAACTGCTTATAAAATAAGCCTTCTTGAACTATCTATTTAATAGAAAAGTTCTGTACTAATAATACTACATTTTTATATAAAAAGCAACACATTTGTTCTCATAAAATATAAAAGATGGTAATATTTTAGGGGAAAATGGAAAAGATGAACATGCTATATACAGTACAAGTGTTGAAAAAAATATTTAAGAGAGTATGGTATAGAAGAGAGTAAAATTGCTATGATAAATGTAGCAATTTTGTATCACGAACATAATGAAAAAAATATAAATGAATTTGATGAAGAAGTTAATGATGAAAATGAGATATAGATTTTAGCAATATAGATAAAGGAACTTTACATTTAAATTTATTATACTAAGAGATAGAAGAATTCTTGAACATTATTTAAGTATTTTAGAAGAAATTTAGTTAGAAAAAGATAAAATGTTAAAATTTTGTGAAAATAAATTTATATAGTTTTTATATATGTTATTAAACAAAAGCAAAGTGCTAAAAAATACAAGTACTTTGTTTTTTTAAAGAAAAAAACTATTAATGTCACTTACTTGTCACTTTAAATGTTTTATAATAAAAATGAAATAAACAGAAGGGAGAATTTTATATGGAAATATTAAGAGTAGAAAATTTGTGCAAACAATATGGAAAAGGTGAAAATAAAGTAACAGCACTAGATAATGTTTCATTTAAAGTAGATAAAGGAGAATTTGTAGCAATAGTAGGAGCATCTGGAAGTGGAAAATCAACATTATTACATTTAATTGGTGGAGTTGATAGACCAACATCAGGAAAGGTCTTTATAGATGGAAAAGATATTTATAAATTCAATGATGATGAACTTGCAATATTCAGAAGAAGGCAAGTAGGTTTAATATATCAATTTTATAATTTAATACCAATATTAAATGTAGAAGAAAATATAACATTACCACTTGATTTAGACAATAGAAATGTGGATAAGAAAAAATTAAATGAAATTATTAAAGAATTAGGACTAGAAAATAGAAAAAAACATTTACCAAACGAATTATCTGGAGGGCAACAACAAAGAACATCAATAGGAAGAGCAATGATAACAAGTCCAGCAATTATTTTAGCAGATGAACCAACTGGAAACTTAGACTCTAAAGCAAGTGATGAAATAGTTACATTATTAAAAAAATCAAATAAAGATTATAAACAAACTATTATAATGATAACTCATAATATGGAAATTGCAAAAGTAGCAGATAGAGTTATAAAAATTGAAGATGGAAAAATTGCTGGGGAGGTTTAGATTATGAATATTCTTAGCAAATTATCTATTAGCAATTTAAAATTAAATAAAAAAAGAACAATAAGTACAATTATAGGAATAATTTTATCAGTAGCACTTATTTGTGCTGTTGCTAGCATGGGAATAAGTTTTCAGGCAACACTTGTTGAAAATGCAATAAATGAAACAGGATATTATCATTTGAAAATATTTGATGTTACAGCTGAAAATATAGAAAGTTTAAAAAACAATAGAGATATTCAAGATGTTTTAACTATTTCAGAAAAAGGATATGGAAATTTAGAAAATAGTCAAAATGTAGATAAACCGTATTTAAAATTGTATTCAATGGATAAAAATATATTTGAATTTTTAAAATTTAATTTAATAGATGGAAGATTTCCAGCCAATAATAATGAGATAATTATAAGTAAGCATATTATAGAAAATGCAAAAGTAAATTATAAAATTGGAGATAAAATAAAAGTAAATATAGGTGTAACAACTATAGAACTAGAAAAAGGTATTGAAGTTCCCGTTTATGATTTAGAGAGAACAATTTGTGATATTATAAGAGATAAAAATAAGATAGATCCACAAATTTTTAATATCGCAATGAAAGAATATGGTAAAAAGAAAAAAAAGAATTTACGCCTTTTGTATAAATATTCAAAAGAATTTAGCATAGAAAATAAATTGCAACAATATATGGAGGTATTAGTTTGAATGAAAAATAATACAATGAGTTTTAAGACTATTATAAAAAATATTGCAAAAGAAAATAAAATAGCTGTACAAGCTGTTTTACAAACATATATGTTAGAAAGATTATTAGAAAGAATTTCAATTTCAAAGTATAAGGACAATTTTATTTTAAAAGGTGGTATGCTAATATCTGCTATGTTAGGAATAGATAGTAGAACAACAATGGATATTTTAAGAATGAAATGCCTGTTATAATGAAAATAGATGTTACAACAGGAGATAAAATTACATATAGAGAAATAAAATATAATTTTAGTTTAATGTTAGAAGATAGAAAAATACAAGTGTGGTCATATAATGTAGAAACAATTCTAGCAGAGAAATTTGAATTTATTATAAAAAGAGGAACTTTGGGGACGAGAATAAGAGATTATTACGATGTCCATATGTTATTAAATACACAAAATAAAAATATAGATAAATCTACTTTTAAAAATGCAATTATATCAACAGCAAAACACAGAGAAACAACAAAAGATATAAATGCTTGGAAAGAAGTAGTAGATATTTTAGCAAGTGATCAAACAATGCAAAGGCAATGGAAGGCTTATCAGAAAGATAATTTTTATGCAAAAGAAATTAAATATGAAAATTTAATTGAAAGTTTAAATAAAATTGGAGAAATATATGATAATACATAAAAGGAGATTTATATTTTTTCAATTAATTAAATATAATAGTAACAAGGTAAGGCTACCTTGTTTTTTTTATATAAAAATGCTAAAATAAATATACTAGGTAAAAAACATATTTAATTTTAAATAGCTTTATTTAGAATTATTTAGTTTAAAAATATAAAGTTTGTGACCGGATTTGTGTAATTGTATTTTATGTTTACAAAAAATACGAAAAAAGCGAACAAATTACACTACTTTTGGGTAATAGTTGTCATTTCAAGCGGTCACAAAGGAGGAAAAATGTTCGAATTAGTATCAGATTACAAGCCAACAGGCGATCAACCAAAAGCAATAGAATATTTATCAAAAGGAATAGAAGAAGGTAAGAAATTCCAGACACTTCTAGGTGTTACGGGTTCAGGTAAGACCTTCACAATGGCAAATATCATACAAAAAGTTCAAAGACCAACACTTGTTTTAGCACATAACAAAACTTTAGCAGGACAATTATATTCTGAATTCAAAGAGTTCTTTCCTAAAAATAATGTGGAGTATTTTGTTTCATATTATGATTATTATCAGCCAGAGGCATATATACCACAATCAGATACTTATATAGAAAAAGACTCTTCTATAAATGATGAAATAGATAAATTAAGGCACTCAGCAACTCTTGCTTTATTTGAAGAAAGGGATGTAATAATTGTAGCTTCTGTGTCATGTATATATGGTTTAGGTGATCCAGAGGATTATCAGGAAATGATGTTATCACTGAGAACTGGTATGAATAAGTCAAGAGATGAAGTTTTAAAAAAATTAATTACAATGCAATATTCTAGAAATGAATTAGACTTTAAAAGAGGAACTTTTAGAGCAAAAGGAGATATAGTCGAAATATATCCTTCAAGCCAGTCAGAATCAGCAGTAAGAGTGGAATTTTGGGGAGATGAAATTGAAAAAATATCTGAAATAAATCCAGTAACAGGAAAAACAATAGGAATACGAAAACATATATTAATATCTCCTGCTTCACATTATGTAACAACATCAAACAAAATGGAAAGAGCAATAGGAACAATAGAACAAGAATTACAAGAAAGAATAAAATATTTTAAAGAAAATAACAAACTAATAGAAGCACAAAGAATAGAAGAAAGAACAAACTTTGACATAGAAATGATGAGAGAAACAGGATTTTGTCAAGGTATAGAAAATTATTCAAGACATATAAGTGGTAGAGGACCAGGGAGTGCACCATATACATTATTTGATTATTTTCCAAAAGATTTTTTATTACTTATAGATGAATCTCATGCAACAATTCCTCAAGTAAGAGCTATGTATAATGGAGATAGAGCAAGGAAAGAATCACTAGTAAATTATGGATTTCGTTTACCATCAGCATTTGATAATAGACCTTTAAAGTTTGAAGAATTTGAGGATAGAATAAATCAATGTATATTTGTAAGTGCTACACCAGCAGATTATGAAAAAGAACACGCAAAGGACAATGTGGTAGAACAAATTATTAGACCAACAGGCTTGTTAGATCCGAAAATCGAAGTAAAACCTGTTGCAAATCAAGTAGATGACTTAATAGAGCAAATTCATAAGGTAGTAGAAAAAGGAGAAAGAGTTTTAGTAACAACTTTAACTAAAAAAATGGCAGAAGATTTAACTGCATATTTATCTGGAATAGATATTAAAGTAAGATATATGCATTCTGATATAAAAGCATTAGAAAGAATGGATATTATTCGTTCACTAAGATTAGGAGAATTTGATGTATTAGTAGGAATAAATCTTTTAAGAGAGGGACTAGATATACCAGAGGTTTCTTTAGTTGCTATACTAGATGCAGACAAGGAAGGATTTTTACGTTCAGAACGTTCTTTGATACAAACAATTGGTCGTGCAGCAAGAAATACAGAAGGAAAAGTAATAATGTATGCAGATGAATTAACAGATTCAATGGAAAAAGCTATTTCTGAAACAAATAGAAGAAGAAAAATACAAAAGCAATATAATGAAGAACATGGAATTATACCTCAGACTATTAAAAAGTCTGTAAGAGATACAATAAGAGCAAGTATTGTAGAAGAGGCACAAGCAGAATATAATTTATCAAAAGAAACTAATATAGAAGAAATTATAGATAAAATGACTAAAGAGATGTTAAAATATGCAAGTGAAATGGAATTTGAAAAAGCAGCAGAATTAAGAGATAAAATAAAAGAACTAACAGGAGAATAAAATATTACTAGTTCATGTATTTCTCCATAAACATTCGCCATTGTATTCAAAACTTATATTACAAGGCATTCTAGCAAAAAATAATAAAAAAACAAGTAACAAACTATTGTTCTTTTTTGAAAAATATAGTATAATTAATAAGTCAAATATAAATAAAAGAGTAGCAAGGCAAAAAAAATAATTACAATTTTTTTAGCCAGATTTATGCCTTGAGGAAGGAATTAGATAAAATATGAATGATAAAATCGTAATAAAAAATGCAAAAGTTCATAATTTAAAAAATATTAACTTAGAAATACCAAGAGATAAACTAGTAGTAATTACAGGACTTTCAGGTTCTGGAAAATCCTCACTTGCTTTTGACACATTATATGCAGAAGGACAAAGAAGATATGTAGAAAGTTTATCAGCATATGCTAGGCAATTTTTAGGCTTAATGGAAAAACCAGATGTAGAATCTATTGAAGGTCTTTCTCCAGCTATTTCTATAGACCAAAAAACAACTTCTAAAAATCCACGTTCAACAGTAGGAACAGTAACAGAAATATATGATTATATACGTTTATTATATGCAAGAATAGGAGTTCCATATTGCCCAAAATGTGGTAAAAAAATAGAAAAGCAAACAATTGATCAAATTGTAGATAATGTTATGGAATTAGAAGAGGGAACGAAAATACAAGTATTATCTCCTATAATAAGAGGTAGAAAAGGAGAATTTGTAAAACAATTAGAAGAACTACAAAAAGAAGGTTTTGTAAGAGCAAGAGTTGATGGCGAAATGTATGAACTTTCAGATGATATTGTAATTGATAGAAAGAAAAAGCATAATATAGAAATTATAGTAGATAGATTAGTAATAAAACCAGATATACGTAGTAGATTAACAGAATCAATTGAAGTTGCTTTAAAACATGCAAATAACTTAGTATTAATACAAGATACTACAAATAATAAAGAAACATTGTATAGCCAAAACTATGCTTGCCCTGACTGTGGAATTAGTTTTGATGAATTATCTCCAAGAATGTTCTCATTTAATAATCCTTTTGGGGCATGTCCAACTTGTACTGGATTAGGATTTTTAATGAAAATGGATGAAGATTTAATAATTCCAGACAAAGATAAAACTTTATATGATGGAGTAAAAGCTTTTGGCTCTAGCACAATGAAAAAGGGAGAAACAATGGCTAAAATGTATTTTGAAGCTATTGCTAAACATTATAATGTAGATATTACTAAACCAATAAAAAAATTACCAAGGGACTTCTTAGATAAAATTCTATATGGAACAGGAAATGAAGAAATAGACTTTGAATACACATCAAGTATAGGAACAAGAAAATATAAAGCTCCATTTGAAGGTGTAATACCTACATTAGAAAGAAGACATAATGAAACAAAATCTCAAGGTATGCGTGAATTTTATGAATTATATATGAGTAACAGCCCTTGCCCAACTTGCCATGGCGCAAGATTAAACGAAACAAGTTTATCTGTAAAAATAGGAGATAAGAATATAAACGAATTAACAGATATGTCTATAGATAAAATCAAAACATATATTAATGCATTACAGTTATCTAAAAAAGATAAAATGATTGCTGACCAAATTTTAAAAGAACTAAATAAACGTTTACAATTTTTAATTGATGTTGGTTTAGATTATTTAACTTTATCAAGACCGGCAGGCTCACTTTCTGGAGGAGAAGCACAGCGTATTCGTTTAGCAACACAAATAGGTTCTGGGTTGACAGGAGTATTATATATATTAGATGAGCCAAGTATAGGGTTACACCAAAGAGATAATGATAGATTAATTACTACATTAAAAAAATTAAGAGATTTAGGAAATACAGTTTTAGTAGTAGAACATGATGAAGATACTATGTATGCAGCAGATCAAATTATAGATATAGGACCGGGTGCAGGTGTACATGGTGGAAATGTTATGGCACAAGGAACAGCTGAACAAATTAAATTAGTAGATGGTTCTATTACAGGAGATTATTTAAGTGGAAGAAAACAAATTTTAGTACCTAAACAACGTAGAAAATCAAATGGCTTATCTATAGAAGTAAAAGGTGCTACAGAACATAATTTAAAGAATGTTCATGTTAAGTTTCCATTAGGTCAATTTGTATGTGTAACCGGTGTTTCTGGTTCAGGAAAAAGTACACTTGTTAATGATATATTATATAAAACAATTGCTAGAGATTTAAATGGTTCTAATGAAAAGCCTGGAAAATGTAAAGAAGTAAAAGGTATAGAAAATATAGATAAGATAATAAATATAGATCAATCACCAATAGGTAGGACACCTCGCTCTAATCCTGCTACATATACAGGAGTATTTGATTTAATTAGAGATATTTTTGCAGGAACTAATGAAGCAAAAATGAGAGGATACGAAAAAGGCAGATTTAGTTTTAATATGCCTGGTGGTAGATGTGAAGCTTGTAATGGTGATGGAGTATTAAAAATAGAAATGCATTTCTTAGCTGATATATATGTACCATGTGAAGTATGTAAAGGAAAAAGATATAATAAAGAAACTTTAGAGGTACGTTATAAAGGCAAAACTATTGCAGATGTATTAGATATGACTGTAGAAGAGGCATTAGACTTTTTTACAAACATTCCTAGAATTAAACAAAAAATACAAACATTGTATGATGTGGGATTAGGATACATTAAATTAGGACAACCATCTACAACACTTTCAGGAGGAGAGGCACAACGTGTAAAATTAGCAACCGAACTTTCAAAAAGGTCTACAGGAAAAACATTATATATATTAGATGAACCAACTACAGGCCTTCATATAGCAGATGTTCATAAATTAGTGGATATATTACAAAGATTAGTAGATACAGGAAATAGTATTGTTGTAATTGAACATAATTTAGATTTAATAAAAACATGTGACTATATTATAGATTTAGGACCAGAAGGCGGAGATAAAGGTGGTCAAATTCTTTGCATAGGTACTCCTGAACAAATTGTAAAAAATGAGCAAAGCTATACAGGAAGATTTTTAAAAAAGTATTTAGATAGAATGTAAATTAGAAAACTGAATTTTAACTTTTTATACAAATAGTAGAATAAAAACTGATATATTATTCTACTATTTATTTTTTATATAATAGGAAAAGCTTCGCTAAACATTCCACACAAATTTTATTTTATAAAATTTGGCGGGCGAACAAAGACGAGGCATGAAAAGTCATTAAAAATGTTGAAAATATTAATCATGCCTCTTTTGTTCTTTAAATTATAGTATGTAAATAAAATATAGATTCTCTAAATAATTTTACATATATGTTAAATATGTAATAAAATTGCAACACAAATGTAACCAAAATGTAATTGAATTAAACAAAAGGATAATATATAATTTATAATGTATAGTATGAGTTATACAGTAGCAAATTATATTAAAGAATCGAAAGGAATGAGATATGATTATGAAAAAATTATTAAAAAATGATCAAGGTGTAACATTGATTGCGTTGGTAGTTACAATAGTTATATTAATTATTTTGGCTAGTGTAAGTATGTCAATGGTATTAGGAGATAATGGAATATTTACACAAGCAAAAAATGCTGCAAATAAAATGGCATCAGCAGAAGCAAATACACAAGAGGCAATGAAAGAATTACAAAATGAAATAGAACAAAACATAAATAGCCCAACAGCACCAGAATTAAAAGAAGAAATACCAAATGCACCTAAAAAAATAGAAGGAATGACACCAATAAAATTTGTAGAGCCAACAGATAGTGAAAAAGGGCAAGTAGTAGATACAGACTGGAACGACAATAGTTGGTATAATTACAAACAAAATAAATGGGCAAATACAAAAACACAAGATGGAAGTATGTGGGTATGGATACCAAGATATGCATATAAAATAACATATACAAACCCAAGTGATAAATCACAAGGTGGAAGTATAGATGTAAAATTTTTAATAGGAACAACAGATAACTATTATGATGAAGAAAGTAAAACAATTAAAACAGCTAAAAGAGTGACAACAAAAGAAGAAATAGCAGATACAACAACAGATTATTACGTACATCCAGCTTTTACAAATGAAAGTAGTATTGATTTTGCAAATGGAGGATGGGATAAAGAATTAGAAGGAATGTATGTAGCAAAATTTGAAGCAGGATTTCCAGAAGGAAATAATACTGCACCAAATAAAAAAAGTTCGCAAACATATAGTCAAGAAACAGGATGGGTAAGAGCAGTAGAAGCAGGTACAAGTGGAGATTCAACACAACCAGCAAGAAACTGGCTAGATGGAATATATGATAAAACAGCAACAAGAATAAGCTATCCAGTATTCCAACCATTAACATATAGCATGAATTATATTAATCATAATGATGCATATAATATATCAAAAGCAATGAATGAAGAAGGAAACATATATGGTTTTAACTCAAATTCATCAGATACACACTTAATAAAAAGTAGTGAATGGGGAATGGTAAGTTATTTAACACATAGCAAATATGGTATTGATGGAAAAAATGGAAATGAAATAGCAGTAAATAATGCAAGTTTAAATAGTGGAGATAGAAAAAGAACAGAAACTGCTGGAAAATCAGGAGTAGATAGTGTATATGGAATAACAGGAATGACACAAGGAAATACAGATGGTGTAGAAACTGTAGTAAAAATAGATGAAATACGAGCATTAAAAGCAAATACACCAACACCAACAGGAAGTATGTATGCATGGAATCAAAAAGGAGGAGTAACAGCTTCAACAACTGGAAACATGACAGGAATATATGATATATCAGGAGGAACATGGGAAAGAACAGCATCATATGTAGCAAATAATCATGAAAACTTATTGCAATATGGTAAATCAGTAGCATATAATGGAGATACATTAAAAACAGAAAGCACAAAATATACAATGGTATATCCACATGATAGTACATTGGATAATGTAGACATTGAAAATACAGATGAAAATCTAAACAAAGCAAGTGAAGTAAATTATAAAAAAAATACCAAAATATATGGAGATGCAATAAGAGAAATATCTATGGAAGGAATAGGTATTACATCATGGAACAAAGACTATTCAACTTTCGCAGGGTTATATTATCCATTTACTATACGAGGAGGACATTTTTGGGATAATTTAGGAAGTGGTCAATTTTCTTTTTATCGAAATGTAGGAGATAATACTTTTACAGATAGCTTTCGCCCAGTAGTAATATATAATTAGAGATTTACAATATTTAGAATACTAAAATTGTATGATTATTTTTTTGATATTGGAAATTCGTCGACATCGTTGTCAAAATTGGGTTGGTGGTCACATTTTGTCGAGCTATTGCAAATACAAGATAAACTTAACTATATCTTAGTATTTTATATAATACACTATCTACACTATTAATACCCTATCAAAAGAATTTGAATAAAAATATTGATAAATTTAAAAAATATGTTATATTTAAAATACGGAAGCAATAAATTTATAAATATTGCATATAATAGTATCGCTATTAAATAGCTAAAAAAGATTACAATACCCTTGCTAAAGTAGGGACTTAAAAAAGTAGGAATATCTTTGCCATAGTAAGAACTTAAAAAAGTAGGAATATCCTTGCCAAAGTAGGAAATTAAAAAAGTATGTGGCTGTCATAAAAGGCAGTCACATTTTTTTAAAAGGAGAATTGAATGAAGAATTTAAAAATATATTATATAGATGAAGGATATATTAATTATTTACGACAATTTGATAAAAATGTAGCATATAAGAGGTTTAAAAATTAAAGAACTCAGGAAGTTACCTGTTTTAGGTATACCTGAGTTTTTTTAAAGTATTATCTTTCATTGTTGTTATTTGAATTTTCCATTTTACAATTATTAGAGCTGTTAGAATTTTTATTGCTTTTATTATTATTGTTTTTTTGGTTATTATTTTTCTTTGCCATGCTAAAATCACCACCATTTCCGAGATTTATATAACAATAGTTTTAACAAAAAATAAAAAAATATACAAAAAACTTCAATTTTTTAATAAAATGTATTATAATAAAGTCAGATTTTTAAAGAAAAGGAATGAAATTTATGGAAAAAAATATAGCCATAGGAATAGAAGGACTAGTAGGAAGTGGAAAAACATCAATTTGTGAAGAACTTTTACAAGTTATTCCGAATACTGTATTAATACATGGGGGAAATTTATATAGAGCAATTGTATATGCTATCATAAATAAAAAAAACATTAATAGTATTGAAGAATTGGGTAAAATAACAAAAAAAATTAATATAAAACAAATTATGGAAAAATTTAATATTAACTTTAAAGTAAAAAATAATCAAACTGTTGTATGTATAAAAGATAAAGAAATTTCAAATGAAGAATTACAGTCGGCAAAAATTTCATTAGCAGTATCTACAACAGCTAATGTAGCAGACAACACAGAATTATATACATATATTCACGATATGATACAAAAAATGCAACAAAAATATAATCTAATAATTTCAGGAAGAGCCATAATGGAAATATATCCAGAAGTTGATGAACATATTTTAGTAACAGCAGATTTAGAAGAAAGAGTAAAAAGAAAGTATAATCAATATCAGGGTAAAATATCTAAAGAAGAAGTTAGAGAAAATATATTAAAACGCGATAAATTACAAGAAGATACGGGATTTTACAAAAAATATGATAAAACAAAAATAATAGATGTAACAGAATGTAAAAGTGCAAAAGAATCAGCAGAAAAAATTTTAGAGCATTTTGGAGAATGGGCAAACAAATATATAACAGCAAAAGCATAATAGATAGGGAGGAGAAAGGTTATGACATATCATAATGAAAAATTAGAAGAATTTAATAAATATGTAATAGGCAAAAAAATAGCAATAATTGGAATTGGAGTAAGTAATATTCCACTATTAGATTATTTTCATAATACTAATAGTTATGTATCAGTATTTGATAATAGAGAAAAAGAAAACATAGATGCAGATATTTTAAAGAAAATAGAAAAATATAATATGAAAGGATTTTTTGGAAAAGATAATTTAAATAATCTTAAAAATTTTGATATTATTTTTAGGTCACCTAGTGCAATGCCGTTTATTCCTGAAATAGAGGAAGAAGAAAAGAGAGGAGCTATTGTTACTTCAGAGATAGAAATGCTTTTAAAATTAACACCAAGTAAAGTTATAGGGGTAACTGGAAGTGATGGAAAGACTACAACAACATCACTAATATATCACATTATGAAACAAGGAGGATACAAATGTTTCTTAGGTGGAAATATTGGAACTCCACTATTCACAGAAATAAAAAATATGAAACCAGAAGATGTTGTAGTTTTAGAATTAAGCAGTTTTCAATTAATGAATATGCAAGTTAGTCCAATGGTTTCAGTAGTTACAAATGTTACTCCTAACCATTTGAATGTTCATCGCTCTTATGATGAATATATTGAAGCAAAGAAAAATATTTTCATGTCACAAAATGAAGATGGTTTAGTCGTATTAAATTATGACAATGAAATCACAAGAGAATTTGCTAAATACGTAAAAGGAAAGAAAGTATTTTTTAGTAGTAAAGAAAAATTAGAAGATGGATATATTTATGATAAAGAAGAAGAATTAATAAAACTATGTGAAAACGGAACTAGAAGGCATATAATAAGTAAAAAGAACATTAAATTAAGAGGAATTCATAATTATGAAAATATTTGTGCAGCATTAGCAGCTACAAGCCCATTTGTAGATGTTGATATTCAAATAAAAGCTATTGAAAAGTTTACAGGAGTAGAGCATAGATTAGAATTTGTAAGAGAATATCATGGAGCAAAATGGTACAATGATTCTATTGGAACAAGTCCAACAAGAACAATTGCAGGTTTATATGCATATGACGAAAATATTATTTTAATAGCTGGAGGATATGATAAACACTTAGATTATGAACCTATAGGAAAGCCTATTGTAGACAAAGTAGGAACATTAATTTTAATGGGAGCAACAGCTGTAAAAATAGAAGAAGCAACAAAACAAGCCTTAAGTAAAGAAGGAAAAGTTATGCCAATTTATATCTGTGATACTTTAGAACAAGCAGTTAACTTGGCAAGAGATAAGTCTAAACCAGGAGATGTAGTTTTATTTTCACCTGCTAGTGCAAGTTTTGATTTATTTAAGAACTTTATGGAAAGAGGCGAAAAATTTAAAGAATTAGTAAAAAAACTATAACAATTTTCAACTTTTAGAATATGATAATACATAAAGTATAAGGAGGAGAAACTATGTATTATCAAGATTTTGAGAGTTATATGCAAGAGGTACTAGGATATAAAGGAAATATGCAAAATTGCCCAGACGAGTGGAATTCTGATATTTATATAATGCCTTCAAATGATATGCAAAATTGTGAAAAATTTTATCCATCAGTATATCAGATAATTTATCCAGTAATACAAAATGTATGTATTAATCATAATTCTGAAGAGATGTCAGAAGAATTAATGCAAAGAATGTTAACAGAAGTAAATATTCAACTGCAACAAAAAAATATATCTATTACTATGGAACAAACACAAACAATTTCGCGTGGAAATGATAAAAAAAGAGAAGAAAGGTCAAATAATAATTCTTTACTGCAAGATTTAATTAAAATTTGGATAATAAGAGAATTTTTTATGAATAGACCTCCTCACAGACCAACTCCACCACGACCACCTATGAGACCCCCATTTCCCGGAAATCCAGGAGGGAGACCACCAATTATGCCTAGACAAGGGCAAATATATTAATGTTCTAATATATGTAAAATAATTTATCCTTATAGTGTGCTTGAAATTTTCTTGCAAATACCGAATTAAAGAAAATTTCAAGCATGCTTTTTGCTATAAAAATTTAAAATATATACAAAATAAACATCTAAAAAAACGAATTTTTTATGGAAAATTTTTCATTTATTTAAATAATTAGTTAGCATAAAAATAAAAAATGTAAGCAAAATAGTATATATAACTTATTTAGTTATGAATTTAATTATGAAAGGAAATAGTGAAAAATGAAAGTTAAAGAATGTATGTGTAATGATGTTTGTTTTATTAAGCCAGAAACAAATTTATATGAGGCAGCACAAATTATGTCTGAAAATCATATAGGGTGTGTTCCTGTATGTGATAATCAAAATAATATATGTGGAGTTATAACAGATAGAGATATATTATTAAGATGTGTATGCTGTGATAAAGATATAAAAAATACAAAAGCTAGTGATATTATGACATGTAATGTATGTACTTGCAAACCAGAAGATGAGGTAAAGCAAGCAGAAAATGTAATGTCTCAAAATCAAGTTCGTAGATTACCTGTATGTGATGAAAACAATAAAATAGTAGGAATGTTAACAATAGGAGATTTAGCACATTCAGTAGATAAAATAGACGAACAATTTTTTTGCCAAACAATAGAAAATATATGTTGCAATGAAAATGCAAAAAGAAATTCATAATTAAAATGGAATAAATTTATAAATATAGAATAAACTAATAATAGCAAGTAAGACAAGCTTTGTCTTTTGCTATTATTTTTTTAAAGGATGTTTTTTATGATTGTAGATATTTCTTATTGGAGTAAAGTAGTTAAAAAAATAATTTGTATAGCAAGTATTTTTATTGGATTATTTATATTATACAAATTTTCTATATTTTTTATTCCTTTTGTAATTGCATTTGTTTTATCTTTAATGATAGAGCCTATTATTAGATTTTTTATGAAAAAATTTAAATTAAGAAGAAAAACAAGTTCTATTATAGTTTTTATTATTGCATTTACAATTATTATAGGGCTAATAGCTTGGGGAATAATTACACTTATATCAGAATCTTCTAATTTACTGCAAGGTTTAAATGGATATTTTGATAAATTTTCTAATCTTTTTGAAGAAATTACCTCTGGTTTTAAAGACAATAAATTAAATATATCACCAGATATTATGAGAATTATTGAACAAGCAGGCAATGAATTATTAGGAAATACAAATGAATGGATAAAAAATTTCTTAAATGGATTATTAGAATTTGCAACTTCAATTCCTACTATTGGATTTTACACAGTAATCACATTTTTAGCTTTATATTTTTTCTGCACAGATAAAATATACTTATTAGACCAATTAGAACATCATCTGCCAGATTTATGGGTAAAAAGAATAATTAAACATATTAGGGAAATTTCAAAATCAATTGGAGGATTAATTAAAGCAGAAGCAATTTTGGTTACTGTAACATTTGTAGTATGTATAATAGGCTTATATATTCTAAAATTTATAGGATTTCCAGTTGAATACCCACTACTTGCAGCATTAGGAATTGGATTTGTAGATGCATTACCAATTTTCGGTTCTGCTACAGTTATGATACCTTGGGCAGTCTTAGTAGCATTAAATGGAAATATTACACTAGCAGTCGCATTATTAATATTATTACTAATAATGGGGATGGTAAGACAATTTATTGAACCTCGTGTAGTTTCAGGACAAATAGGAATTCATCCAATTTTTACACTAATTGCAATGTATACAGGATTTAAATTAATAGGAATTTTAGGAATGCTAATTGGACCAATTGTTTTAATTATATTAAAAGATATTTTTTCAACTTTTATAGATAAAGGAGTAATGAGATCAATATTTTCAAGATAATAGTTTATTTAAACTAAATTAAAAATACTTGACAATTACAAACAATTGTTTTATACTATATGCAATTATAAAAGGATGTGAAATTATGGAAGAAAATAAATTAGCTATTCAAAACGAATTAACTAATGAAGATATAAAGAACTTAATATATACAATACGAGGAAAGCAAGTAATGTTAGATAGTGATGTTGCAAGACTTTTTAAATATGCAACTAAAGACCTTAATAGAAATGTAAAAAATAATATTGAAAGATTTCCAGAGTATTATTGTTTTCAATTAACTGATGAAGAATATAAATCTTTAAGGTGCAAAAATTTCACCTTAAACGAAAACGGAAGAGGACAACATAGAAAATATTTGCCTTATGTTTTTACAGAATACGGAATTACTATGCTTGCTGGTTTATTAAAAAGTGAAGTTGCGGTTAATGTGAGTATTAAAATTGTTAATACATTTATTGAAATGCGAAAATTTTTATCAGCAAATGGACAACTATTTGAGAGATTAACGAATGTAGAATATAGATTACTGGAACATGATAAAAAATTTGATGAGGTTTTTAATCAGCTTCAACTTGAAGAAAACATAAAACAGAGAATATTTTTTGATGGTCAAATATATGATGCATACAGTATCACTGTTGATATAATAAAAAAAGCAAATAAGAAGATCTTAATTATAGACAATTATATAGATGACAGTGTTCTAAAAATGCTTACTAAAAAAATAAGAATGTAGAAGTTGCAATATTGACTTCTGATAAAAGTAATATACAACAAATTGATATTCAAAAATTCAATAAAGAATATCCTATATTAAAAGTTGCTAAAACAAATAAGTTTCATGATCGTTTTATAGTTATAGATAACAAAGAAATGTACCATTTAGGAGCTTCGATAAAAGACTTAGGTAAAAAATGTTTTGGAATTAACAAAATAGAAGATATGGAAATAATAGAAAAGATTATAAATTATAATAAAAAATAGAGGCGAAATTAATCTCCTCTATATTATATTTGAAGTAGGAATAAAATTTTCATCTGGTGGATATACATATTCATTATTAGGTTTATCAATCTCTTTTAGAGAATTGATTTCTAATATAGGCATATCTCCATGATAACTTCCTTTAGTAATAGTGCCCTCAATTTCTACCCAAGTATTATCTGGTAAAGAAATAGCATCAGCATAATGACATAAAAAACCAACAATTACACTTTGAAAGTCAGAAGAAATAATCATATGTCTACCTAATACAAATTGTTCTTTGTTTAAATCATATACACGATAAACAAAACCAGAATAATGTATTTTTTGACCAACATAAGAATCGATATCATTATGTACAGTTTGCAGTATGGATGAATAATTCTTTTCATTAAGTATATTTACTTGGCTAGTATCTGTTAAGGTGTCTGAAACTTTGCTTTGCTGAAATACAGTATAAATAATGTAGATACATACCATAAGAACTATTGTTATAATAGTTACAAAAATAATACGAAAACATTTACTACCATCTAATTTTATATTATAGATAAACATAAAAAACCTTCTTTCACTGACTTTAGTAATATATATGAAATGCAGTGTAAAAATATGAAAAAATATTTGCTTTTTTTAATAAAAAGTGATATAGTATGTGCGTATAGTAACAATTTAACGAAAGGAAAGAAACACATGGGATTATTTAAGTCATATAGTGAGAAAGAAGTAAAAAGAGTAATGCCTCTAGTAAAAAAAATTAACGGACTAGAAGAAGAAATAGGCAAGCTTACAGATACAGAATTAAGAGCAAAAACAGATGAATTTAAGAAAAGATTTCAAGAAGGAGAAAGCTTGGATAGCTTATTACCAGAAGCATTTGCAGTTGTAAGAGAAGCTTCAAAAAGAGTTTTAGGAATGAGACATTTTGATGTGCAATTAATTGGTGGTATTATATTACATCAAGGTAGAATTGCAGAAATGAAAACAGGTGAAGGAAAAACTTTAGTAGCTACTTTACCAGTATATTTAAATGCTTTAACAGGTGAAGGAGTACATGTAATTACTGTTAATGATTACTTAGCAAAAAGAGATAGTGAATGGATGGGAAAAGTATATCGCTTTTTAGGTTTAACAGTAGGTCTTGTTATAGCAGGAATGAATCCAAAAGAAAAACAAGAAGCTTATGCATGTGATGTAACATATGGTACAAATAACGAATTTGGATTTGATTATTTAAGAGATAACATGGTTATATATAAAGAACAATTAGTTCAAAGAAAATTAAAATACGCAATTGTTGACGAGATAGATAGTATTTTAATAGATGAAGCACGTACACCATTAATTATTTCTGGTAGGGCAAATAAATCTTCAGATTTATATAGAAAAGCTGATAGCTTTGTAAGAAAATTAACTCCAAAAGTTATAGTAGAAGAAGATGTAAAAGATGAAGAACAAGCACAAGATAATGAAAAATATGATTATATAGTTGACTTAAAAGCAAAATCAGCAACTTTAACACAAAAAGGAATTAAAAAGGCTGAAGAAGAATTTAAACTAGAAAACTTTAATGATATAGAGAACTCAGAATTAGTACATAATGTAAATCAAGCACTTCGTGCATATGGAATAATGAAAAAAGATGTAGACTACATTGTAAAAGATGGGGAAGTTCTTATTGTTGATGAATTTACAGGACGTATTATGTATGGTAGAAGATACAACAATGGTTTACATCAAGCAATTGAAGCTAAAGAAAAAGTAAAGATTGCAGATGAGTCTAAAACATTAGCAACAATTACATTCCAAAATTATTTTAGAATGTATGAAAAGTTATCTGGAATGACAGGTACTGCTATGACTGAAGAAAGTGAATTCCAAGAGATTTATAAATTAGATGTTATTGAAATTCCAACAAATAAACCAATAGCAAGAGATGACCATTCAGATATTATTTATAAAAACGAAGATGCTAAATTTAGAGCAGTTATAAATGATATTAAAGAAAGTCATAAAAAAGGTCAACCAGTGTTAGTTGGTACAGTTTCAATTAGTAAATCTGAGAAATTAAGTAGTATGCTTAATAAAGAAAGAATTCCACACGAAGTATTAAATGCTAAGTTCCATGAAAAAGAAGCAGAAATTATTGCACAAGCTGGTAAATATGGTGCTGTTACAATAGCTACTAATATGGCTGGTCGTGGTACTGATATAATGCTTGGAGGAAATAGCGAATATTTAGCTAAACAAGAACTACGTAGACAAAAATATTCAGAAGAGATGATAGAAGAAGCTTCAGCATATAATGAAACAAATAATCAAGAAGTTTTAGATATTAGAAAAAAATATAAAGAATTACAAGATAAATATGAAGAAGAAATAAAAGATGAAAAGCAAAAAGTTATCGATGCTGGTGGACTAAAAATAATTGGTACAGAAAGACACGAATCACGAAGAATCGATAATCAGCTTCGTGGACGTAGTGGACGTCAAGGAGATCCTGGTGAATCAAGATTTTATATTGGACTTGACGATGACTTAATGAAAATATTTGGTGGAGATGCAGTTACAAAAGTATACACAATGTTAGGTGCAGATGAAGATATGCCTATTGAATCTAAGATAATTACTCGTTCAGTAGAATCTGCCCAAAAGAAAGTAGAAGGTAGAAACTTTAGTATTAGAAAGAATGTATTAAGTTATGATGATGTAATGAATGCACAAAGAGAAATAATCTATAAAGAAAGAAGACAAGTACTAGATGGTGAAAATTTAAAAGACAATGTTTTAACTATGATAGATTCTGTTGTTGATGAAATGGTTGATACTTATTTACAAGAAAACAATACAAATACAGAAGCATTTATTCAAGATGTTCATGTGACATTTGGAATAGATAACTTAGAAAGCATTAAAGAATCAAAAATAAATAATGAAAAAGTAAAAGAAGAATTATTAAATAAAACACATCAAATTTATGAAGCAAAAGAAACTGAATTCGGTACTGAACAATTAAGAGAATTAGAACGTGTTGTTATGCTAAAAATAGTAGACCAAAAATGGATGGACCACATTGATTCTATGGATGAATTAAAAAATGGTATAGGTCTTCGTGCATATGGACAAAAAGATCCTGTTGTTCAATATAGAATAGAAGGTGCAGATATGTTTGATGATATGATAAATTCTATCAAAAACGATGTTGTTACTTTACTATTAAATGCTAGAAAAAGAGAAAACGGAATTACTAGGGAAGAAACAGCAAAAATCACAGATGCAGGATTAGAAGATACAGCAATTAACCTTGTAGATGGAAAATATACACCAAAAGAAGGCGGAATGAATAAAACAGTTGTAAATCAAGAACCAAAAGTTGGTAGAAACGATCCATGCCCTTGTGGTTCGGGTAAAAAATATAAGAATTGTTGTGGAAGAAATAAGTAAAATAGGCAATTACATAAGTTGGAAGATAATTATATTTTATATTTTGTCAGCAAATTGTCAACCTTAAAAATTATATAATAAAATAATTAGAAGAGTTAGTATACATATGATGTTATGCTAACTTTTTTATATAAGATGTAGACAATAATTTATTTGCTAACATCTTTTTTTATACCTTATGATAATCAAAAATAGTTATCAACTCAACAATTTTGTAAAAAAGTAAAAACTATCATTATTTATATGATAGTTAAAAATTCTGTAAGTATTATAATTACAGATGAAAATATTGAAGAAATTATATCTGATGTATTTTTTGCAGTATGGAAAAATTATAGCAATTTAAGTAAACACACAAAAATCAAACAATATTTAGTAGGAATAGCAAACAATGTAATAAAAAATAAATATAGAAGTACTAAATTAAATTATTCTATATCTAAGAAAAATAGTAAAAGAAAATTTAAAGAATGGAGGATACGGTTATGAAAAGTAATGAACTAAAAACAAAGATAATAGAAAACGTAAAAGAAAATATAGCTGTATCAAACATTAGAAAGGATCTTAATATGAATAGAACTAAAAATAAAAGAGTATTTTACAAAATTGCTTTAGCTTCATGTGCTGTATTTGTTATATTAGCATTAATTATCACACATAATATATCTATAGATATCACATTAAAATATGGTAAAGATTTATTTGAAGATAGACTACATATAAAAGAATATTATGATTTCGTAGAATATCAATATCATCAAGATTGGAATGAAGGGAAAAGTAATTTTAGAAGATTCACTGAAGTAACATCTGAAGATATAGAGAAATTTATAAATGAAATAAACAATGCTGAATTTATAGATGGAACAAATATAGATATTTATTCTTTAAAGAAAAAACAAGCACATCTATATTTCGGAATGAAAGATGGAACTACTGTAGATATAAGATTAAACGAAGATGGATATATAAGTTATGGTGGATGGCATGAAAGAATTTTTGTAAAAATCAATACAGATACATTTGAAAAAATATTTAAAGAAGCGACATTAACATATTATATCTATCCTATTGGAAAATAATGAAGTTTGTGCTAAATTAATTAAAGATGTTAATTGTAAATATAGACAAAAATAGTATCAAGTAAAGTTTAAAAAGCTTTGCTTGATACTATTTATTTTTTTACTTTTGTGTTATAATGATATTGAATTTAGAGGAGAAAACTTAAGATCTATAACATTCTTGCATTTGCTCTAAGGTGAAAGTAAATATATTTAAATTATAAGAATGAAAGGAAGAGAATATGAAGATATTAAACAAAAAGATATAAGAAACAATATCAAAGAATATCATAGAGTTGCAGGTAAACAAGATTGTAATATAGATTTTAGAAGAGTACAAAATTTAAAAGTATATTTTGAAAGAAATCAAATTTATATTATAAGAAATTTTTCATAGCTATGTATGCTTTCGAGTGAAGTGAGAAAGGAATGGAATTTTATATGAAAAAAGAGATAATAACATTTATAATTGTATTATTTTTGTGTACTGGAGCAGTAGTTGGTATCTATTGTTATAATAAATTAAATAAAAGAACATATAGTTTAGAGTTACCAATAGCAGAAGAAATTTCAAATATAACATTAGAAAATACTGATATAAATGACTCTCAAGAAATAAAAAATATTGTAGATATTTTAGGCGGAATAAAGAGAATAACAAAAAAAGAGAGTATTCAAGATATGCCTGTAAATGTTGAAAATGAAATAAAAATCAACTTTAAGATTACAAATAACGAAATAAAAACGATATTTGTGTATAAAAAGAAAAATAAATACTATATTGAACAACCATATAATGGTATATATGAAATAAGCCAAGATGAATATAATTCAATAGAAAAATATATTAAATAAAAATAATTTAGAGTTTGTGGTAATAAAGTGCATCTACATAAATTTAGAAGAACAATGGTTACTATAGCTATTGATAAAGGTATGCCAATAGAACAAGTACAAAATTACTTGGACATATTAAAATAGACACAACAATGGAATATGCTATGGTAAATCAAAACAACGTAAAAAATTTACATAGAAAATATATTACATAAAATAACAGCTAAGAATAGAGAAAATAAAATATAAAAAGTAATTGTAATGTTATAGACAAAATCGTATAATTATACATATTTTAGTAAAAAAGAGAAGGTTTTATATGGATAAGTTTAAAGAAATTAGACCTATAATTCTTGGAATGGTTAAAAATTGTACCATCTTGGACTTTTGCTGCTCCTGTATTTCAAGTATTAAAGGTTGGTGCTAAACAATATTTGATGATATAAAACCAGATACATATAATATAGATTAAAATGAAAGTAGTTTGTGCAAATATATTGAAATATATAAATGCTAATTATGATATAAATAGTATAATTGAAAAAATACAACTTTGAGATAATAAAATATAATAATAAATTGCCATTAATAGGAGCAGTGTATGATAAGAAAATTTGAAAAAAGTGATATAAATGATGTAATGCAAATATGGAAAAATGAAAATATAAAAGCTCATCAATTTATTTCAAAAGAATATTGGGAAAATAATTATAGCAATGTAAAAGAAATTTTACTAAATGCAGAAATATATGTATATGTTATAGAAGAAAATATAGTAGGATTTATAGGTTTAGACCAAAATTATATTGAAGGAATTTTTATCGATACAAATAATCAATGTAATGGTATAGGGACCTTACTATTAAACAGAGTAAAAGAGAATAGAAATACATTAACATTAAGTGTATATAAGAAAAATATAAATGCTATTAAATTTTACAAGAAAAATGATTTTGTCATTACAAGAGAAAGGATAGACAACAAAACAAATGAGATAGAATACACTATGACTTGGAGCAAGTAAGTCACAAATTATAAAGGAGTCAAAATTGATATGGAAAGAAAAGTAATTTTATATATTTCACAAAGTTTAGATGGATTTATTGCAGATGATAAAGGAAGCATAGATTGGATTATAGGTAATAATAAAGAATATAATTCTAGGAAATGGAGTTAGACTGTTTGAAGAAAATAATAAAAAAATCAAACTAGAATTTAAAGAAATAAAAGAAGAAAATGGTTTAGTGACGGGAATTTATATAAAAAAATAAATTACAATTTTATAACTGTAAATATTATATGTTAATAAGCATTGCTTGTAGCAAAGAAAAATAGCTCATTGGTTGCTAATCTCATTAGGCATAAATTATATTAAGTATTTTCATATTTTTAGTTTTATTGAATAGCCTATACTTAAATTAGAATTACAGTAATCCTGAAAAAGCTGTTTTGGGAGTTGCTTTTCATTCTTTTGAATGGTTATTTATAAAAATAGCACCGATTATTCTTATTGGAGTAATCATTGGAATTTTTTTTACTAGAAAGAAAAATTAAAATTTTCTCAAACCACTAGTTTAGTTAAATAAACCACAACTAAACTAATGGTTTATTTAACTAAACTAACTGTCGGTTGAGCTTGTGAAATATCAGTAATAAAATGGAATTAACAAAAGCAAAGGATGGATTTTATATGTCATACAAAAATCTTGGAGGAATGATTAGTTCTTTAAGAAAAGAAAAAAATATGACACAAAATGACTTGGCAGAGAAAATGAATGTTACTGACAAAGCAGTGTCAAAGTGGGAAAGAAATTTATCTTGTCCCGATGTTAATTCTATTCCTAAGTTGGCAGAAATTTTAGGTATTTCTGTGGAAGAATTATTAAATGCACAAACGAAACAAGAAAATAGCAAAGTAGAGGATATTATCAATACTACTTTAATCGGAGTTGGTCTTGCAATGGGTATCTGCATTATAGTTACTTCTATATTAAAACAAATTGATATAAATAATGCTATTACTATGTTAGGGATAGGAGTGAGCTGTTTATCTATTTATTTATTAAATAATAAAAAAGATAAGTAATAAAAATAGGAAAATGGTGAGTCTTTATAATTATATATTTTACAATTATATGTTTTGGTGTTATAATATAATTAGTTACAAAAATATATTTATTTAAGGAGGACATCTTATGAAAGAATTAATACGGGTAATGTTTGAGGAAGCAAGAAAACCAGGTATTTTAAAAGCAATGTTTGCTATTGTTATAGGAATAATTAGCTTTTTTATACCGTTCCTTTTAATTAGACAAATATGTTCTAATATGGATATTTGCTTAATTGCAGGTTGTATACTTGGAGTGGTATTAGTTTGGATAGAAATATTAATATACAATATTAAATCTAGGCAAAAAGAGTATTCCTGTAGCATAGCAGAAGCTTACAAAATATACAAAAAGGACAGTAAATGTGATGAGTGCCCATAATAATTCAATGCGGAGTAACAACAAAAAATATATAATTGATAAAAGAATAATTAATTTATTGTTTGGTAAGAAGATTTCCAGATTAAAATATGCGAAAATGTTGAAAAATATAATAAAAATAGTTTAGCTAGTGATTAATGAAAATTGCTAGCTTTTAAGTTATTATGGTTGAAAATATTTACAAAATTAACATTTATTTAAAAAAATTGGAAAGTAGGAGAGAGGGGCAGTTTTAAAAAATTAGAGATTTTTTAAAAATAATAAATTAAATTTCAAAACTAAACTTATAATTCTGCTAAAAATTCTATATAATAACTTTTACAAAATAAAATCATAAAAATTAAAATATAAAATTAATATAAAAAATTTTTATTAAATTTAAACTTAAAAAATTTTGTGCAAAGTTAATTTTTAATTTGATTTTAAAAAACGAACATTTGTATAAAATGTTTGTAAATTAATTTTTATATTACAAATTTATAAAAATATTTTATAATAATTATATAAATTTAGGTTGCTAATCAATAGTATAGTTTCATATTATAGATTCACCAAAATCAATTTTAAGGCATTTTAACAGTTAAGACAATAAGTTATATGTTTTAAATTTAATGAATAAAGTACAAAAGCTATTATTTATATGCAAAATAACTATAAATATTGATTTTCATGTGTCTATTAAAAATACTGAAAAATGGCTAAAAATACGACGCACGAGAATCGATTTTAAGGCGTTTTAATTTTTTAGACATATAGTTTATTATTAAGATAATAAGCCAAAACAGGCGTAATGGCAAGAAGTAGCAAGATTTTGTGGGTAGGACCATATAACTATGGTTATATATTTTACTCCTACACCTTATTGCACAAAACTTTGATAATATAAAAGCAATGTTAATGAATACAACTAAAGATTGTATTAAATATGAGAACTGGTTAGATCCTGACATGGTAAAAATAAGCAATTTGCTTATTAAAGAAAATAAAACAGAAGATGATATGCGAAAGATAAAAAATGCTCAAGATAGACTAAAAAATTCATTACATTTTGCTAAAATATCAGAAAATAGTTTATATACATTATTAGAACAAATGTTATCAACTGAAGATATAAAAGAAGCATTTAAACAAGATATTCCAGCAATGAGAGAAAATTTGTATTATTTGGTAGACATGGAAGATGAAATTGCAGAGAGTATTACATTTACACTTGTAGAACTTTATGAAGCACCATGTTATAAAGAAATATGTATGATGATAAATGATACTATTCAAGACTTTATAGAGAATGCCGAGCATTATATTGACGAAATAACTGAACATGAATATTATGAACAATTTGTAAGTTGTAGAGAACAATCAAGAAAAACAAATCAAAAAAAGGAGACTGCCAATGAGTAAAATTATAGCAATAGCAAATCAAAAAGGTGGAGTTGGAAAAACAACTACCACTTTTTCTTTAGGTGTAGCTCTTGCTAAAGAAGGAAAAAAAGTATTGCTTATTGATGCTGATCCACAGGGAGATCTAACAACATGTATGGGATATTATAATCAAGATGAATTACAAAATACTATTGGGACTCTTATGTCAGATACTATATATGATAATGAAATAAATACAGAAAAAAGTATTCTTCATCATAAAGAGGGAGTAGATTTAATTCCTTCTAATTTAGATTTATCAGCAATAGAGTTTTCTTTAGTAAATGCAATGAGCAGAGAGTTTACACTTAAGAACTCTATTAGAAATATAAAAGATAATTATGATTACATTTTAATTGATTGTATGCCAAGTTTGGGAATGATTACAATAAACGCATTAGCTTGCAGTGACAAAGTAATAATTCCTGTTCAAGGAGAGTATTTAGCAGCTAAAGGGATGGGACATTTATTAAAAACAGTTAATAGGGTTCATAAACAAATAAATCCTAATCTGAAAATTGGAGGAGTTCTTCTTACTTTAGTAGATAAAAGAACTAATTTATCTAAAGAAGTAAGAAATGAATTAAATGAAAATTACTCCCAATATGTAAAAATATATGATACAGAAATACCGAAAGCTATAAATACTGCAAAGTCAAGTGCTACTGGTAAAAGTATATTTGAATTTGATAAACATAGTACAGTCGCAAATGCGTATAAAAATTTAGCAAAGGAGGTTTTAGACAATGAAAAATCAAGAACAAAAAATGAAACTTCCAAAATTAGATGATTTGTTTACAAATCAAGAGCAAAGAGATTATGATAATGCTGAAAAAGTCGAGATGATTTCTATTGATCTTATTGATGATAATCCAAATAATCCTTATCATGTAAATAAGGATGATAAATTACAAGATATGGCAGAAAGTATCAAACAATATGGTGTTTTAGAGCCTATTATCATCAGACCAAAAGAAAATGGAAGATATGAACTTATTGCAGGACATAGAAGAAAAATAGCTAGCATTTTAATTGATTGTATGCCAAGTTTGGGAATGATTACAATAAACGCATTAGCTTGCAGTTGGATTAAAACAAGAATATAATAAAAGTTTAAAACTATATCATATCACTAATATA
>CAUWFE010000009.1:0-52887 GCA_963558185.1 uncultured Clostridia bacterium
TTTAAATTTTCTATTGGATTCATATTTACACTCTCATCTCCCTCTCAATATCTCTATAGTTTAGTAGACAAATGCCTCGCGACACTAGCCCCTATACAGAACCGTACGTGCAGTTTTCCTGCATACGGCTCTTCACAATAACATTCACTTTTAATCAAATAAACTTATATAAATTTTAGGGTATGGAATTTTCAATATCTTTATTAATTCCTGAAATCCTTCATTTGTGTAGCTTTTCTTGTTGCTTCTTCTATTTAAGATTTTGTATAGAAAATCTATTGTTCTTTGTCTGAAATTGCATAACATTCTACCATTATGTGATACTCCATAATAACGATAGTGTCCTACTAACTTGATGTTTAACTTTTCTATTAACTCGCTTACTTTTATATCTCTGTTTTGGTATAGCCATATTTTCATAGCTTTAACTTTCTGTCTAAATTTCTTCTTACTTGTCTTTACTTTAACACTAAATTTTCCACTTCTACTTCTGCTACAATAAAATGTAAATCCTAAAAAGTCAAAAGTTTCTGGTTTTCTTTCTCCTCTTGCTTTTCTGTTTTCTTCTGCAAATCTTCCAAACTCTAATAATCTACTTTTGTTACATTCTAATTCTAAACCAAATTTACTCATTCTTTTCTTCAATGCTTCATAATATGCTTCTGCCTCATATTTATATTGAAAACCCGCAATAAAATCATCTGCATAAACAACTAGGAATGTATCTCCTTTTGCTCTTTTCTCTATGATTTCTTTGTACCATAGCACTAATACAAAATGCATATATATATTTGCTAATACTGGGCTTATGATATTTCCTTGTGCTGAGCCTTCTTCTGTTTCTAAGTATCTACCTTTGTCCATTATTCCTGCTTTTAAATATTTCTTGATTAGTCCTAATATGTTTGGGTCTTTTATATTATATTCAAGAAATTTTATCATCCAGCTATGGTCTATATGGTCAAAGAATCCTTTTATGTCTGCATCCACAATATAACTTATTTTATTTCTCATAATTTTATGATGTACATATTTTATTGCATTGTGGCACCCTCTGTTTGTTCTAAATCCATACATATTGTCTTGAAACTTTAGCTCATATATTGCCTCTAATATCTTCTTTAATGCTAATTGTACAATTTTATCTTCATATATTGATATTCCTAATGGTCTCATTTTACCATTATCTTTTGGTATGTACACTCTCAATACTGGCGCTGGTTTATATGCTTTATTCTTTAATTTTATTACTAAGTTTTTAATATTTTCATCTAAGTTTTCTGCATATTCTTTCTTACTTATATTGTCTATTCCCACTGCTTTACTACCATCTAATTCTTTGTGACATTGTTTTAGTAATTCTTCATTGATTAGATGATACAATGATGTAAATATTGGTCGCTTTTCGTTTCTTGATTTGTCTGCTATTCTTTCTAGTTTCGTTTCCATTATTCCTCCTGTCCCTGAGTACAGATAATGTTTCCTCAGAAAGACCTTTATTGTGTAAGTCCCTTCGCTCCATTCCCATTACAGAAACTTCTTCACTACTACGAACTTATCCGACTGCCTAATATTTATTTTACATTCTCCGTTTTATTGTTGTTTGTCATACTTGTATTACTACAAGAAACATTAGGCTCTCCCCAGTTGATAAAGCAATCACTATGTGAAACATGATTGGCACTATTGACCCCGTGAAAGTTTGAATATTCTTACCATAACAATTATTCAAATATTGCATTCTGCAACAAGTACCACATCTGCCTTTCAGTTTATGACAAAATTTCGAGGCTGAACTGCCTTTTAACCCTGTTTCCTTGCTGTCTACGCTTTACTCATAATATTACTATCATAAGCACAAGACTCGCTACTAGTTGGTTGGTTAGACCTTGACTAGGCAAGATTTCCACTTGCTAGATTACTTACCCTTAGCTGGGCGCACACTTGTAATTTGTAGGGATTATTATTGGTTTTCATACCATTTGGCAAATTCCTGCATTGCTTGTACTGAACCATCAATTTTTCTTCTATTCTCTCTCTCTTCTAAATCCATTTCTGCCAATGTTTTATCAAATCCCTTTGGCTTAAAAATATACCATAAATCTGACCATTTTTCTGCTCTGTCTAATCCTTGTATTTTTTCTGATAAATTTCCAGGATGTTTTCCATAAAAATAATGAATATCCTTACCATCATGATAGGCTAAACACTCATTAAATGCACATTTTCTGTTTTCTTTTCCTTCCATTAGTTTTAAAATTCCATTTATTCCTATTGTATCTAATGAAAAATTTACAAATGCTCTAGGAAATCCATTTAACTCTTCAATCCTAAAATCTGTATCTAAAGCTATACAAGGTTTTTTTACTATTTCAAAAGCCTCTTTTACTTTTGCAGTTGCTATTTCTTTTATATCATCACTTCTTGGTTCTTCTAATTCATAATTAAACGTACTAAATTTTAAATTTTTAAAATATTTTTCTGCTGATTTTATTTTCCCTGTATTATGCGTTACAAAAATAATTTCATTCTTATTCATATTAATACAATCACTCCTATATTTTACATATCATCTTTTTCTTTAGCGGAATCTATAAACATTTTAAATATTTCATCTACATATTGTTCGTTTAGCATTAATTCAGGATGCCATTTTATACCAATCGCAAACTTTTTATTATTTAATTCAAAACTCTCAACTAGTCCATCTTCAGAATATGATGAAATTTTTGCTAATGATTCAACAGACTCTTTTGTAGCCACCATTGAATGAATACTATTAACATAAATTCTATCTTTTTTTATAATACTATGTAATTTTGTATCTTTAACAATAGTTATTGGATGTCTATAATTTTCATCTAAATAATTATGACTATTTGTATTATCTATTTCTACATTTCCTCCTAATGCTCTCAGTAAATTATTAAATCCAGCACAAATTCCTATAATAGGTTTATTTAACTCAACAGCTTTTTTTGCATATTCAATCTCATAATTTGAACTAGTCATTCCACCTTGAAGAATAATTCCATCGCATGATTTTACTAATTCAAATATATCATTTTTTTCCTGTTTTGTTAATATTTTTTTATCATTAATATCATCCTTATTAAAATTCATTGTTTCTTCTGGAGATAGTAAAGATATTGCTAGTCCTCCATTTTTTACTATTAAATACCTGATTTCATCAGCAATATACATCTTATTCCATATATTTTTTTCTTTTTTTTGTTTAGGCTTACTTACAATTCCTATTATTGGTTTTCTCATTAAACTCCCTCCTAGTATAATACATTTATTTTATAAAATTTTAATATTAAAGTCAATACGAAAAAACAGTGCTACATTTTTTTGTAGCACTGTTCTCAATATCAAATTAATTTAATTTGATATTTTGCAAAAATATTTGGAATTTAATTGATGTTTTCACCTTTAAGAATCATATCAATGTATTCAATTGTATAGTCTCTAATAAAGAGTTTTGGATCAGTAACCCATAAGTTTATTTCATCATAGATTCTTTTAAATCCAATTTCACCATACTGATTATAGAACTCTGAATAATTGATAAGTCCCTCTTTCATATATTCTCTGTATGCTGCATTACCAACATACATTCTTTTTGAAAGTTTACTACCAGACCAATCTAAAATAGTTGGAGTATAAATCACATTCACAGGTTCTCTATAACCAAGTTTTAATAATGGTTCCATATAAACCCTTAACGGCCACATTCCAGACCAATCTCCACCATCTACAATAACACTAAGCGTATTGTTCTGTTTATCACTTTTAATAAGGTACATTGCTTTAACCAAATATCTTAAGGGAACATTCATATCAAATCGTTCCTCATTATTCTCAGTTACTGTAAGCCTATGTTTCCCATGAATAGGACATTCATTTTCCAAAATAATTTTATCTTTGGATTTATGAATAACTTTGAGATTATGATTATGTTTATCAACAAGTCCACACTTAGGACATTCGAATCTCAATCTAATACTTCCATCTTTAGGATTTAATACTTCTCCTAAAATGTCCGCATTGTCCAATACTTCCAACAATGATTTACGTACTAATGTCTGTTTCTGATAATCATAAAAAAACATGATTTCATACTCAATTCCATCCATCGTTGATAATCTGTTTAAAATCTCCTTAAAATATGGAAGGTATCTTTCACAAATAGTCGTACCCTCTTTATCGACTACATTCCTGAGATTCTTATAGTACTTTACTCCATTAATTGTTTCTTCCTTTCCAGTTACACTTTCTAACAATTCAACCCGAATTTTAATGGGCAGATTATAAGTACTTCTAATCTGCTTTGCCAATGCAAATGCCGAAATAAAATTCACTAATGTTCCAATATGTGGATATGAATTTACCTGTGCAGATAAATAGAGAATAATCTCTTTCTTATCTTCTGGTTGCTTGTTCTTTAAAATCTGAGGAATACTATCAACAATATAGTTCATTCCAGCCAAAGGATAATATACGTTCTTCATTCTAATGTTTCCTTTCTTTTAAACTTGAACATTTAATTTTTTGATACTTAGGACTGTTTCTGAATATATTATCTTTTTTTATATATTCTTCTGTTTCTTCCATTTCGATGCATAAAACACCTAGATTTTGCTCAAACACTTTTGAATGATCATTCCAAAACTCTCTTTCCAAAAGAGTTCTTGATTGTAAATATCCAAAAATGTCTTTTTGTTTTTCTAAGTTGCAGTAGCATTGGGGAATCGTAAAACTGGGATTTATTTTTTTTAAATCACAAATTGTTACTGGATTTTCAAACAGTTGTAATGATACTATAGGAATTATATATTGTTCCTTGTTTTCCAAACATCTAAGAAGTTTTGATTTGATCTTCTCATTATTTGAATAAACATTCAATAATTCCTTAGTCATTAATGGTTTTTCAAATTTTATTTTCCCAATAACTTCTTGTACCGGAGAACTTAAGTATAAATATGCTATTACAGGCTCTTTACAAAACCTTTTTCTATACTCATACTTTTTTATACCATATAAAATTGGTCTAAAATACTCCTGTCTAAAACTTAGAAAAATATTTCTTTCCAAACATTTCCACTCCTTTCTTTATTATTTTTATTTAAAAATAATCTTTTAAAAATAAAAAAGATTAGTACTATTATAAAACTTTCGCTTACTTATGTCAACTCTTTTGCTATGTTTTCCATTAATTATAAAAATTAACTTACAAACTTTCTATGTGAATTTTTTACATTATTTTGATTTACCATAACATATTCCATTGTTGTATCTATTTTTATATGTCCTAATAATTTTTCAACTTGCTCTATTGGCATATTTTTGTCTATCGACATTGTAGCCATTTGAAAATATAAATTTATTTAATAATTATTCATTATTGTGTTGTATTGATTCTCTTTGGTTATTGTCTAAAAAGTTTTCAGTCTTATCAATTACTTTTTCTTATAAATTTATTTACCTATTTTATTTAAAATTAAACTACAACCTGCGAGACAAATTACTAGTTATCTTTAACTTTTCTCTTCAAATCTTTTGAATAATATATTAAATCAGTACAAATTAAATCCCCGTCTTTGATTTCTTCATTATAATTATCTATAAAGAAATTCTTAATTGTTTTCTCATATTTATCAAATCCCTGTTTAACATAGAAAGGAATGTTATTCTCTGTTGTTCCTACCAACATTCTATCGTATTTTTGTTTATAATTACCACATAATGATTTTAAAAGTATTTTTGCATAACCTTTATTTCTATAATTTTCTCTTGTAACTAAGTTTTTTAATTCTAATGTTTTCCTGGAAATAGTGCTAATTACTGCTATAGAAATTAGCTCATCTTCTTTTTTTAATGCATATACATCGGAATCTGCTAAATACTTATGTATCATATCTTTTGAAGGATCTGCCTCTAAAAGTAAATCAATATAATCCTCTTTATTTTCTATTTTTTTAACTTGCATTCTAGGTTCTCTTGGTATCTCGTAACCATTGGGAATACTAGGTTTTGTGGCATTGCGGTTATAATATCTCATCTCTTCTGCAATTACTATTTTTTGACACATATAAAATCTCTCCTAATCGTTATTATTTTCTATAAAATATATATTTTTTTACATCAAAAATCTATTAACTTTTGTAAAATTTTGTGATTATTTTTTATTAAAACCATAAATAATATATCATATTTTTAAAAACTTTTCTATAAAATCACAACATTTTATTATAGAAAAAAAGATATTAAAATCTAATATCTTAATATCTTTTTATTCTTCATCTTCTAATAAGCATTTATTTTCTTTAATATAGTCTATAACATTTTGATATTCATCTTGAAATTTGAATTGAATTGTTATATTTCCTCCCTCATGAATGTATATATCTTCTACTAAATCATCTATAACTTCTTTAGATAATTCTTTTATATTTTTATTCATTTCAAACTTTTCTACCCATCCACTATCATATCTGCTCTCATTATTTGCTGTTGCCCTTTCAATGTATAATTTTTTTAATGAGCTATTTAATTGATGGATTTTTTCATCATATCCTTTCACATATTCATAATATTCATCTTCTTTAATTATTCCTAATTTCCAATCTTCATATATTGATTTCTTCAATCCTTTATTTTTTTCTAGTTCTCTTTCTTGTCTATCAATATTATTTGAAATTGTATCCATTTTATAATTAAACTTTTTAGATTTGCTTATATCTCTTATGATTTTATCTGCATCTATAACTAAACTTATTTGTAATTTGATTGCTTCTAATACTATTTCTTCTAATTTATCATTTCTTATTGAGTGTTTTGTACATAGTTCTCCTGACCTCCTAAAAAAAGTAGAACAAGCATAGTAATAATATTTTCTAGGCTTATTTTTATAATATGAACTCTGTCTTTTTACCATTGCTCTTTTGCAATCTGCACATTTTATATGTCCTGCAAACATAGATAAATTACCATCTTTTCCTAATCTAGTATCTCTTGACATTATTGCTTCTTGCACTTTATCAAAGGTTTCTCTATTTATTATTGCTTCGTGAGTATTTTTTACAATAATCCATTCATTTTCCGGATTTTTTATATGTTTGTGTACTTTGTAGCTTATGAGTTTTCCTTTATTTTGTACCATATCTCCACAATATATTTGATTTTTTAATATAGAATTAACTGTTGTAGTATCCCAAGCAAAACTATAATCTTTATTTATTTTTTTACTTTTCCAATTCATTTTTAATACTTTTATTCTATATCCCAAAGGATTTAAGATTCCTAACTCATTTAAGTTATGTGCTATTGTAGTTCTTCCCATTCCATCTAATGATAATTTAAAAATCAATTTTACTGTACTAGCAGATTCTGGGTCAACTATTAGATGGTGTTTATCATTTGGGTCTTTTATATATCCATAAGGAGCAAACGAACCTATAAATTCTCCATTTTTCTTCTTTATATCAAAAACTGATCTTATTTTATTGGAAATATCTCGACAGTATTCATCATTCATCAAATTTTTAAACGGAACCATAACATTATTTAATGATTTTGGGTCTTTATAACTATCAATGTTATCATTTACTGCAATAAATCTAATATCAAATAAAGGAAATACTTGCTCTATATAATTACCTACTTCTATATAATTTCTACCTAATCTTGATAAATCTTTTACAACTATTGCATCAAATTTCTTTGCTTTCATATCGTTTAATAATCTTTGAAATCCGTGGTCTATTAAAATCTGTTCCAGAATATCCATCATCAATATAATAATCATATAATTTTAGTTCTGGATTATTCTTCAAATAATCATTTAGCAATGCTCTTTGATTAACGATACTATTACTTTCAACTTTGTCATCTCCATCTTCTACTGATAGCCTTATATATTCAGCAACAGACCAAATTCTTAACCCATTTGACCTCGCACATTGTAATTCATCATATCTTGAAATTCTACCTGCCACATTGCTTCCCTCCTTATCTTTTATGCACTCATCTTATACAATTTTCTTTTTATTGTTAATTGTGAGATTTATTCTAATCGCATACTTGCAATATTTAATATTAGTGTTCAAGATATAAGTTGTAAAATAATTTATTTATACAATCTTCTGCCTTAATTGGCTTTGTTGAAAATTGCATTTTCACTATTGTATCATTTACTTTTATAATATATGGATTTTCAACGCATCTCAAAAAATCAAGTATCCTTCCAATACTTGACCTTTTTTTATTTATCTTTATATCTTTAATGTCTGTTATCTGTTCATAATTTACTTTGTCAATTTCAACCTTTTTGCCATTTTTTATTTTATTTTCCAATTTGGAAATATTATTTACTCTATGCACATTTCTCCTCCTTTTTTCACTGTTCTTAATTTCACTTGTTCTACTGCATTTTCTGGAGAATAAAGTTTAGCAACTACTATAAATTCGTTTACAATATCTTTTATTTCAATAATTCTATTAGCTTTTATAAAATTTTTAAAAACTATATAAGCATAAGAAAGTATTTGCTCAACATTCAAATTCCAATATAAGTCAATTTTTTCTATAAGTTCCATATCAACTAGGTCAACTAATTTATTTTTGTCTATGTTCACAACTATTGTTGTAATATTATTCATTATTTCATCAAATCTATCTTTGTTTTCTGTATTTTCAAATCCAATAATAAAATAACTTACCATTTGTTTTACAGAATATCTTTCGTGTAATAATTTTTCTAATATATTTTCTTCCATCTCTTATTCCTTTCCAATAAAAAAAGAAACAAGTAAAATCAATACCTGTTTCTTAACATTTATCTTTTTATACCTTGAGCAATTTTCATTGCTATATCTAATTTTCTCATTATACTTGGTGGCAATTTTCCTATTTTATCTCCTAATCGTTTTTTATCTATTGTTCTTATTTGCTCTGCTAATATTGTTGAATCGCATTTTAGTTTTCCAAATTGTTTTACATCTATGTGTGTAGGTTGTGGATTAACAATATCTAATCTTTTAGTAAGTGGAAGTACAATTGTAGTTGGAGAATATTCATTGCCTGTATTATTTTGTACTATAACAACTGGTCTATTTCCACTTTGTTCACTGCCTACTGCTTCACACAATTTGGCATAATATATTTCCCCTCTATAAATCTGTCTTGTTTCTTTTTTTGTTTTCACATTTACTGCCTCCATTTTTGTAGTTTCTTATATATTCTAATTGTTCGTTATCTTCTTTTTCTCTTTCTTCATCAGTTTTATTCATATTAGCACTTACAAGTAAAATATATGTAAAAAATGCTATTGCTAATAGACTTATTACTAAAATAATTATTATCATTTTTCTACCTCGTTTATATCAAGGAACTACCTTGTTTCAGATAGTCCCTATTATTTTTCTATTTTAATTACCATTAAATTGTGATTTGCTAAATCACCCATAGGAATTTCACCTGCCTGTACACAGACTTGCACTCAAGGCTTGGGACGGTTTTATCACGCTCGAACTATGACTATGCAAAAGTATCAATCCACTAACATCTTCGCTTTATTAGGTGCAACCTAATATTTTTACGTTTTATGAGTTCTGTCCTCTCATAAACGAGCTCTTTTAGTGGTGTTATAATGGTTTTATTCAATTTTCAATGTGCTTTTTGAAAGGAATAAAAATACCCCCTCAATCCATAAAGGAAAAATTGGAGGGTATTTTCGGTTTTTTTTCTAAATTTTTAAAAATTTTTTCAATTTTTTCAAAATTTTAACTTTTTTATCAAATATTGTTGATACACCACAACCTATATTTTTTGCATATTCTGTCATTGTTTTTTCATTAAAAAATAATTCTCTTATTAGTTTGTATTCTTCTTTATCTAATTTTAATAAAGCATTTCGTAATTGCTCTATTTCAATTTTTCTTTCTATTTCAAATTCTATATCTTTACTTGTATCTGTAATAACTTCTTTATGTTTCATATCTTCATCAAAATTTAACTCTTCAATAGAAACTACTTGTAACTTTTGTAATACCTTTTTGCAATATCTATTTCTTTCTATTTCAGTGTAGTAATCTTTATATTCTTCTTTTGATACTTCTAATAACATTCCATGTATGTATATAAATTTCTTTTCACTATATGAATTTATCGTTTTTCTTCTTTTTTCTAATTCTTCGTATGTTATTTCTTCATAAATACCTTTTCCTTGTTTTATAAAACACTTTGCATTGTTTTGCATTTGCTTACCTCCAAATCATTAAATTTTTCAAATTCAACAATTTGCAGGTGGCGATTTATTTCTTGTTACTTTAGCCTCTGAAAAGCAAAAAGTACCTATAATAGAACACAAAAATTCTATATAGGTACTTATATATTTTTTTATAAAACAATTTAATCTACTACTAATAAAAATCAGCATCCATACATCTCTCCAGACTTCGTTTTATTTTTTGTCTGTAGTACCTTGTATGGACTTCTTTAGTGTTTGGAGTTACCTAAACTCATTTCACAAACACTATACATTGCTTTTCTTTATTTCTTTCAAAATGTGTACAAAAAAAGAAATTTGTGTACAAAAAAAGACGCTGTTTTCAAAACAACGCCATTATTATTGATCTAAAACTTATATTTATTTCTTTAAATCTTCAGCAATATCAAGAAATCTTAAAAGTAAATTGTTAATCATAGATGTATCTTTATTTTCTTTAATTATTATTTTTCTTTTTCTATCTAATCCATTTATAATAACTCCCAATTCGTACTTATCTAATTTCATTTTATTTTTTAATTTTGATATTACCTCACTAATTACATCTGCACATTTATTTTCCTTTAATACTGCATTTCTAAAATCATTTAACGCATATAATATTATTCTTAATTCTTCATCATTTACTTCTATTTTCTTTTTATTCTTGAACATTTTACTTTTTCCTTTCTTTATTCTTTAATTGCTATCATTAGTTCATTTGATTCTACTATTCTATTACAATTTTGATATATAAACCTTGCTCCTGTAAAATATACTTCATAACCTTTATTTTCAAAGTAGTTCTTGTTCATTTCTAAAAATATTTGTAATTCCTCATCTGTTAAATTGTTTTTCACTTTTAATTCATAAAAAGTATATCTTATATAATTCTCATCTTCTTGTATTTTTCTATTTATATATTCTGTTACAAATTTTTGTGTCATTTTTTATCACTTCCTAAAACTTTTATTTATCATACCACAAAAATCAAATTTTTCATAGTCTAATATCACTACTTTTATTTTATATATTATTCGACCTTTTTCGACATTATTTTTTATCTTTTTTTGTTTTTTGTTTGAAAAAGTTGAAAATGTGTACAAAAAAAGAGGTTTACCATATTGAATTTACATAATTTTAGTGGTATAATATTGCCATATATTGTAAAATACATTTGTGAGGATAGTGCTATGATTAATGTGTTAGTAGGCAATAAGAATATAGATGAAATAGATATTCTTCGCCAAGAACTAACAAATGATGAAATTTTTGAAATTAAAAGTGCATACACAGGAATGGATACAATTACTGCATATTGGAAGTTTAATCCAGATATTTTAATTTTAGATAGTGAGTTACCAGATATGTCAACTAAAAATATTATTGATAAGCTCTCTTGCACTCCTATTGAAAGAAAAAGATGTAATACTATTTTAACAGTACCAACTAATTATATTATGCAATTGACTAATTTACAGAAAATCAATGAAATTGTTTATAAACCTATTTCTGATAATAAATTATCAAATGTGGTAAGAAAAATAGCAATCGATTATAATACTCCAGATATAGAAGTAGGCGAAATTGATTGGTTATTGCAATCTTTAAATTTTAATTGTATGTCCACTCGGCTATATTTATATGAGAGATGCAATTACTTATTATTATTACAAACCTGATGAAATGGAATATTTAACAAATGTCCTTTCCTACATATCTTATAAACATAATGTATCCTTGTCTAGGGTCAGAGATTGTTTAAATAGTTGCATAAGACCATTTAATAACACTTCTTTTTCCGATAAAAATGAAGTTTATAATGCTTTATATAGCAATGGAGATAGTCTTTCACTGAAAGATTTTTTGGAAAGAATCGTTTATTACTTAATCAGAATAAAGAAAAAAGGTAGATTATTCTAATTTATAGAATTTATCTACCTTTTTTTTATATTTTTGCAAATTCATTTATATATTCTTTATATTCATCTATAATAGTGTTATATCTTGTTTCAGTTTGTTCTCTAATTATTGTATTCAACTTATCTCCAATAGTTATTTTAGCTTCCATATAATCTTCTTTAGGAATATCTGTTGCTATCAAATTAAATACTGGCACATCATTATTTAATATTTCTTTTGATTTTTTTACTATATCAATTCCATTCATCCCCACTCCAAAATCATACTTTGCAAATACCATTTCTGGCTTTAATTCTATAATTTTATTATAAGTATCTTCTGGACTTTTTGCTACAGCAATTATTTCTATATCCTCTCTTTTATTTAAAATATTTACTATTTTATCTTTTACTGTATCTTCATCGTGAGCAACTACTGTTCTAATTTTATCTCCTTTAGTTTTAGTTTCCCATTCTAGTTCTTTCCATATCATTTCATTTTGCTTTGGCTTGAATGATACACATACTGGTATATATTTTCCGAATTTATTATGTTTAAATTGATTTGTACAAGGTGTATTCTTATCCATTTTATGTGCTTGTAATTCGTTTGTTGGAGAATTATCCCATTCTATTTTATTATCATAATACCTAGCTATTCCATAAGGTGTACCTATCATTAAAGAGCAAACTCTTAACATTCCATTAGGATGAACTAATATTCTTGACCTTGATTTGCAAGAACAATATCCATAATACTCTGGATTTCTTAAAAATTTCTCTTTTGTTGTAAAAGATTGTGGTATTCTAACTGGTATTGAATATTCTTCATTTTCAACCTTTTTCTCTATTTCGTTCCATACTTCAAACCATTTATCTATACTAATATCAAGATTACCACTAAAATAATCTCTAGGAACTCCTGTTTTAAATAAATTGTGAAAGTTTATTTTGTCTATTCCTAAATCTTCTGCAAATTTTATCATTCTATCTAAATATAAATTACCTTTTTCATCTCGTTTTACTAATTCTTTACTAATACAAGATGTTATATCTATATTGTACCCCAATTCCTTTGCTTTCTTTATATTTTGTACACATTTATCAAATGAACGACCTCTTATTGAATCATTTATTTCTTTTGTTGGACCATCTAAACTAAAAGTTATTTCATCTAGCATTTTAAATTCTGGCTTTTCTAATAATTCACTATCAAACTGTCCATTCGTATCTATTCTAACATATTCATATCCTAATTCTTTTGCTTTTTTTATCAACTCCAGTAAAGGTTTATTGCCCTCTTTTTTTCCGTATAAAGTAGGCTCTCCTCCCATTAAAGTTAATTTTACTGCTCCCATTTCTCTAAAGTCAGAAATTAGTTTTATTGCATCTTCAAAATCCACTTCTTTCTTATGTACTTGGAAACCTATTTCTAATTTATACAAGCATTGTTCACATCTTAAATTACAATCATCAATTAGGTAAAAAAATACTTGTCTTAAATTATCTCCAAAATAATCTTTAAATTTTTGATCCATTACATAATTCATTTTCAACATCTCCAAAACATTATAAATTGGTACTTGAATTATATAATAATTGGTAATGTTTGTAAATTTTGAAATTTTGATGTTATCGTTAGTTTTTTTGAATTAAAAAAGAATACCTATATGGTACTCTTAATTTATTTTATGTATTTATTTATAAATTCTTTATCTACTTTTGTTAAGTGATTTTTTATATATGCTATTTTTATACTACTTCTAGGCAATTCAATAGGAATTTCCACTTGATATACTTCTTTATTTTCTAGTGTTCTTTTAGATGCCTCTTTCATTACATAGGCTATTCCTATTCCTAATCTTGAAGCATTTATTCTTTGTTCTGTTGTAGGACATCTTAATACTGCATCTAGTTTCACTTCATATTTTTTTAACTTTTCCATTAGTCTTTTAGTTGATGTTCTATCTTCATAAGGCAAAATATATCTATAATTTTCTAACTCTTTTATATTTTCTATTTTTATTTTTTCTCTTGAAATAAATACATTTTCACTACTTTTTATTTCTTCTACTTCTAATTCTTCTTCATACTCTTGTGGAATAGAATCAAGTATAGCAAAATCTATTTTATTATTTTTTAATTCTTCTATTAAAGTTTTACTATTTGACTCTGTGTCTAATTTTATTTCTAAAGCAGGATAATCAGTTATTGCTTTTGATATTTGTTCCATTAAAAAGAAATCTGTAATATGAGATGGACAGCCAATAGTAATTTTTCCATTTTCTATATTATTTTTACTCTCTGCTATTACCATTGCAAAATCAATATCTGCAAAACCATTTTTTATCTTCTCATACATTTCTTTACCTATTTCAGTTAATCTCAATGGCTTTCTTGTAAAAAGTTTTACTCCTAATTGACTTTCTAATGTGCTAATATTAGTTGAAATATTTGAAGCAGAATAGCCTGTTTTTTCTCCTGCATCTGCAATACTATCAGATTCAGCAACTACTATAAAACATCTTAATAAGTTTAAATTTACATTATTAGTATCAATCATTTTAAATCTCCCAATATTTTTTTAAATTCAATTTCAGCTTTCTTAACAAAGAAATCAGTTTCATCTATTGGTATGTTTAACTTACTAATCTTTTGTTTTAACTTATCTATCGTGTCAAGTTCCTTATTGCTATCTATTGTTTCTGTTTCAATTAAATTATCGCCATTTATTATATCTTTTATTGCAATATCTAGTCCGATCTTTACTATATACTACATCATTTTCTTTAATTGTCATTATATTTCTATAACCTATGGCTTTTAATATGTTTTCTCCTTGCACTTTTTCTTTAATTTCACAATCGTATTTTTCTTGTTCTATAATCTCTCCATTAGTTGCAATATTTTTCTTTTTAAAAGTTATTTTTACAATTCTATGATATTTAACAAAATCTTCTGACTCATATTGTTTTATATCTCTTATTAGAATATATGATTTTAGTATTTCTCTTACTTCTAGCTCTTTTATGTTTATATCTTTTGGTATATAATATATATCTTCTACATCAAATTTATCTGTTAATGAAAAACCTTTATTTATTAAAATTCTTTGTATTTCGTTAATAGAACATTTGAGCTTAAGTGTTATTTCATTTTTCACATTTATCACACCTTAACATCATTACTTTTTAATTATACCATATTATGTAAAACTATTCAAGTAAAGATGCCTATATTTCCCATATTAGAGCATAAAAAAATATATAAAACAGTACATCTACTATTTTATATATTTACTTACATTTTTATTTATTATTATTTTCTATTTTCTTAAAGCTTTTTATAAGATTATCTGCAATACTAAAAAACTCGTTTTGTGTTTTTTCATCTAGTTTCTTTATTTCTCTAAACATTTCTTTATATTTAATTTCTAATTGTTTATCCATTTCAAAATCATCTATCAATAGATAATCATAAGATGTATCTAATTCCTTTACTATTTTTCTTAATAGTGGTAATGATGGGCATTTGTTTTTTCTTTCTATATTTGAGATATAACTTGCTACACTACCTACTTTTTCAGCTAGTTCTTCTTGTGTATAATTTCTTTTATTTCTTACTTCTAATATTCTTTTACCAACATTGTTCTCCATAACATTACCTCATTTATTCTAAAATATATGCTTATTTTATTATTTTTAACATTTTTTTAGAATAAATACATAAGAACAAAATTATTGCTCATAATAATATTGTTAGTAAAAAAAATAAACTATTCTTCTTTATTATTGCTCTCTCTACAATATTTCTTTTCAATATGTTCTGCTTGCCTTTTGGTTAGTCTTTCATTTATTATAGCACATCCTAATAAAGATTTTATATTTTCCCATTTCATACATCTACATCTTCCTTGTGCTGTTTGTTCAACATATTCCACTATTTCTTCAAAAATATAATATGGAATGTCAAACTCTGGATTTACTACTTTTTCCTGTTCCATAAATTATTTCCTTTCTTTTTTATATATAATAGCATTTTTTATTATTAAATTCAATACTTTTCCACCATTTTGTTGTTTACAGTCCCCTTATTTTTTTTCATTATTTGCTATATTTATTATATATAATTTTAGGAGTGAAGTATTATATGTATTTATCTGAAGCAATTAGAAAAAGAATAGAAAATTTAATGAATGATTATAAAATTAACGGAAATAAACTTTCACTTTCTTCTGGTATTGACCGTTCAACTATAAATAGATTTTTAAGAAAGCAAAATAAATCCATAAAAATCGAAACTATTACTTTAATTTGTCAATCTTTAGATATTACTTTAAAAGATTTTTTTGATGATAAATTATTTGATGATGTTGAAGTAAATGATTAAACCAAAAAAAAGAGCCAATGCTCTTTTTTTAGTTTATATTTTCTAATCTCTCATTTAGTTTTTCAAATATAGCTTTAAATGTTTTGTCTGATGCAATATCAATAGCTACATAAAGCATATTCGCTCTTTCTTCTTTTTTTAATAAATTTTTTATACTATCTCTAGCAGTTTCTTCATCTAATCCCATTTTAACAATTTCTTTACATCTATCAATTGTCTTTGTTTCATTTTCTGTATATATTAAATAATATAATATTGCTCTTAATAAATTTTCTGCTGATTCTTCAAAAAAAGTGTCTTCTTCATTTCCTGTAATTACAAGTGAATTACAAATAAAATCAATATCTTTTTCTTCCTTAATATACTCTAAAGGATTAACTCCCTCTTTTATAATATCCAATAATTCTGTTTTTGTATTAACTACTTTTGAATCAATTTGCATATTTAACACCTCTTTCTTATTTTTTATAAATTTTAATTTTAATAACATCTTTAATATTTTATATCTGAAATATCTTTATATGAACAATTATAAAGTAGCTCATCTAAAATATCTTTATCCTCTTTTAAACATTTCTTTATAGCTTTTATGGTTGCTTTTTTTGTACCACTTGGCTCTGCTATATAAGGATTCCTTCCAAATCTTTTTTTAAATTTTTCTGAATATTTTACAAACTTTTTCTCTTCTTTGGTTAATTTCGTTGAAGTTCCATTTATAAATTTATTCAAAAATTCTTCAATATTTTGGTTTTTACCTTTTCCCATAAACTTTTTATCCTCTTTCATTATTTTCATTTGATTGTCCTTTTTGTTCCATTTTTCTTCTCATTTGTGCTAATCTTTCTGGATCAGACATTCTTTGAATGGGTGGTAAATTTCTATATGCACCAAAATTTGTTAATTCATTTATAAAATTTTCTCTAGTTTTATTTTCTACTCTCGTGTTTGTACTTCTTATTTCTTGTATTGCTGGTGGTAGTACATCTAATTGCCTACGAACAAATTTATCTACAAAAGATAAGTTCATAAACAAATTATTTTTCTGTAAAAATTGTGCTACTTTTTGCTTTAATGTTAATTTACTTTCATTTTGTGATACATTAGTAGTTTGCTGAATTTGTTCTTGTGTTTCTTCTCTAACAGGTCTAATTATTTCTCCAAATTCATTTATACTATAACCCTCTGGAAATTGGATTATATTATCTCCAACTGTTGTTTGTTGCCACGATTGTTCTTGTTCTAATTCAGTTCCTGTCATTTCCTTAATCATATTCATTTTATTATCTATAGAGGGAACGCCTTGTCCATTTCTTGCAACTGCTTCTTTATATTTTTCTTGCATCCTAGTATTTGCAAATTCAGTAATCATTCCTTGAGCTTCTTTAAATACCATATCAAATTGTTCTTTGCTAATATTAGGATTATGTAAGTTAGTAATAAATGTATCTAAATCTCTCCAAGCACCTTTGCCCATATACTTATCAAATTCATTCTCTATCATACTAGAGTCATTCAAAACACCATAAAAGAATGTATTTGCTGGCTCTTTGCTTCCATCAGAATGTTCAATAAAAGAATCTATTTTATTTTCTACCAATTGTTCAAAACTCATCTCATTATCAAAATCATTTCTCATTGAAACTGCAAGTAATTTTACTAAATCATCACACTTTTTATATAAATTAAATTCTGACACATCTACTTTTCCAGACATTATATCATCTGCACTATGTTCGCCTCTAATTGCTAGTGAAGCGATTAAATTTATAGCATTTTCTTGCATTCTTGTTCCATAAATTGCATTAGGATTACTTTCTTGACCTCTAGGTACTCTCATTAAGCCTGAAACTTGTCTAGTGTCTGTTTCTTTATCATACGTTTGCATCCTTGCATTCGATGGATTTAGCATCAAATGTCCCATTTCGTGTGCTAACCTAAAATCAGCATTATGTCCTTGTATTTCTGGATAACGATATGCTAAATCATAAGTAAACTTTCCATTTTCGCTACTTCTTTGTCTTACTTCACCTTTTGTTTTTGCATTTTCTGGATCATCATATATCAAAGATGTTTCATCGTTAAAATGTATATTTAAATTTTCTTCTGATATATTTTCCATAAAATTTTGTATTGCTGTACCATCTTGACTTAATAAGTTAGCCATTTTTTCTTTTATTTTATCAACTCTTTGTAATTCTTGACTTATAACTTGTCTAGCTTGTTCTGAATCTTTAGCATAAATAACATATTGCCCATTTCCAATTGTAAATCTTCCCATTTTTTCCTCTTTCTATAGTGTTATCTTAATACAAGAAATAAAATAGCACTAACAACTAATTGTACAAGTAAAATTATTTTTGTAACTTTATATATTTTTTCAATTTTCGTTCTTCTTTTTTCAGCATCCCAAAATTTTCCAAAGTGTACTTCTGAATGTTCTAAATAATCATCTATATCATCTTTATAAACAGATTTATAAGTTGATGAATTATAACCTGCATATTTTGCATCTGGTATCAATGGTCTATAAATAGACAAAATATACCAATATGAAAATACATTTCCTAATAATATTGCTACAAACCATTGTCCAAAAACTATAACATATTTATTAGTTAAATATTCTGCAATATCTAATGGTAATTTATTAACATTCATTCTTAATACAAAGTATAAAATATATGAAAGTATAATTCCTACAGATATACAAAATGCTTGTATTCTAAGTTTTCTATGTTTTATTGTTTTATTAAATCTATCTTCATTATCTTCGAGTGTATTCATTACTGTAGAATAAATATTATTTGCTTCTCTCTCTTGATTTGTTGTTTGGACATCTATATAAACATCTGAATATCTTAAATCCATTCTGGCATCTCTAAAATCCACTGTAACATTTATACTATTATATTGGTCGTTATAATCTTCTTTTCCAGATTTGGTATAAAAAGAAACTCTTAACTCTAGTGAAACTTCTTCAATTGCTCTTGGTTGACCTAATTGACCTATAAACCAATTATAATCTGTTTCCGTCATATTTTGCCCATTTCTTAATTTAATAGTATATCTTAATTCTGTACTGCCATTTTCATATTCATATTTTTTATCACTAAATGCTAAATTTTTATTTTTAATTTTTTCTTGTTCAAATATATTATCGTATCTATTTTTATAATCATCAAAATAATTTGCAACATCTATTATTGATTTTATCGGTATTTGTTTATTTACTACTTTATTATTCACTTAAATTTCCTCCATTAAATTACTCTTTGGTTTGAGTTTTTCCATACTAATTCACTATTATTCTATATTATTATTTAAAAAAAAGCAACATTTTATTTAATATATTTATGATTTTCGGCAACATTTTTGTTCTTCGTTATTTGATAATAAAAAGTAAACAAATGCAATAATTCAACCAATATATTCTTTCTAAATTGTTTATACTTATTTCGTTGTAAATGTAATATTCTTTTGTAAAATGTCAAAACAGTTTATTTTTAGCGACTTTCAAGTGTTTTCAAATTTGACAAAAGTATTGAAAGGTAGTATAATTAAAGTATATTTGAAGAAAAGTTATTTCGTAGCTTTGATGAACTTTAGTTAGTAAGGGGAACATTCATCGTTTAAATTTTCAATATTCACTAGAAGAATAAAATTATTCTTCTAGATAAAAAAAGAAATAATACATAAAATTGTATTATAAAATATATACCAAAAGAGAGTATATATAAAAAGTAAAGAATATTGAAATTTGAACAAATATGAAAAAAGTACCTAGAAAGCACTGTAAGTCTTAATTATGAAATAGCTAAAAGTACACCTAAGATGTGTACTAAATATATAAAATTTATATATTTTTATAAATTTTATATAAAAATTTTGAAAAAAAGTATCTAGGATTTAGATACAATAATTATAATTATAATTATAATCATAGAATTAACTTTAGTATATACAGTAATAATTATAATTAAAGCCGAACTTAATTAAGGTCGGCTCTTTCATTTTTTAATTGTTCATTATTTAATAATATTCCATCTAATAACATATCAAATTTTATTTCATTTTCTTTTTGAATCTCTGTGTTATATAAATTATTAGTTCCAAAGTTATAATCATATATATACTCGTCTTTTTTTTGTTTAATTTCAAACTTTTTATACCTTTCCATATTTCCTCCCTACTCTATTGGTTTGTCATTTTCTTCAAATTCTACTATAAGTTCTTTGTTTTGGTCATATAATTTTTTTATATACATTTCCTTATTTTGCACATTTGATCCACTTAATGAAATGAACTTTAGATTTGACATTTTTGAAATATTTATATAGTATGGTATCTCTATATGGTTTAAATATAATCTTTCTAAATATTCTAATGTAGCAATACTTGGAACACTAATTGCACTACAATGTGCAATTTTTAAGTATTTCAATTTTTTAAAATTACTAATATCAGCAATATCTACAATTCCAGAATGAACAAGTTGTAATTCTTCTAATATGGTATTTTGATTTAACATACCAATGTTAAAATCTTGGCAATTTAATATAGCTATTGATTTCAATTTTTTTGATAATGCCTCTTTATTCTTAAATATACACATTGAAAATTCTATTGTTTCTAAATATTGTAACTGGTTTATAGCTTGTACTATTTCATCTGTTATTTCAAAAAATTTCAAAGAAACACTTTTTAACTTTTTAAGTTTTACTATTTCTTTTAAGTCTATATTTAATTTGTTTTGCATAAGGTTTATATCTTGAATAGATATATCCTCTATATCTTCTATGTCATTTATATCACTTGTGCACATTTTGATTTTTATAATTCTTGATAAATTCTTATCTATTATTTTTTCACTCATAGTGCATGTTCTCTCCTTTCTGTATTTTTTATTTGACTAGGTACTAGTCCTTGAATCTTACTATAATCAAACCTACTATTACATTTATGTTCTGTTTTTGTCCTTCTATTTGAAAATTTTCCATGAGTCTGATTAAAATCTTCATCATTTAATAGCATATATTCATATCTTCTATAATATTGATATTCCTGTGAATCCCATGTAGAGTCAACATTATACCATTTTCCATCTATCTGTACTTGATTCCATGCATGTCCATCATTTCCCGGCACAAAACCTATAATATATTGCGATTTTAGTCCAACATATTTTAGTGCTTCGTGAAGTATTAAAGCATAACCTGCACAAATCGCTTTCCCATCAATAAGACCTCCATATAATCCAGCTGGTTTCTTTCTTATCTCTTTCATTTCTCTATCATATTGTTCTTGTGCTTTCCAAAAACCAGTTTTACCTATTGATTGATTTGCTTTATTTTTGGCATCATCAGATTCTCTAATACATTTATAATCATACGTCATCATTCCAGTAACTCTTGAATATACTTTATAAAATTTATTCGCCTCATCCATATCTTTTGGAATATCTGCTGTTAGTTCTTCTATTTTTGCAATAATTGCTGAAATTTCACTAAACGTATATTCTATTTTAGTCGAATCACTTTCATACTCATTTATTTTAAATTTCATCTCTGAATGATTAGTTACATGTCTTTGTATATTTATTAAAAAGTCTAAATTTAGCATATTTATATTATTTAATTTAAATGTTAACATATTAGGCGGAATAGTTACATCAAAATCAATTTGTGTTAATATTTCTAATAATCCCATATTATTACCTTTAAATTGTTTTGAAACAAAATTAAAAGTCTTACCTTTTGTCTTTTCATCACTAAAATTATTTAATGCTGTAGATATACTTTGTGGCGATTTTAATTTTCCTATAAATTTATATCTTTCTTTTTCTGGAATACTATTTAATAATTCCATTTTGCAATTATCATCTTGTATCTTTGAAAAATATTTTAATTTTTCTTCAACTGAACTAGCTTGATTAAAAAGTTCAGTTAATTCTATATCTGATATATTTTCTCTATCTTTCATTAAAAAACCTCTATTCTTATTTTTCTCATTATTATTATAACACATAATTGCATTTATGAAAGTTTTTTAATAAAAGCAGAATAAAAAATATTCTGCCTTTACTTGTTTAATTACTTGTTTGCATTCTTTTTCTATATGCAAGTAATACTTCTTTTCTTTTTTTATTTGATTCCTTTAATTGTGTTATTCTTTCTTTGTATGAATTATATATACATTCATATTGTTCATCTGTCATTTCTTCTTCGTCTATATCTCCATTTCTGTACTTTTCTAATAATTTCATATCTACATTTTCTTTGGTTTCTTGTTGTACTATAATACTTTCTTTAAAAGATTTTTTTACAGTTTCTTCATTAGAATTTTCCACACTATTTTTAACTAATTCCTCATTATTAGCATAAACTTGATTTTTACTCTTAAAGAAAAGCTTTTTAAAAAATCCTATGATCTTTCCGAAAATATTACTTGTTTTAAAAGGAATTAACTCATTTTTACTCATAATATTATCTTTCTTCTCCTTTTCTCTTATCTTCCTTGACTTGTAACAGTAGCTGTTCTGCCTCTGTTAATTTTCTTGCTGTTGCCTCTTGTTCTGCCAATTGTGCCTCTAGTGGTTGTAAATTTTCTTTTCTAGTTCTAACTTTTGTTATTCTATCTAAATCTTCCATATCTTGTTCATAGTATTCATCAAAAGTTTCTTGTTCAACCTCATCAGTTATGGCTGTTGCTCTTTGTTCTTCAATTCTCTTTTTTAATTCGGCTAAAAATGTAGATGATTTTCCCATTAAATTTAGCCAACTTGAAACATCCTTATGCATATATTCATTTGAATAATCTCCATATTCAGCAATATATTCTTCTTCTTCTTCCCACAATGCCTCTGCTTCCTCTGGAGTAAGTTCATCTACATTTATTACCTCTCTTTTTGGAGATGATTTAGTAATATTACTTATAAATAAATTTGATAATTTAACTAAATCGAATATTCTTTTTGCCTCTGGAAGACATGCATCAATACTGTCCATATTAGCTATTTTTCCTGTTTTTGAAGCAACAACTTTTCCATCTGTTTTGACAACTTCGCTTTGTGCTCCTGCATCAGCACGACATAAGTGCATTAGCATTTGATAATCTTCTAAAGAATATTCATCGCTAAAATCAATAACATCATGATAATTATATGAATTTGCTTCACTTACACTATAATAACTAACTGCATCATGGTCTCTTACTATTCCGACAGCCTCTTGCATATTTGAATTTATTTGCACTGGTCTGCCATTATTAACAAATTTAGGCTCTTTACCGTGTGCCAATGCATAACATATATACTTCATTTGGTCTTTACTATACCCATTTCGTTCAAAAACACCATTGTATTCATTTTGAAACATTATTTCTGCAACTGTTTCTGGTGTAATCCCTCTTATAAATTCATGATTAGCAACTGTTGGAGTTATTTGGTCTTGTGTTTTATAACTGATAAAATCATCATGATGACCTATATAAAAACTCATTCTATCTATTGTTTCTTTATTGTACCCCATATCACTAAGCATTCTTTTAGCAATACTAGCTGATTTTTCTGCATGTCCATAGAAAACTTGTTGTCCTTTAATTTTTGGATGCATCCTTGCAACTTCTGGTTTTCCTATATCATGTAAAAATGCAGATATTCTTAACTCTTTATATTGTTCTGGGGTTAAGCCATCTCTTTTTATTCCAGCTACAGTATATAAAGTATGTCCTAATAAATCATAACAATGATGAGGATTTTTTTGGTTAAAATCTTTCATTCTTGCTACTTCTATTCCAAATTCATTTTCTAATTCTTCTTTACTTTTACTTAAAAAATATTCTACAACATCATCTCTCATCACCGCTTCTTCAAATTTTGTTCTTCTTACTACTGTTTGTAATTTTTCCATAAAATGAGAAGGTATAAATTCCTTATATTGTTCTAAATCATATTGTTGTAGAAATTCTTGTAATCCATCAGCTAATTCTGAAGAACTCATACCGCTCTATTGCTTTAAATATATCATTCCATCTTCTAGCTTTTTCATAAGATGTCTCTTGTGAATATTCAAGTACCATATTTGCATCATAATCTATGTCATAATAACTAATTTCTCCATTATCACATCTATTTTTATAAGCTATTTCTTCTTCCAGTTTCTTTCTTAATAAATCAACTATATTTATTTCTTCTTTTGCCATAAAAACCTCCAATTTTATTTGCCAACGCAAAACATTTTTCTATAATAATCTGCTACTATTCTATATTATTATTTTAAAAAAAACAATACTTTTTTTAACATATTTGTTATTTTTAGCAATATTTTTGTTCTATCATCATTTATTCAATCAAATAATTTTTTCTTTATAATACCTTTTTTACTCTACTACATCAAATTGATTTATTTTCTCACTTTCATTTGTTAATATTCAGGCGTTCCATAGCCTAATATAACACTACTATTTATATCATAGTCTTTCTGTTTACACATATCTCCGCTAGAATTTCCCTCTATTGTGTAAACTTTTCCATTTTCAATTTTTTCTACAATACCAACATGGTCTGCTTGTCCATCATTGCTATCTGTCCAATCAAAGAAAATAATATCGCCGTATTTTTGGTGTGTATCCACCATCTTGCCATAATCCACAAGTTTTAAACCAAGATACCCCCTCACTTTCACAACCTGCAAATTTTGGAATAACTCCTGCTTCAATATAACCACATTCATTTGCACACCAACTGACAAAACAGGCACACCATTCTACTCTTGAATTAAACCCATACCACGACCAGTAAGGTTGACCTCCAACATTTCCAACTTGTGCCAAAGCAACTTTTACAATATCACTACTTCCTGTTGATGAGCCATATAAAACATAAGACCACATATAATTGTACTCATCTTTTTGTAATTCTGCTAACTGTTCTATTTGTTTTGCATTAAAATTATATTTTTGTACCATTTCTTCAATAGATTTATTTTGAATATCTATATACAAAATTTTTCTTTTCACTTTCTCTTTTTTCGTATTACCTTTATCATCTGTTGTTTCAATTTCTTTTTCTTGTGTTTCTACTTTTGATGTTATAATATTCATTTCCCAAAATATTGTTTTCAGTTTGTTAATTTTATTATTATCAAGAGTTACAACATCTGTTGCATCATCTCCATTGCTTACCAAAACTGTATAGACACTTAAAATATCTTTCCACTCTGCACGATTAGATTTTATCTCATATTCATCGTGTTCATTATTTTTTTGAATATCTGTTATTTTATTTGTAAATTCATTATTTATTTCACTTATTACAACACTCATTGTTTTATTTCCTACATCATCTTCACTTGAAAAAAATATACCAAATATAGAACTACAAATTAGTGCTATTAGGCATATTACTATTATTACAACAACAGCTACCCAACCTCCTGCTATAATTGCAGAAATAAGTGCTTTAGTTCCTGTAATTATTGCTTTAATTGTTGCAATAGTGGCTTTTACTGTAATTTTTATACTTTTAGCCGTTGCTTTTGCTGTAGCTTTCGCAATTTGATATGTTTTTTTTGCACCTTTTACTGTCGCTTTTGCTGTAGCTTTACTCGTTTCGTATGCTATTTTTCCTGTTTGTTTTGTTGTTTTATATGCTAGATTTCCTGTTTGCTTTGCTGTTTTTATTGTTTTTTCAGCATTCTTTATAGTTGATCTTGCTGTCTTTTCGGTCATTTTTATACTTTTATTCTGTATCTTTTGTTTAATTTTTTGACTACCTTTTTTTATATTTCCTACTGTTTCTTTTGTTGCTTTTTTTCCATATTTATCAAATCTATTAAGTGCTTTGTCTGTTGCAATTTTACTTTCTCTTGATATTCTATTTATACTATAATTATTAGGGTTTGTATCTTCATTTTCATTTGTATTATTTCTTTCTTTTATATTTATCAAATTGTCTTTTAATTTTGTCTTAAAAATTTCTTTTTTATCTAATTTTTTTATAGGTATTTTATTTTTTTCTTTTTGCTTGATTTTTATATCTGGCATATATAACACCTCCTACAAAATTTTTCTTGCTACTATTACTAATCTTCCATTTTGATTTGAATATTCACAAGTTGATAATGTTATAAGTTTATCTCCATATACTGCTATTTTTTCTGTATCATAAAAAGAAAGTTCCTTACACTTATTTATAAATGTATTGAACTCTCTTTCATCTTCAGCATCACAAAACTTATAATACTGAAAACCTGTATATGCAACAGTTTTAAACACTGCAATTATTTCATATTCTACATTTTCTGTCATTGTATAAAATTTTATATTTTTATGTTCATTGTAATAATCTTTTGACTTATAATTTTCCAACTCTCCAAATAGTTTATTTCCATTTATATGATGACCATATATAATCAAATTATCGCTAGTTTCTATATTACAATTTTCTGCTATATAAGGTGTACCTAAAATTGAATATTGCTTGTAAAAATTTCTTCTTAAATAATAATTTGGTCTTTCTTTTGTTTGCATTATTGGATAGTCTATATTTGTATTTTTTATTTTAATCCATCCTACAATGTCATTGTTAATTCTATATAATTCTTCCATATTTATTGTATCTTCTTGTATTTCTTTTGTATTTTCTTTTGCGACATTTATTATTTCTTTAAATATTTCTTCTTGTTCGTGTTCCTCTTTTTTATCTTTTAAAATAAAAAAAATACTAATAAGCATTACACCTATTAGTAATAATACAAATAATAATTTTATAATTTTCTTCAAATTTTATCACTTCCAATCTTTAATAAAAAATAAAAGGTACTATTCTTTTATAAATAGCACCCTTATAAAAAAACTGGTAGTTGACTATTTCTAATCAACCACCTTTCATAGCAATTTACTGGAACTTTCGTCCCTTTCATAGCAATCTCTTGCTTATATTACTATATTACTATATTTTATGTTAAAAGTCAAGAATTTATACTTAAAATTCTTGACCAATTTTTTGTGAAATCAAATTCATATATTTTCCATCTATTGAGCCTATACTACCAGAAAAATTAAGTCTTAAAACACTAACTTTTTTCATTCTCGTTATATTTGACCAACGCAAAATATTTTTATATCCAAAAATATTATCTAATTGCACAATTTCTGTTATATTTTTCTTTTTATTTTCACATTCCTCTAATGAAATTTTATTTTCTTTATATTCGTTTTCTATTTTTATATATTCTAAAGGTTTTTTTGAAGAAACTGGTAAAACAAATAACTCGTTATCAAGGTTTTTTAAAATAATTGCAGGGTGCATACCTCCAAATTCATTACCTATATTAAATCCAAAATCTATCCATACAACATTTCCTCTTTTTAGTATAACCTTTTTAGAGATTAACATTACATCATTATCAGTTATATTGAAATTAGACAATTTATACTTTTTACCATCAAAAGTATAATTTCTATCAATAGCATCTTTTAATTCTTGTTTTGCTGTTTGATAGACATAATTATTTATACTATATTTAGGTAGAGTTTCTTGCTTTAGTCTATTACATATATATAGTGGATTCTGTTCATTTTTTATTTTATCGGTTTTTTCAGTAATCCAAGAAAAATACATCTTTCCTCTTTTTATATCTTTGTCTGTTTTCAACATTTTTCTAAATTGTTTTAATTTTTTTAAACATTTTAAATAAATTTGTTTCACTAATTTGTTTCTCCTTTACAAAAATATTGTACATATTATATCACAAATATTATAATTTTCTATAAAATTCCACATTTTTTTATTTATTTTTCTATTCTTCTATTTCTACTTCTTTCGGTTTTGTTGTCATTAGTTTATATAACTCTGTATTTTTAGGAAATTTGTTCTCAAATGGTACTATTGAATTTCTTACTTTTATTAGTCCCTCTCCTGTTCCAGAGTTTGTAATAAAATTCAATTCTGTATCTGGTATATGCAACAATTCTGCTAATCTATCTCTATCTGATGTTGATTGATTTAACATTATTATCAATTCACTATTAGATAACATCAATTTTGCCTTTTTATTCTCTATTATTTCTTCAATATTTTGTGTAATTCCAGTTGCACAACCTCCATATTTTCTTATTCTTTTCCATAATTTACTCATAAATAGTGAAGTGTATTGATGTTGAAATAATAAATATATTTCATCTATAAAAATATATGTTGTCCTTCCTGCTTTTCTATTTTTTGAAATTCTATTTATAATATTGTCTAATATAACAAGCATTCCTACTGGCATTAGTTGTTCTCCTAAATCAATTATATCATAGCATATTAGTCTATTATTTACTTGTACATTAGTTGGTTTTGCAAAGGTATTTAAACTTCCTTTTGTAAATAGTTCTATTGATAATGCTATATCTTTTGCTTGTCTTTCATCTTGTTTTAATAATACCTGTCTAAAATCTTCAAGAGTAGGTGCTACACCTTGATAATTTCTGTTTTTATAATTAGCATAAACTTCTTTTACACACCTATCTATTAGTGTTTTATGTCCACTTATTTCTGTATCATTTCCCATTATCTGCTCACATAATGATAATACAAATTCTGCTTTGTCTTTTGTTGGGTCTTTTCCCTCTCCATAGTTTTTATTTATGTCTAAAGCATTTATATGATTATTGCTATTTGCTGATATTTTAATTACTTCTCCACCTAAATTTTGAATAAGAGATTTGTACTCCGCTTCTGGATCAATGATAATTATATCTGCATCTTTATCTTTTAATGCTATTTCTATAATTTCTTGTTTTGCTGTAAAACTCTTTCCACTACCGACTTACACCTAAAATAAAAGAGTTACCATTTAGTAACTCGTGTCTATTTATTAGTATCATATTTTTTGAAATAACATTTTTTCCATAGTAAATTCCATTCATATCTTGTATTTCTTGTACTTTCATTGGCATAAATACAGATAGACTTTCTGTTGTTAATGTTCTTGTTATTTCTATCTTTTTTACACCATAAGGCATTACTGTTTTTAAACCATCTAATTGTTGATATTTTAATTCTCCTAACTGACATAAATGTTTTCCTGCTATACTCTTTAATGTTTCTGTATCATTGTCTAGTTCTTCTTTTGTATCTGCAGTATGAACAATAGTTATTGTTGCTAAAAACATTTTTTGGTCGCGTGTTATTAGGTCATCTAAAAATTCTTTACTTTCTTCTCTTTGTTTCTGCAACTCGTATGGTATTTCTGCTGAAAAATTGTTGTTTTCATTTTGACTTTTTTGCCATCTTGCAATATTAGTTTCCACACCCATCCTTTTGTTTTCTGCCATTTTTATTGCTTCTTCCATTGGTACTGGTTTCATATCTATACTTAACATCATATTTTTATTCAATTCTGTTAGTTCTGATATAATATCATCTCTAATAAAATTTGCAAATTCTTTTATAAATAATACTCTACCATATCTATTCCCCATTTTAAAATAATCTGTTTTAAATTCAAAAGTGTCAGGGCAAATATAATCTTTAAAACTATGTCCTTTTTGCATTGATGCTTTCATATCAAAATTATACAAATCTTCTTCGCCACTTCTAAAAAAATCATAGAATATTCTTAATCTCTCATTTATATCTAATTCTGTTAGTTTTGAATCTAGTTTTGCAAATGAATTTCCTAACTCTGTTTCTGTTCTATTGAAATAATTATTTGCTTCTTCAAGATGTTTTTTATCAATAGTAATAGTTAAGAATTTATCTTGTATAATACCTTGTGCTTCTGTTGAATTATGCAATAACATATTATTGATTTCTTTTCTATATTTTGTTAATTTATCATTTCCTATTGGTATTTTTACTTTGTTTTCAAAATCAATTTTATTCAATTTTCTGTTGATTATTGTTATTTTTGGAAAACAGGCATAATCAAGTAAATTTAATATACTTCCATACCCTAAAAACATTCTTTCTTGTTCTTCTTTTCCTGCTACCATATAGTTTATATCTGTAAATCTATATGTCTTTGAATATTTATTCCAACCAACTTGAAATGTTCCATCTTCGTATATTTTCTTTATCGGTATTGCTTGTTGTACACTTCTTGGTATTCTGTCTTTTTCCTCTTTTTGCTTTATTTTTAACTTTTCCAATAACATTTTTAATATTTTCACGTTTCATTTCCTCCTTTTCCAATCTCTTATATTCTGGTTTTAAAAGTTCATAATAAATATTTTCTGGCTTAAACAATAATACTTTTGGCATTAGAATTTCTGATTTTATAAATGCTACAATAAATTGTTCTGCATTCATTCCATTATATTTAACAAATCCCAACACAGCAAATGGAATAGCACCTAATATACACACCCACGATAACGTTTCAAGCCCTATATAATTTTTTAACAGAAAATATAATATTACTGCTACTCCACAAGCAAGTAATGAAAATATAAATTGCCTCATTGATAATCCAAAAAATATAGATTCTTTATACTCTCTTATTTCTTTGTTTATTTTTATTTCCATTCGCTATCTTGCCCCCTTTGTACCTAATATTTGTTGTTTTAATGTTGCCACTTGCTTATCAAACTCATCATTTACACATTTTAATATTTCTCTCATATACTCATGTATCTTTGTACTGCTTTTTTTATTAGTTGTAACTCTATAAGAATAATTCCCTGTAGCAAAGTCATAATCTACTAATCTATTATTTATAAATCCTTGTGTTGCAAGTGGTATATTTATTCCATATTGTTTTGCTAAATATAAAAAGCAATTTTGAGTTGTTAATCCGTTTTCATAGTTATTGTCTTTATAATATTCTAAATCTTGTGATTCCACATTTTTGTTATATCTAATTTGCGTTTTTATATTTTCAACATCACTTTCAAATTTGTTATTAACTTTCTCAACTTTTGCTTTCTGTTCATCTTCTGTTCTTTTTTTATTTGCTTCGCTTTCTTGTATATTTTTTTGTATTATTGTTTCTCTACATACTTTTGCTTTTTCATAAATTTCTGGATAATATATTGAAACATACTTTAATTCACACATATTGAAATATCTACCATTTTCAACTTTCTTATAAAAAAAATCTTTTAAATTTATTTTAGATAATTTCTCTATAACATTTCTACAATAAATTGTACTTTCAATAAGAGTTGGATTTAATACTGCATTTATAAAATGTTTAAATTCAATTCCTGCAATATTCATTTTCCAATATTCATTGTTTTTATCTTTTATTAGCATTTCTTGAAATTCATCATCTCGTTCTGTCTTTAATACTGCAAATTCTTGTCCTTGATAATTAACCTTTGATACAATTTTATTTGCTTTTTTTAATTTGTTATCTTCAATTAGCCATACTTTTTCTATATTATCTTGTACTATCATAACTACTCCTTTTTGGTAGTTTATCTACCTCTTTCTATTTTTCTTTCTTCTTTCTTTTTATCATAAATATACTCACATAAATCTTTATCGCTTAACTTTGCCATCTTCATTGCAATTTCAAAAATATCTCTTTGATATTTTGATGTCATAAATGCTCCATCACTTTTATCTATATTCTCTAACATTTCTTTACAATATTTTTCGTTTAGCAGATTTTTTCTACCAACTTCTAGCAAAGTATTTAATGCCAATTTGTTCTGTAGTGTGTTTTTTGTATCTATAAATTCTTCATAATTTTTCAAATTACATCCTCCCTTTCTTACAATCCCATCATTTCTCTTATTACTCTATCACTCATTTTTACTGTTCCAACCAATACAAGCATATTGAATACTAATTCTCCTACATAACTCCATACTTGATTTACTGCTTGAGCATTTGTGTCAACTACTGGTGGAGAACTTGCAAATTGTGAAAAGATTATACAAGCAAGTATTATAATTGCTCCCTCTAAGCATACTGCACAAAAACTTTTTATAAAACTCTTACCTATCTGTTGACTAGGCTCTCCTGCAAATGTCGATAGTGGTATAGGTGCTAATGCAGTATAAAGATATATTTTAAAAAATCTGCCATAAACAGAAAGTATCATTACAAATGATAAAACTGTTACTAATAATCCTCCGTATAAGTGTAACTGCCCAAAGTGGTATGCTTTCAAAAAAGCCACAACTCTCTATTGCTGTTATCATCTCTTGTGGTAAAACAGATTGTGTTACTCCTCCTATTCCTGTTGTTGACATTATTGTTTGTACTATTCCTTGTGTTATTTTAAATACTGCTAACATTAGTTCCAATCCATAAGTTATTATAGTTTTTGTTAATATAAATCTTATAAACAATTTTAAAACTTGCTCTGGCTTTTTTACTTCTGCAAAACTTCCGACAAGTTTTTACTATTCCAAATAAAAAAAACAATACAAGTAATGCTAAACCTATTGCTTGTATTGCTCCATTTACATCAACAATTATATTCCATATTGTACCGACCTTTAAATGTTTCTGGTGTTTGTGTTATTAGATTCCATATTTCGCTCAATTTATCATTCCAAGTATCTAAAGCATTTTGTAAATTTCCTACTACCCAGTTATCCGACAATTTTTCTCGCCTCCTTTAAAATAATTTAGGGACAAGTGTCAAAACCTGCCCCATTTTATCCTCCTGTAATTAAATTTAATATTTCTTTTGCAAATGTTATTATTACTCCTCCGTGCCAAAGTCATAAAACCGATTTGCTCTTTGTGATGGATCGTGGCTTTTTAATGCTAGTCCTATTTGTACAATTCCCCATCCTAGAAGTATCATTCCTATTGCTCTTATTATTCCAAATATAAATGTTGATAAATTATTTATAACACTTAATGGGTCATCTGCTCCCAAAACAGTTGTATCTTGCGTTATAAATAATGCAATTATTGTTATTCCAATAAAACTTAATTTTTTAATACTTTTCATTATCAATTTTTTATTGATTATTTTCTTTTTCTCTTTCACTTTCATATTCCTCCATTAAATAATAATTTTCTATATCTTCTTCTGATAAAAGCTCTGTTTTTATTTTTTTAACTTGCTTTATCTCTTGTATATCCTTTATTTTTGTTGTATTTATTTCTTCTTGCTTTAATTGTAATATACTTACATTTGCTCTATTTGTTGTTCCGTGTTCAAAAGGCTTTGCTTTTCCATCGGTTGTACTATTTACATTAGGGTGTTTTAAAATATTATATTTTTTATCTATTACCGGCTTTTCTCCTCTAATCATTAAAATTGCTTTATCATTATCTAACATTCTAATTTCATCTTGTGTTAATAGTTCTCTACCTGTAAGTTGATAATTTGTTGAATAACTACCACTATGTCCTGTACTCTTTCCGATATGTGTTTGTATCAATCGTTTCTTTTCCGTAGTAGCTCTGATATATACTTATAACTTGATTGTTCATTTCCTCCGTAAATATAAAAGTTCATCACAGTTTCCAACTATTGATTCCCAACTTTTTTCAAATAAGGCTTTTAATTGTGATAAATTTTGTATTATTATTGAAACTGATATGTTCCTTGAACGCATAGTTGAAAGTATTTTTTCAAAATCATTAGGTAAAGCAACATTAGCAAACTCGTCCATCACGAAATGTACAGGTATTGGTAATGCTCCTCCGTGTTCATAGTCTGCTTTATAATAAAGCACTTGAAAAATCTGTGTATATAGCATACTAACGAGAAAATTAAAATCTGTGTTGTTATCTGGAATAATAGCAAATAATGCCATCTTTTCCTCTCCTAATTTATCTAATTCTAATTCGTCTGTTTTTGTTATTCCCTCTATTGTATCAAGATTAAATTTCTCTAATTTTGATGCAAGTGTAACAATTATTGATTTTAATGTTTTTCCTGCTCCGACTATGATAATCTTTATAATATTTAACTGCTATGTGATTTGGATTTCTATGTTCTAGTCTTTTAAATAGAATATCCAGAGGACTTTCATAGTCCTCCTCGTCTTCTTTTGGTTTTCCTGCTCTCATCATTTCTGAAGCCATTGGGAAGTTCTGTTCATCTTCTGGTGCTTCATATTTTAAATAATAAAATAATGATGATAAAAGCATAGATGCAGAAATATCCCAAAATGGATCTTGTGCTTGACTACCTTTGGGTGTTGTACTTTTAAAAAGATTTCCTACTAATTTTTGAATATCATTGTCATCTTTTATATATACAAACGGATTATAGCAATGACTTTTTTCTGTATTAACCAAGTCTAACACTCTTATTTTATAACCTTTTTCTTTTAACAAATTTCCTGTATCTCGTAAAATTTCGCCGTTTTGGGTCAAGGATTACATAAGAACAATTACATTGCATTATATTAGGTTTGGCATAAAATCTTGTTTTCCCTGCACCACTACCACCAATTACTAAAACATTCAAGTTTCTTCTATGTTTTCTTGCATTTAAACCTAGCATAACATTTTGTGTTAATATTTTGTTCTGGCTCTTTGGTAATTGCATATACTTTTTGTTTATTTGTTTTGCATTGCCCCATATTGCAGAGCCATATTCTTTACCTCTCCTGTAATTTCTTCTACTAGACATATAAATTCCTATACCTAGTAAATATACAAATAAAAAAATAAGAACAGTTTTTAAACTATTCTCACAAAATTCTATTTCAAATGGTTTATTCATTTTTTGAGGTAAAGTATTTATGATTTCTACTAATCCTCCATTTATATTCGGTGCTATTAGTAAAGACAACCATATTATTGCAATTCCCCCTAAACAAACTAAAAAAATGTCTGCTTTTTTGTCATTATCGCTCACACATTTCCCTTTCTCTTTTGAAATTAAGTCTGCATTTTTTCTTTGTTGGGGCTTTTATAACTTTTGTTAATATTTCAGTTATATACTCAGGATTTTGCTTTTCTCTTATCATATCATTTCGCTTTTCATTTATAAGAGTTATAACTGTATTAAATTCATACTGGTCTAATTCTACTACTCTCTCTTTTCCCATTTCTCATTTCTACCTTTCTTGTTCTTTATTCTTTCTTGATTTTTCTTGTTGTTCAAAATAAGTTGCAATTTTTGAATTTACTTTTGTAAAGTTAGTTCTAATATCATCTAATTCTATTCTTATATCTTTTCCTTTTTCTTTACTTGATAATTCATTTGGTAACTTAGAAAAATCAAATTGTGATGTTTCTAATCCATATTTTTTACATATCATATAAGAAATACAATAAGTTTTAAATTCTTTCATTTCTCCAATTTCTACTCCTTGCATTTCCATTCTTGCAATTTCTTGTATAACTGTTTTTAACAAATAGTCTGATTTTAAACCTCTGCACATATATAGTTTATTTTCATTTTCTATATATTCTGCACCTTTTTCTCCATTTGGTAATACATCGACAACTACTCTTTCTGCTTTACAATCTTTAAATAGTGCTAACAATATATCTCTATCCGTATATTCTATTTCTTGTAGTATAGGTGCATTGGTTTGTGATATATCATATTCTTCCTTTGGATTATAATATACTTTTCCATTTGCTTTATTCGGCTCTAATATTATCATTGATTTTGCATTTGGTGTGAGTTCATAACCTCTGTCAATCCAATCTTGCCTTTCTTTTATTTGTATAGCATTAGGCTCTGTTTCCAATATTAACATACAGTTTCCAACAGAATATTTTTCAAATCTGCTTAATACATTAAGATATTGTTCAAACATATCCCCATTTTTTAATATTTTAAAAGACATACCTTCTATCTTTTTATATGCTTCATTTCTTTTCCTATTTTGTTCTTTCCAATTATTATTTTTATTGTATGACTTATTATAATTATTATTTTTACTTTTGTTATTTGTTCCTAATAAATCTTCAACAATTTGATCCATTTCTATTTGCTCCTCTCTCTAATTCTATTTCTTCTTTTCTTTCTATTGTTTTGTGTTTCTAAATGTTTAGGCTCTTTAAAATGTTTTCCTTTGTTCTTTTCCGTTTCTTGTTTTAGATGTTTTGGCTCTAGTTTTTCTTTTATAACTGCATTCCCTGTTGTAACTGTTTTTTCCATTGCAATTTCATTTTTTTCTTTTTCTTTTAATTCATTAGTAATTTGCTCTAGTTCCTTTTTTACTGACTTTTTTCCGTTATTATATAAATTATCGTTTTCTAATTTGTTCTTGGTACTTAAGGAACTCTCTAACTGATTGTTTTCTTCCGTTTGTTCATTACTGGGGGAATATTCTTGCATAACTTCTGTTTGTTCTAATTCTTCTGGCTCTGTTAATAATTCATCAACCATCTTTTCATCTTCGCTTTTTTCCTCTTTTGCTTTTGCCTTTTCTTCTTTTTCCTTTTCTATTTCATGTTGTATTGTTGCTATATCTGTAAAATTAAATCTTTCTGCAATTCGGTCAACTTTTGAAGCATCTTCTTGTCTAACCATAATATCAACAAGTCCATCAATTTTTTCGTTCTTTTTATCTGCTAATACACAATATAAAACTCCATATTTTTTAGCTTCTTGTGAGAATTTTTTTAAATCTTCTGACCTTATTGTAAATATTTTTAGTTCTTTACCAGTTTTTAGCATATTCGTAAGTCTTGTTTTTCCTTTTGTCTGTTTATTATCTTTTGATAAAGCTATAAGAAATGTTATTAGATTTTTTGATCCCTCTCCTGCAATTCGTAGTGTAAACCCTACACCATCCAAATAAATTTTTATAAGTTCTTCAGCTGAATCTGATGAGTTCATTGTTTTTCTCCTTTCCTTTTTGATTTTCTTTTTCCTTTTCTTGCATATATTCCATATTTTCTTTTATCTTCTGTTTTCTTTCTTCTATATCTTGGCAATATCCCACCTCCTTTTTTAGTGCAAAAATACTATTAGATAACTGTAAAATTTCATCACACAATTTTTGTCTTTCTTCTGCATTAGTAGTTTTCTGCCTTTTTCTTCTTAAAACTGTTCTTGTGTGCATTTGGTCATTAATTTTATCAATAGTTTGTTTTTTGTATAAAAAAAGTTCCTCTGTAGATTTTATATTATTTCTACACAGGAACTTGATTTCATTAGATATTGTATTCATTTTCTTGATGTCTTTTCTCATATCTTGTGATATTTTAACTTTGTTTCTATTATTAGGAAATTTCTTTAATAAATAACAATAGTATAAATATAATCTGTATAAACTGCCTCTTTCCTTATTCAAATTGTATTTACTTTTTGAATAATATTTTTTCACTTTTGATTTTGCTTCTGGAAATGGTACTCTTGGAATTTGTGAATTTAATATTCTATCTTCAATATTTTGTATAGAATATTCTTCGCCAAAACTTCTTTCAATTCTTATATTTCTTTTATATGGTGGTCTGCATACACTTATTTTATTTGCTCTTATTATAACTGTATATCCCATATCTTCTAAAATATTTTCAAAATTTTTATAAGAATATGCTTGTGCTATTGCATAATCAATATCTTCTTTTGCATTAGTATAATAATCTGATTTTTGAATATATGAAGTATAGTATTTTGTATAATCTATATTGTGTTTTCCACACGGCTTTTCTTCAATTACACTTAATCCATATTCTTTGCATAAGTCATCTGACGTTTTTCTCATCAGTGCATAATTTTCTCTAGTATTTCTATATTTTTTCCCATCTGCAAATGAAACAGAATTGAGTAAAAAATGATTGTGTATATGATTAGTATTAAGATGCGTTGATACTATAACTTCATATTTATCGCCCCAAAGTTCCTCAGCTAATTTTACTCCAATTTCGTGTGCAACTTTTGCAGTTACCTCTCCCTCTGCAAATGATTGAAATCCGTGATATGCAAGTACACCTTTTGTTTTTCCATATCTTTTTTTAGTATATATCATTTCTTGTAAAGTATTATCTTCACTACAATTTATACCAGTTACATATAATTGTTTTTCTGTTTTAAAATCTGCTTTCGCATATTCAAGAGTATTGTGTAAATCTTTATACCAATTTTTATTTTCTGTTTTCTCTGCATTAGTTGTATATTTTATAACTTTATCTAGTCTATTTTCTACTTTCCACAAACTTGTAGTTGCCATATTACCACAGCCTTTCCCTTATCATCGTTCTATACTCTTGCCACTTTTTTATTTCACTTTGTAAAATTCTTTCATCGTAAGATTTATTCCAATAGGAACTTCTTTCCAATTCATTTAATACTCTTACGAAATCATTTAATGGTTTTATTATCGTATCATAAACAGTTTTATCTGGTCTTTCTTTTATTTCACATCCTAAAGCAGATTCTCTCATAAAATCAGAAACAGTTTTACCTGTTTTATTTGCTTTTGATTTTATTTTTTCTAGTTCTGTTGGATTAACTCTTATTCGTAGCATAAAATCTCTTGTTTCTTCTTTCAATTTTCTGCTCCTTTCTTTATTCTTTTAATGGGGATTGGGGCATTGCCCCATAATTTAACAAATGTAGCCACATTTGTCTTGCTTGTTAGGACAATAAATCTTTATCTACAATAATGCAATTTCCACATTTTTCACATACAATTTCATCATATTCTTTAGGTAAATCATCTTCAATTTCTGTTTCACTTTCTTCGTCAATTTCTTTATCATTTTCATTGCAATCTTCTATATAACTTTCAACAATATCTTCTTTTATTTGTTTGATTATTTTGTTAATTAGCTTATTCAATTCTTGCTCATTGTTTATAGAAATCTGCTCTGTTTTTTCTTCATTTTCTTTTCTAAAATCATTTGAAATTTCATCCAGTTTTATTTCATAAACTTGATTATTTTTGTCTAAATTTTTGAATAAATATTCTTCATCTGTACTTAATAATTCAATAGCATTTTCCAATGCTTCTTGTTTATTTTTTGCTTTTATTTCTATTTCTCTTTCTGCTACTTTTTTTATTATAAATTTAAAATTTTTCATAACTTTATCTAGTCCTTTCTGTTTCTTTTTTTTTATTATTTTCTTGTTGTTTTACTCCTAAAATTCTGCATAAATATTCGTTATAATCTTTACCGAATTTTAGGTGGTTTATCTATAATTTCATACTTGTCTGAAAGAACAGTTTGTAATGCTTTCGTTGCATTTCTTCCTGCTTCATCGTTGTCTAAACATAGTACAATTTTTTTAATTTCTGGGTGTTTATCTAAATATTTTTTTATTGCAATTGGTATTTTACTTTCTTCGATTACTTTCGCAGGTTGATAAACTCCTGCAAGAGAAATCATTGTTTTATCTTCCCAATTTTGCCCATATAGTTTAAAAAAGGAAGCAAAAGATAATAAATCTATTGCTCCCTCAAATATATAAATTGTATCTGTTTTTATATTAGCTTCTAACCTAAAAGAATAGTTTTTGCTACTACCTGTTGCATCATTTTTAAACTTACTATTGTTTGTTGCTCTACACCCTGCATACTTTGCATTTCCAAACTCATCATAACCGACAAATACAACATTATGATAATTTTTTTCTTCATAAACAAAGTGTTTTTCAATACATTTTTGTAATATTTCTTGGTCAATTCCTCTTGATTTTAGATATTGTTTTACTCTGTTTTCGTTGCTATTTCTCTCTGGTAAAATCAAGTGCCTTTCTGTTGCTTTTTCTTGTGTTTCTACAATAACTGGTGTTTTCATATTCATTCTGTCTGCAACAATTTTTGCAGATAAAGGGTATGGTATATTTTGCACTTTTTCCATATAATCTACTGCATTTTTTCCTCCTATACCTACAGAACACCAATTCCAATATCCATTAGAAATCTTTAAACTATCGTGTGTTTTAGTACACCATTGTGTCCTTGTTTCTCTTACAAGTTCTTGTGGCTCACAAGTTGCTAAATATGTTAATAAATCAACTTGTTTTGCTTTTGCAATTATATCTGGATGCACCCATATTCCTTTTTTTGACATAGGCTATCATCTACTTTCTTGCTTTTTTTGTTTATTTTCTTTTTCATGCTCTGAAGTAATTACATATATTGTATCAACTATTGTAGGATATATTGTTTCTCCTAATTTTCCGTCTGCATTTCGCCAATCTTCATAACATTCTGAAAGTAAATCATCTTCTTTAAGCATTGCTTTTATTTCTATTTCGTCTAAATTCATTTCTTTTATTTGACCTATAATTTCATCTTTTACAGTTAATTCATAAGCACGATTTATAATTTCTTCTGGAGTACATTTCTTTAACTCTTCAACTAATTTTTTATATTCTACATCTAATTTTTCTTCAAGTTTTTGCTTTAAAACTTCACTTTTTTTGCCTATTTTTGTTTCGTATTTTTCATCTTGTCTAGTTTCAATTCGTGCATCACATTGCTCTCTTAATGTTTCTTTTTCTATCTCTTTTAGCATTATTTCTTGCACTTTTTCTTCATCATTTCCAAAAAAATATTTGTCCTTATAACTTGAAAAATATATTTTATAATCAAAAATTTCCATCATTTGGTATATTTCCATTTTTATTCCACTTACCCACCATAAATCATCTGTATTTTCATTTTTACTGTAATTCATACTTGGAATTTCATATTGTTTTATAAATATTTTGCTACTATTTTCTAGTATTTCATCTTTTAATTCTTTATAAATTTGTTTAAAAATTTCTTCCGTTTTCATAACTTTTTCGCTCCTTTCCAAATTACCTTTCTTCATCTTTTGTTTTATTTTTTCGCAGTTTTTCTTTATCAAATAAGTCTGGATTTTTAGTAATTTTTTCAAATCTATATAAATTATTGTCATTATTAAAATATACTGTATCTTTAATTGTTCCATATTTTTGATGTTTTATAATCTGGTTATAAGTTAGAGTATCTTGTGTTCCTATAAAAACCCTTGTAGAGCCACTATTTCTTGCTAAATTCTTAAAAAAACCATTCAAATTTTCTATATTTTGATTAAACATTTTATTTGGAATATCTAATACCATTCTAATATTACACTTACAATCTGTTAAAATTGCAACTGAATATTCCTTTTCGTTTTGTATTTGTTTTATTAAAGCAACTAATTCCTCTCTAGTAGAAATTTTTATATTATATAAAGAATTATCACTAAATTTCTCTTTAACACTTCTTATAGTATTGTTATCTAAAACTTTTTCTTCTGGCATTAAAATTAATCCCTTTGAATTTTCTTCAATAATTGAATATTTGTCTTTATTTCCCAATATAATATGACCCAAAAAGCCATCAACATTTGCAACAAAATTGCGTGTTGTTTCCATATCATTTTGAGATGGTTTAGCAGAATTAGATGTGTGATTATGAGCTAAATAATATCCATCTGCTTTCAATCTATCCATTCTATTTTTCATTGTTTCATAAGTCCTAATAGGATTAAATTCAGAATATTTGTCTTTTGAAAAAAGCATTACTGCATTTGGTATTTTACTGGTAATTGCTTCTTGACCTACTATCATATTATCTTTCATATAAAATATTCTAAATGTTTCATAACGCGAATCTCTAAATATATTACAAGTTTCAATCAAATTTTCTTTTCCTTGTATTTTTATTTTACTTAAATCTATATAACCTTTTTTACCTACTCCTACATTTTCTAATTTGTTATAAATAATTTTTGCATTTCTATCCAATATCTTTCTCCTTTCCAATAAAAAAAGCCTATAATTCTGGCTCATTTCTATCATAGTCTTTTTCCTTTTTTTCTTCCTGTTCCTCATCATCTAGTATTTCCTTATCTTTTTTGTCTAAATTAAGAGAAATATTGATTTCATCTAGTTCTTTTGTCAATTGCTTTAGTTCCTCCTCTTTATTAAATGGAGTTTTTACTTCTTCTTTTGCATTATTAAATTGTCTTTCTGTTTCAAGCAATTTTTCTTTTGCTCTATCTAACTCTTTTACAATTCCATCAATAGCATTTTCAATTCTTGTAATATTTCCTCTTGCATCATCTCCTAAATCAATTGTATAAGTTTCTTTACCTTGCAAATGAAGAATAAATTTTTTGCTCCATCCATCTATTCCTAACAGCATTTTAAGTCCTCTATGTTCTCCTATTAGTTCTGGTACTGGATTTTCCTTTTTCTTACAAATCTCTAATATTTCTTTACCTGCACTTTCTTTTGTATTGTATGGTTTGTCATTCATAATCATAGTAGAAAATTTTTCTTCATTATCTATATGAGTATTTTTTCCTACAAGTTTTATATCACTTTCTATATTTGCAATTTTATTTTGCAACCTTTTTATTTCTACTGGATAATGTTTTACTATCATATCTTCAAGTGTATAAATTTGATTCAAATGATTTTGTTTTAATAACTTTAATTTTGCAACCTTATTATCTAACTCCGTTTTTCTAATTATTAAAGGATTTCCTGCAGCCAATGCTTTTATTTCTGCATAAGAAAGTGCTTTATCATCTATATCATCAGCAGAGCGAACTATTGCTTTTGATGTCATTATTTGACTAATAAATTCTTGTTTTCTCTGTAACATCTGGTACATATATGCATCAAAAGTTTCCTCTGTTACATAGTTATATATATCTATTTCATCATTTTCATTTCCTTGTCTTACCCCTCTACCATCTTGCTGTTGTAAATCTGATGGTCTATATGGTACATCTAAATGATGTATTGCTTTTATCTTGTTTTGTACATTAGTCCCTGCACCCATTTTGGCAGTTGACCCCATTAAAATTCTTATTTCTCCTGTTCTTACTTTTGCAAATAATTCTTTCTTCTTTGTTTCTGTATCTGCAGTATGAATAAAAGCTATCTCACTTTCTGGTATTCCTTTTACTATTAGTTTTCTTTTTAAATCTGTATAAACATCTGTAAATTGCCATTCCTTTAGTTGCCATATTCCATTTATATTTTCCATTTCAAAAGGATTTTCTTCAGTACCTAATGACTTTGGAGTAGATAAATCACAAAATACTAATTGCGTTGATTTTTTATCTTTGCTTTTTTCCCATATTTCATATACATTATTAGCACAAGCATTTACTTTGCTCCCCTCAAAATCTGACAACATTGGATTAAGCATTCTTTGATCAAGTGCTAATTTTCTTCCCTCATTAGTTATTTTTAACATATTATCTATTTTAGGGTTTATTTTTTCTTTCCTTATTCTCTCTGCTCTTTCCCCTAAACCTTTTACCATTTCCTTTTGTATATCACTTGGTTTTACTACTATTGTTTTTCGATTTGCTTTTGGAACTGGTAACTTTAATGTTTCAGCAGTTTGTATATCAGCAATTTCCTTAAACATAGACAGCAATTCTGGTAGATTATAAAATTTTGCAAATCTTGTTTTACTTCTATATCCGACTTCCGTGCAACATCTAATTCCATTGCTGTTACAGTTTCTCCAAAAGTAGATGCCCAACTATCAAATTGTAATAAATTTGCTTTTGCAAGAGTATTGTATTGTAAATATCTTTGCATAGTGTACATTTCTACCATTGAATTTGATATTGGTGTTCCTGTTGCAAATACAATTCCTCTGCCTCCAGTAAGTTCATCTAAATATTGACATTTCATAAATAAGTCAGAACTTTTTTGTGCTTCTGTTTGTGCTATTCCTCCAACATTTCTCATTTTAGTAAATAAAAATAGATTTTTAAAATAATGTGCTTCATCAATGAATATTCTATCGCACCCTAGTTGTTCAAAAGTTACAATATTATCCTTTCTGCTTTGGTCATTAAGTCTTTTTAATTTTTCTTCTAGCTTTGTTTTACTCTTTTCTAATTGCTTTATAGAATAATATTCTCCATCATTATTTCTTAAATCATCAATACCATTTAATAAATCATTTATTTGCTTTTTTAATGCTTTTTCTTGTCTTTCTTTTGACATTGGTATTTTTTCAAATTGTGAATGTCCTATGATTATAGCATCGTATTCTCCTGTAGCAATTTTACTACAAAATTTTTTACGGTTATTAGTTGTAAAATCTTTTTTTGTTGCTACAAGAATATTTGCTGATGGATATAATTGTAGAAATTCACTAGCAAATTGTTCAGTAATATGGTTTGGTACAACAAATAAAGACTTGCTACATAAGCCAAGTCTTTTTGATTCCATTGCAGAAGCCACCATTTCAAAAGTCTTTCCCGCTCCAACTTCGTGAGCTAACAAAGTATTTCCACCATATAAAATATGTGCTATTGCATCTATTTGGTGTTTTCTCAAATTGATTTCTGGATTTATTCCACCAAATTGAATATATTGTCCATCATACTCACGAGGTTTTATACTATTAAATTTTTCATTATAAATTTTTACTAATCTTTCTCTACGAGTTTGGTCTTTCCATATCCACTCTGTAAACTCTTCTTTTATTCTATCTTGTTTTGCTTGTGCTATTGCTGTTTCCTTTGCATTTAAAACTTTTTGCTCATTGCCATGTTCATCTATAACTGTATCGTTAATTCTTATGTCTTTCAAATTTAATGTTGTTTCAATTATTTTATATGCGTTTGCTCTTGCCGTTCCATAAGTGCTATATGCTAAAACATTACCTCTATCTTCGCTCTTTCCACTTATATTCCATTCAGAAGTATATTCAGAATAATGCACACTAATATTTCTTCTATTAGAGGATTGAGGTTTTAATAATTCAAACATAAATTGTTCTACTACATCTATTGGTATCCAAGTTGCTCCTAATCTTACACTTATTTCACTAGCTGACAAATCTTTTGGTTGTGCTTGTTCTAGTGCTTTTACATTTATTTCATATTGTCTATCATTTTTTGCAAACTCCTGTGCAATTTTAAATTTTTCTCTTACATTTCCACTTAAATATTCATCTACTGTTACATAGTTTTCTTGCATAGGGTCTTTATATATACTTCCCTCAAGGTCTTTTACAAGTTCTTGCTCTGTTTTTCCTGTTAGACTAGACATATATTCCATATCAACTCTTGCTTTTTCTGATATAGATACAATTAAAGCATCTATACTATTGTTTACTTCTGTTACTGCTTTGTGAGGTTTTATAGTTCTTTTAGTAAACATATCTGCTTTTCTTATAAATCGCTTATTCTCATCAATAATTTCAAGTGAACATAACAAATAGTAGCTACTATCTTCATTAAAGGCTTTTTCATTTGCTCTACTATTTATTATTCCATAAGTTTTTGTAAAACTATCATAAAGACTATTCAATTTTAATTGTTCTTGCTTTATTTCATCTTCGGAGTTATTTTCTGTTTGTAATTCTATTAAGTTTCTTACACAATCTCTAATTGCTATCATACCCTTTATTCTACTTATTGTAGTCAATGGTAGTTCTTGTAAATACATTCTACTATTTTCTCTATAATATACTTGATTATCTACCATTGTATAAGAGAAATTTCTTACACTTGCATCTGCGGGAATACTCGTTTCCTCTTCATCTTCTATATCTAGTTGATAATCTTCTATTTCAGAGTTTATATTTATTATTGCTTGACTTAACAAGTTCCCTAATGGAATTTCATAAGGGCTACAAGTTGATGTCATACCAAACCTACTTGTTGTCATTTCCATTTTTCCTAAAATCATTTCTGGGTGTTCAACAAAATACTTATTCATTCTAATTCCATTTTCATTTTCTGCAATCTCCACCCAATCATCTTCAATATCTACAATTTTATCTCTTTTCTTTAGAAATATAATATCTGATGTTACTATTGTTCCTGCATTCTTCTTAAAAGTATTGTTTGGTAATCTAATTGCACCTATAAGTTCTGCTCTTTGTGATATATATCGTCTTACATCTTCATTTTCTTTGTCCATTGTTCCCTTACTTGTAATAAATGCTATAACTCCATTTGGTCTTACTTTATCAAGTGTCTTTGCAAAAAAGTAATCGTGTATTAAAAATTTATTCTTATCATATCGCTTGTCATAAAGTTTATAATCTCCAAATGGTACATTTCCAAATGCTACATCAAAAAACGAGTCTGGTAATTCTACATCTTCAAAACCTTTTACTGCAATTGTATTTTTCTGGTATAACTGTCTTGCTATCCTTCCAGAAATACTGTCTTTTTCAATACCATATAATTTACATTGTTTTAGTTCATCTGGTAGCATTCCCATAAAATTACCTACACCGACAACTTGGCTCTAAAATGTTTCCTTGTTTTAATCCCATTTTTTCTAATGCTTCATAAATAGCATTTATAACTATTGGTGGTGTGTAAAAAGATGTTAAAGTTGATTCTTTTGCTTCATCATATTCTTTTTCAGTTAGTACCCCGGAAAGTTCTTGATATTCTTTTGTCCACTCATCATTATTTCTGTCAAATGCCTCTGCAATACCTCCCCAACCAACATATTGTGCTAAAATTTCTTGTTCTTCAGTATTAGCATATCTATTTTCATCTTCACATTTTTTTAATACCTTTATTGCCTCTATATTTTTTCTAAATTTTTCTTTTCTTGTACCACTACCTAAGTCATTATTAGTAATTTTATAGTTATTTCTATCTTTTAATGGAATTTCTGGGTGCAAATCAAAATACTCTATTTTATTTCTTCGTTTTCTTTTTATATTTGGTATTAGTTTCTTTTCAGTTTGTTCTAATTTTTTTGGAGCATTTTGTTCTACTTTGTCATCTTCTTGTATGTCTTGATTTCTTCCGTTTTGATAGTCATCTACTAATGCTTGGGCTAAATGTTTGAAATAATCAACAACATCTGCATTATGAAAGTCTATTTTTACTATCATTTTTCTTATTTCTTCTTGTTCTTCTTTTGATGTTGCTTTTATATTTTCTATAACATTTCCTAATTCAAAATAATGACTCTCGCCATTTGATTCAATAGAAAAAATCTCATCAAGGTCAATTCCTTTTTCTTCAATAAAAGTATCTAACCATTCATCAAATGAACTGTCTTCTTTATTTTCTTCTATATCTTCTATTAGTGTATTTTCAATTATGTCTTGTACTTTTCTTCTAGTTCTTACCTTGTCATTACCTGGATTTTCTTTTACCTTTCTATCAAATTCATTTCTATCCATTTCTTCAACAAGTATTGGAAAACTCATATCTCTTAATGCTACTCTATTATTATCTATTGAACTAATTGAAAACTGTCTTGTACCTATATAAACTACATCTCCTACCTCATATTCATAATAAGGTAATCGTTTTTCTAATTCTACAAGCAATTCTTTTGCTTCTACTGCTAATTCGCTATCATAATCTTCATCTTCATAACTTGCTTTTAAAAAGTCTATATAATCTCTGATATTTAATTCATCATTTATATCTGCTCTTATTAGCTCTATATTATCTTCATCTGTATTTTCTGGTGGTACATTGTCCATATAAGCATACAAATCATAATCTTTTATAAATGAGTGTAATCTTTCGGCAAGTTTGTATTCTTCATCTTTTATTTGATTTTCTAATTCTGTACTTATTTTTGGTCTATCGTTTGCATCTACCCAATCGTAATACTCATCTTTTTCTATATCTGTCAAGTACCTTTCTGCACTTATAAGTTCTCTTATTCTTTTTTCAACTTGTACCCAAGTCAATCTCAACTTTGGTGCATTCTCTTTATGTGCAAAAGATAATACTATTCCTTTTGAACTATGATCTTCACATACTCCGTTATCATCTGCACTTCTGCCACCTGTTCCATACTCATTTTTCAAAAAATCGGCATTTTCTTGACTTGATAAACTTTTTGTAAATTGTTCATATATTCTAAACTTACTATCCGCAATATGACTACCCTCTTGTAAAACGCTATCAATCATTTCTTGTGTAAAAGAAAAAACAGAAGCATTTTCTGCCTCTGCTATATTTTGTTTTTGTTCATTTTCAGTTAGTAAATTAATATTGCTTTCTAACTCATTTATAGATAATATTGAAATAAAATTATCAACTATATCATTCCAATTTTTAAAACATTCTTCTGTTCTATTAAGATATTTGCCTTTCCATAAATGTAGTCCATTTTGATAGCTTTTATAACCAATTCTTGAACTATCATCTCCATATTCGGTATAAGCATTACCTAATAATTCTATAATATATTTTTCTAACTTTTCTCTATTATCTGTATTTTCTTTGAAAAACTTCTCTACATTTTTATACTCTTTAATAACATTTGGAGCTTCCTTTATAATACTATTTATTGTTTCATCATCATAAAATTCTTTTATATTGTTGTCTTTTTTAGTATCATAATATCCTAAATGTAAATTAGTTCTCTCGTTACTTGTTCCTCTGCTATCAACTTGTAGTTGTTCATTGCCTTTACCCAAGCCATTTGGTCTTTGGCTTTCAATTCCTCCGTTACTCCATTTTGTTTCGCTAATTTTTCTATTATTTGTGTTATCATTTTCGTTGCTATTTCTTGAATCTCCGTTAAGTGTTTTGCTAATTGTTTGTTCATTAGTAATATCGTGTATTCGCCTTTCTTGTTCTTCTTTAGATAGTGTAACCTCATTTTTGCGTATTTCCCTGTTGGTATTTTCTCTTGCTTCATTATTAAGTTTGGTATATTGTAATCCCCTACTCTCGTGTATTCTATTTCCATCATATTCAACTCCTCCTTTGATTTTTTCTTTATAATTATAATACTCTTCTTTTTCATTATTAACAAATGTGCGATTTTGATTTTTTTCATTTTTTTGAAGATTTATTACTGTTTTTGCAATTTCCCTTAATCCTATTTCTGCTATATCACTTATTGCAGTTCCAAGTAAAATAGTCAAATTACTATTATCAAAATTTTTTATATAAGAAAACTCACTTTTTGCAATATATTTTTCTGCCTCAATTCCACATCTATTCAGCATAATATATATTACACTACTAAAGACGGTTTGATATACTAATGTTTCTATTTCTGTGTCTGATAAGGATTCTAACATAGTTCCACTTTTATATTTTACTATTGATGACATATAATCTTGTATATTGTCCATTACCATATTATTTGCTGTTGTACTAATTGCATCTATAAAACTACTATTTTCGCTTATATCTCCAAATTTTACTTCTAAAGAATCTATAATTTCATTTTCATATTCTGGCTTTATACTCCATAATTTATATGGTGTGTTTTTATAATTGTGAGTATCTGCCACATCAAAAACCAATCTAAATGGATATTTACTATTTTCATCTTTTGAAAATACAAATATATAATTTGCATCTTTATTAACCCATCTATGAACTTTTTCGTTCCATTCTTCCATTTCTGCACAAGCAGTTGCACTCGGTCTTTGTGCAAAAATTAAAACTTGGTCATTAAAACTGTACTTAAAATTCCAAGAAGCTGTTTTTAAGAATGATAACCAAATATCTTCATTTTTAGTTATATCATTTATTGTATCTTTATAAAGTTCTCGTGTTTCTAAAATTTTTCCCACTTTACACCTCCTAATTATTAAGCTTCAAATAAGATTTTAAACCAATTTTTATCTTGTATCATTTCTTGTATTTCCCATATTATTTCTATATCTTTCATACTTATCTTGTCTTTTTCTTTCAGCTTGTTAAGGTCTAATACTTTTATATTTAAAATTGCTTTTTCTCCAATAATATTTATTTTTTCTAATTTTTTTATTTCCTTTTTCATTTGATTTATGCTATAAGTTGCCATTTTTACACCTACTTTCTTTAATTAAAGGTGGCCTTATAAAAGCCACCTTTACAATTTATTTATTTTTTCTTTTCTTTTGAAATTCTACTACTGATAAAATTGTTAATAAACTAATAGATGTTCCAAGTAAGCTAACCCATAGTATTGTATTTCTTTCATCTCCGTGTTTTTGGAGTTTCTATTTTTTGATTTTCAAATTCAAAACTATATATTGAATTATCTTCTTTAATTTCTGTATCATCTATAAAAACTCCTTTATCGTTTATTTCTACTTTTGCAATTCTATTTGATAGTTCATAACCATTTGGAGATTTTAGTTCTTTTATATAAAATGTTCCATATCTTAAATCTTCAAAAGTAACAAAACCATCTTCATTATTAGACTTTAATTCTTTTATCAATTTTGTACATTCTTCATCTTCATAAATTCCAAAAGTAAATTTTTCTTTTATTATTTCTTTTGTTTTGCTATCTACTTTTACTACTCTAATGTCTTTTAAAATGGGCATATCTTTCATTTCAATTTTTTGTGTTTCTTTATTGTTTGTTACTGTGAACTCTATTTTTTCTGTCAATTCGTAGCCATAAGGTGCTGTTGTTTCTTTTAATATATAGGTTTTATTTTCTTCAAGCCCTGTTACCCTGTGTGGAACTTTCCCAGAAATCCATTTTTCTATTGTTTTTCCTGTTTCTTTATCAATAACTTCTAGTTCTGCCCCCTCTAGCTCTTTACCTGTTGTAATATCTGTTTTTACTACTTCTACTATTTTATCTACCATTTCAATTTCTTGTGTTTCTTTGTCTTCTGTAACTGTAAATTCAATATCTGTTGCCTTTACATAACCATTCACTACAATTTCTTCGTGAAGTATATAACTTTCATTCTCAATTAAACCACTAACTTTGTGAGGTTCTTTTGTTGATACCCATTTGTCAACTATATTTTTTGTCTTTGTATTTGTTACAACTAATGTTGCTCCCTCTAATTCTTCACCTGCAATATTTACTTTTGATATTGTTACTTGTTTATCTATCATTACAACTTTTTGAATATCTGCTGTATTTTCTACCGTAAATTTTATTGAAGTTGCTTTTACATAGTTCTCTGGTGCAATTTCTTCTGTTAGTGTATAAGTTTTTCCTACCTTTAATCCCTCAATTTTATGAGTTTTTTCAGTAGATACCCAACTATCTATAACTTCGTTATTTTCATCTGTAACAGTTAGTTTTGCACCAACCAACTCCTTTTCTCCTGTTATATCTGTTTTACTAATTTCTATTGATGTTGTTTTATTTTCAATATTTTTTTCCACTATATATTCTTTGGTTATAGTATCTTTTTGTTCAAATATAATTTTGTGTTCTGTTTCATCTAATACAGCTCCCTCTATTGTTGTTAGTTCTTTTAAATGATATTTTCCCATTGGTAAATTTGAAACTGTTAATGTTCCATCAGCTTTTAGATTATATTTTCCTACTACTTTTCCTTTTTCATATATGGTTGATCCATCAGCATAATCAATTATATTTTCATCTGCCACTAATTCAAAAGATATTTTTGTAAAATCAATATCTTTTATCATTGTTTTGTCTATATCTTCTCTTAATGCTATTTTTTTATTTAATTTTAATGTTCCTGTTGGTTGTTCATTTTGAGCTGTTACTGTAATCCAAGCGTCATAATCTTTATCATAGTTTAGTGTAGAGTTTCTTTTATCTACTTTAAAAGTTAGTTCTTTATCTAATTGTAGAAAGCCTGTTGGAATTTTTATTTCAGCTAGTTTATAATTCCCTGCTTCTAATTTTGTTTCCGTTTTTGCAATTCCCTCATTATTTGTTGTCCAAGATTTATGATATTTATCTCCTACTTTACACTCAACTTGTTCCCATTTCTTTGTATTTTCATTTTGTCTATATAATTCAAAAGTAGCATTAGAATAAGTTACAAATTTTCCTGTCTTTTTATCTTGTTTTTGTAATTTTATATATGCCTCAAATGGTAAATCATTTGCTACAATTTCTTTTATCGGTGTTTTGCTATCTTTATCTATTGTTACATAGAATTGTTCTACTGTTTCTATATCTGGAGATGGAGTATAAGTTTCATTTACTGTATATTCTCCATAAGCTAAAAGTCCAGAAATTCCATGTCCATCTGCACCTGTTCTAAAAATTGAATATTCATCTTTTGCAAATTCGTTTAAATGTTTCTTTGCCTCATCAAAACTTCCATAGAAATCTACATATTTTGTTAGTATTGCAGTAAATTCTGCATTTGCTATTGTTTGTGCTATTGTATTATTATTTGTACTAACCTTAATAACCTCAAAAGGTGCTTTTTGTACTGTGTTTGTAACAGTTCCTCCAATTTCTATTATTTTTGTATTGTTATCTTTATATGAAAAGGTATAATCATATATTTTTGTATCTTGTGTATAGCCTGTTGGTACTCGTGTTTCTTTAGCATAATATTTGCCCATTGGAAGACCTGTCAATTTACTTCCTTTTACACTTATTTGTGCAGATGTAGTAGTATTTGTAATTTTAACACTTGCTACCCCATTTTCATTAAAAGTAAATTTCGCTATTTCTTCATCTTTTGAAAAATATTTTATTGTACCTTTTTTATTGCAAATCTCTTCACTTGCGTATAAAGTATATTCAGCTCCATTTATACTTACGTCTCCGTGATGGCTCGTTCCATCAACTCTATTTTTGTTTCCTGTTTCAATATCTATTTTTGTAATTTCTA
>CAUWFE010000010.1:0-51265 GCA_963558185.1 uncultured Clostridia bacterium
TCTATCTATATATTTCTACTTATTTATACAATTTATAATTATTTTATACTTTTTTCGATACAGTTTAATTATATCTGTTACAATATTAATTTAAATTTTATTATTTTATTTATTATTGTTTATTTATTAAAAATATTTTTTTATATTTTTTTAAGTATATTAATTTTTTTAATTTAATCAATTATATATTTCAATAATTTATTTTTTTATATTAATAAAAAAATAAATCTTGAATTATAATTTTTTTATTAATATATATTTTTTTAATTATTTTAAAAAATATTATTAATATTTTTAATTTTCTTTTTTAATTTTCATACTTGTTTTTATTTAGTTTTTTACTTTTAATTTTTTATATTTTTTCTATATTACCAAAAATATAATATTATTAATTTGAACAAAATACATTAATTATATATCTTTTAAAAAAGTGTTTAATATGTTTCCTACTTCTATTTATTATTTGTTTTACTGACAAGTATGTGAAATGATTATACGTAATTTACTAATTAATTTTGTATTTTTTCTTCTTATGCATTTTTTTATTTATTACTATAATTTAGTTTATTACTTTATGTAACCTATTATAACTTATTTCATAGTCCTAAAAAAAAATTGATTTTTTGTTTATTCCGTTATCTTATATACATTATTTTTTTATATGGCTTCAGCTATATTTTATTATCCTATTATGCTCTATTAATTATAAATAGCAAACTAACAACTTCTTTCTTTTATATATACAGTTTTATCTATCTAGCTTTTAGAACATAAATTATTTATTTTGTCTTTTTGTATAATCTTATATTATATATATTTTTTAGTCATCTCTTATTTTTACTTAGTATCATCCCTTACTTTTTTACTAACTTATTTAATAAATTATGTTTGTTTTTTAATATAATCTTATTCTAATTTTTAGTATTTTTTATATATATTTTTCTTAAATTTAAAATAAATTACAAATAAAATATCAATAACAAATATTTACTTTATTTTTAATTTATTTTATTGTTTATAATTAGTATATATTTTTATATTATTTTATCTTTTACTTGTAACTTTATTACATTTATATAATTAATAAAAATTAATTATATATTTTTTAATATCCATAATATTTATCTAAATTAATTTCAAATATTATATTTTATTTAACATTTGTTATCAAAAAATATAATTTTATATTTTTTGATTTTATAAGGTTAAATTCCTTATCACATTAATAATATATTTTTATACTTTTCTAATAAATAATTTTTTATTTAATTATATAAAATTATTTATTATTTAAATATATTATTAATATATAATACATTTATTTTCTTTGATTTTTATATATTTTATTTTTATTCTTAATTTTTCTATTTAATTTATTTTTGTTAGAATAAATTATTCAAATATATTTTTTATATTAAATCCAATTAAAATATAATTTTATATTATTATCGTTTAATTCATTTATCTCATTCATATAAAAATAAAAATGACATAATTTTTTTATCTATTTTTAAAAGTTTTTTTGCTTTATAAAATTTGTTTTACTGTCAAATTATTACAATAACAATCTTCATTATATCAAAAAATATTGTGCTAACCCTTTCTTATACAAAATCGTAACATATATTTTATATTTTTGCTTAATTTTTCAAATTCATATATTTTTTAAATTTATAAATATTTTACTTGTTATTTTGCAATTACTTAACTTTATATATTTATAAATTATTTTTATATTATTATCTATATTCATTATTAATTTTTTAAATTAAATTTATAATTTTGATTTTTTTATATATAATTTATATATATTTTTATCACTTCTTATTATAATTAATAATTTATTATGCTTTTATTTATTAATAATTTTTTATTTAATTTAATAAAAATTATTATTACAATTTTATACTAATAATAATTTAAATATTTTATTTCTATATTTATTTTTTACATATAATTTTCTAATATATTAATTCAAATTTATATGTTTTATTTTAGAAATAAATTTATATAAAATAATTTTTTATTAATTTATATTATTCTTTTAAATTTATATTTCAAAAAACAATTAATTATATTTAATTATTTTTTAACCATAATATTTTTTATATTTTATAACTTGTAATCTATACAATTTTTTATTTATTAACTTTTCTTCTCTTTTTAAAACTTTGCTTTATTGTCAATCTTCTCTAATAGTTATATATAATATATCAATTGGTACATGTATATTACGCACTTATATAATAATAGTTTAAACACTTAGCTTACACTTAAGGTTTTATGTAACTCTCATTTAATGTTATTCTAAGTTATACTTAAAATTGTTTTTTACTTTTATTCCGTTATATAATATCCCCCATTTTCTTACATAGTATAGAAAATTTTTCTTCAAATCTTTCTATATTATAACTTCTATTCAATATTTTTCATTATTCTGTTTATCTCAATCTGCTTCTTTAATAATAGAATTGTAAAGTAAAAAATATTTAACTTGTCTTTTTGTTTATCTGCAAAATTATATATATATTACAAATTCTTCAATATATAACTCACCACTTCACATTTCATTTTTCATATTAAATTATTTAAGTATAACTATTTTTTTATAATTATTTATTTAATAATTTATATTTTTTATAATATTACTATAAAAAAATTAGTTAATTTTTAGCTATTATATTTATTATTTATTTTTATATTTTAATTATTTATTTTATTATTTAATTATAAATAAATTATTATAAATTAATTGAATAATTAATTTATAACCATTTTTTTATTTATTTCATATAATATATTATTATATGAGAAAGGTTTAAATTTTTATTAATTATGAATCAATTTAATAATAAAAAAAACAAGAATTATTGTATTAATAATTCTTGTAATAATAACTCTAAAAAATTATCTCCGCTTACTTCATTACATGATGTAGAAAATTTTTTATGTAATATTAATAAAGCAATAAAATGTTTTAATTTTTATAAATTTTTTAAATAAAATATTTATAAATTTCATTTTTAGGTACTTTCTTATCTTTTGCAATTTTCTTAATTATTTCATTTTTAGTAAGTCCTTGCATTTTATAATAATTATAGTGATCTTCTAAATTATCAAAACTTATTTGCGATTCTTTTCTTTCTATTCCTTCTATTAATATTATATGCTCTCCTTTTGGTTGTGTATATTTTTCTAATATTTCTGATACATTTCCTCTTAAAAACTCTTCATGAATTTTTGTTAATTCTCTTGCTATTACTATTTTTCTATCTCCCATTATTTTATAAATATCTTCTAATGTATTTATTATTTTATGTGGAGCTTCATATAATATAATTGTTTTATTTTCTTCTTTTAATTCTTCTAACTTCTGCTTTCTTATTTTTTTATTTATTGATAAAAAACCATAAAAAACAAATTCTTTTGTATTTAAGCCAGATGCTATTAATGCTGTAATTAGTGCACATGCACCTGGAATTGGTATTACTTCAATTTGTTCATCTAATGCTTTTTTTACTACTTCTTCACCTGGATCTGATATTACAGGTGTTCCTGCATCAGAAACTAATGCAATATTTTTTCCCTGTTTTAATTTTTCTATTAATATTTCTGTTTTAATTTCTTCATTATGTCTATGGTAACTAATTAATGGCTTTGTAATCTCTAAATGATTTAACAATTTTAGCGTCTGTCTTGTATCCTCTGCTGCTACAATGTCTACTTCTTTTAATATATTAATTGCTCTTAAAGTAATATCTTGTAAATTTCCTATTGGTGTTGCTACTAAATATAATTTTCCATTCATATTTTTTCTCCTATTTTTTATTATATATTTTTAATATTTCATCTGTATAATTTCCTTCTTCATCATAAATAATTAATGGCTTTTTTACTTGTAAAAAACTCTTCGCATTTTTTACTGCTTTTATTAAAACTAATTTTGGTTCTTTTTGTACATTACTATAAACCATTTGTAATGTTTTAGGTTCTAATTTATTTTTTCTTAATAAGCTAATAATATCTACTAATCGCTCAGGTCTATGTACCATATATAGTTCGCCTTTATCTTTTAATAATTTAAATGATATTTGTATCCATTCCTCTAGTGATGCTGTTTCTTCATGCCTAGAAATTAATTTTACTAAATTTTCACTCTTTTCTCCACTTTTTTCTTTTTTATATGGAGGATTTGTTACAATTGCATCTATACTATTATTATTAAAAATTTCATCTAATTCTTTTATATCTTTATTAATAATTTCTATTTCTTTTTCTAAATTATTTAATAAAATACTTCTTTTAGCCATTTCTGCAACTTCTTTTTGAATTTCTATTCCATATATTTTTTTAGCTTGTATTTTTTTAGATAATAGTATACTGATTATCCCTGTGCCCGTTCCTAAATCTAATACTTGTGAATTATTTTTTATTTCTTTTGCAAAATCTGATAATAATACACTATCTATTCCAAAACAAAACCAATTTTTATTTTGTATTATTTTTAAATTTTTAAATTCTAAATCATCTATTCTTTCATTTTCATTTAGCTTCATTTTATTTTTCCCTTTTTAATTTTATTTCATATATTATATATTATTTTTATAAATTTTAAAAGTATTTATTATTTTTCTCTTATAAATATTTTATCAAATTTTATTGCACCATCCTCAAAAGATTCATTTTCTTGACCATCTATTAATATTTTAACTCCATTTATTTCTGTTAATTCCGTTAATGTATTTACTACAGACTGAATAAGTATTTTTTCATCTTTTTCACCTTTTATATTTTGTGTAAATTCTTTTGAAAAGTCAATAATTAAATTCTCACCTTCTTTTGTAATATTATTAATTTTAGTTCCTTCTGGTATTGTTTTTTCCAATTTTTCATTCTTTGGTCCTTTAATTAACATATTTAAAATTTCTTCATATGGATTATTTAATAAACTTTTTACATCTATTAGTCTTGCTTCTGGTACTAAATTATCTTCACTTTTAAAATATAAAGATACCATTGTCTGTCTCATTTGTTCTTCTGAAATCTCTTCTTCTGGAGTATATTCTGTAACTTCTGTAGGTTGTACCTCTATATTACACCATATCCATATTCCTGCTCCAATTAATAATAAAATTAAAATTACAGCAATAATTATTTTCTTTTTTGAATTCATAAAATTTCCTCCTTTTTCAATTTATTTTAATGTATGTAGACAAGTATTTTTTAGAACTAATTTCCATTAATTTCTTATGTTTTTTTCGTGTAAAAAATTGACAAATTCAGTATTTGCGTATAAAATTATGTTGGATATATAGATTAAAAATATATATTTACTGAAAGGAGTAACGAAATGAATAAATTATTACATATAGGTTTAGATGTTGGCTCTACAACTGTAAAAATTGCAGTTATGGATGATAACTTAAATGAAATATATGTCGACTATCAAAGACATTTTTCTGACACAAAGAATACAGTTTGTAATGTTTTAGAAGATTTAATACATAGATATAAAGACTGCGAATTTACTGTAGCACTTACTGGCTCAGGTGCTATGTCCGCAGCTAAATTTTTAGATTTGCCTTTTATTCAAGAAGTTGTATCTTGTAAAAGAGCTGTTGAAAAATACATTCCTCAAACTGATGTTGTAATTGAACTAGGAGGCGAAGATGCAAAAATTATTTACTTCGATCAATCCATTGAACAACGTATGAATGGAACCTGTGCTGGTGGAACTGGAGCATTTATTGACCAAATGGCTTCTTTATTACATACTGATACTATGGGGTTAAATGAGTTATCTAAAAAACATAAAATGATTTATCCAATAGCTTCACGATGTGGTGTATTTGCTAAAACAGATATTCAACCATTATTAAATGAAGGTGCTGCAAAAGAAGATATTGCTACTTCAATTTTTCAAGCAGTTGTAAATCAAACTATAAGTGGTCTTGCATGTGGTAGACCTATTCGTGGTACTGTTGCATTTTTAGGTGGTCCTCTAAATTATTTATCTGAATTAAGGCAAAGATTTATTGAGACTTTAAAATTAACGCCTGAGCATATTGTTGTTCCTAATGAAGCTCATTTATTAGTAGCAAAAGGGGCAGCTTTAGATTCAATTCATTCTGCTCATCCTATAACTTCGCAAAAATTACAAAGTAAAATAGATGTGTTACGTAACTCACATGACGATACCACAAACCCTTTATCACCATTATTTTCAATTGATGCTGATTATGAGGAATTTAAGCAAAGACATGATAAAGATAAAGTAGAAAGGCTTGATTTGTCTACATATAAAGGTGATGCTTTTGTTGGTATTGATGCCGGCTCTACTACTACAAAGTTAGTCTTAATTAATAGAGAAGGAAAGCTTTTATATTCTTTATATGGTAGTAATGAAGGAAATCCTTTACAAAGCGTTATCAAAATGATTAAACAGTTATATAGTGAACTTCCAAAAGATGTAATTATACGTTATAGCGGAGTTACTGGTTATGGTGAAAAATTAATACAAACAGCTTTAAATGTTGATTTAAATGAAATTGAAACTATTGCCCATTATACAGCTGCAAAAAAATTCATGCCAAATGTTACAAGCATTGTTGACATTGGTGGGCAAGATATGAAATATATTCGTATGAAAAATGGTGCAATTGATAATATTATGTTAAATGAAGCTTGTTCTTCTGGTTGTGGTTCATTTATTGAAACATTTGCTAAAAGTTTAAATTTATCTATTGAAGAATTTGTAAATTCCGCATTAGAAGCTAGAACTCCTGTAGATTTAGGTTCTAGATGTACTGTATTTATGAATTCTAAAATTAAACAAGCTCAAAAAGAAGGCTATGAAGTAGGTGATATTTCTGCTGGTCTTTCATATTCTGTAATAAAAAATGCTATTCAAAAAGTAATGAAAGTAAGAGATGTAAATACTTTAGGAAATCATATTGTAGTTCAAGGTGGTACTTTTTATAATGATGCTGTACTTCGTGCATTTGAATTAATTGTAGGAAAAAATGTTGTAAGACCAGATATAGCTGGATTAATGGGTGCATATGGTGTTGCATTACTTGCTGAAGAACAATATGAAGCAAATTTTGATATGACATATCATTCTACACTACTTAATTTAGAAGAATTAGATAAGTTAAAAATAGATACTTCACATGTACGCTGTGGAAAATGTGAAAATAATTGTTTACTTACAATAAATAAATTTAGTAATGGAAGTCGTCACATTTCTGGTAACAGATGTGAAAGAGGTGCTGGAATTGTTTCTGAAAATACTAAACTTCCAAATGTAATGAAATATAAGTTTGAAAGATTATTTAATTATGAACCATTATCTGAAGAAAATGCCCCTCGTGGTACTATTGGAATTCCTAGAGTTTTAAATATGTATGAAGATTATCCTTTCTGGTTTACATTTTTAACACAATTAGGATTTAGAGTTATCTTATCAGAAAAAAGCACTCGAAAAACATATGAAAAAGGAATTGAATCTATGCCATCAGAATCAGTTTGCTATCCAGCAAAACTTTCTCATGGTCATATTATAAGTTTAATAGAAAAAGGAATAAATACTATTTTTTATCCTTGTGTTCCATATTCACGTAAAGAATATGAAAAAGCAGATAATCACTACAATTGCCCTATTGTTATATCATATTCAGAAGTACTAAAAAATAATGTAGAGGAATTAAAAGATAAAAAAATTAAATTTTTAAATCCATTTTTACCTTTTGAAAGCAAAAAACTTGCTGAAACAATTATGGATTTACCAGAATTTAAAGAATATAATTTTACTAAAAAAGAACTTTTAAATGCTGCCAAAAAGGCTGAAGAAGAATACCAAAACTTTAAGACAGATATTAGAAATAAAGGTAAAGAAACTTTAGAATATATAGATAAAAATAATTTGCATGGTATTGTTTTAGCTGGTAGACCTTATCATACAGATCCTGAAATTAATCATGGCATAGATACTTTAATAACAAGTTTAGGATTATGTGTATTAACTGAAGATAGTATTTCAGATAAAACAGAAGCAAAACGTCCACTTCGTGTTGTAGACCAATGGGTATATCATGCTAGATTATATGCTGCTGCTGACTTTGTTGGAAAACATGATAATTTAGAACTTATTCAGTTAAACTCGTTCGGTTGTGGTGTAGATGCTGTTACAACTGACCAAGTAGAAGAAATCTTATCTAGCTATAATAAAATGTACACATTAATTAAAATAGATGAAATTAATAACTTAGGTGCTGTTAGAATTCGTATACGTTCATTATTAGCTAGTATGAAGAAACGTGCCAATATCAAAGAAAATGAAAATATAGAAAAAGGTAATTATGAATGTAATAAAGTAGTATTTACAAAAGATATGAAAGAAAGTGGATATACTATATTAATGCCTCAAATGGCTCCAATTCACTTTGAAATTATAGAATCTGCAGTAAAAAGTTGTGGATATAATATCGAATTACTTAGAAATTGCACAGACCATACAGTTGAAACAGGTCTAAAATATGTTAATAATGATGCTTGTTATCCTTCTATTTTAACTACTGGTCAAATGATTGAAGCATTACAATCTGGCAAATATGATTTAAATAAAACAGCTTTAATTATGTCTCAAACTGGTGGAGGTTGCAGGGCAACAAATTATATAGGGTTTATTAGAAAAGCTTTAAAAGATGCTGGATTTGGAAATATTCCTGTTATTTCATTCAATGTAGTTGGAATGGAAAAAATGCCTGGATTTAAAATAACTTTGCCTTTAGTTGAAAGATTATTAAAATCTGTAATATATGCAGATTTATTGCAAAAAATGTTAACTAAAAATAGAGCTTATGAAATAAATAAAGGAGAAACTCAACAATTATTTGATACTTGGATGGAAAAAGTAAAAAAATTAGCTTGTAATTCTACTATGAAAGAATTTAAGCAAAGTATTTATGATATAGTAAATGATTTTGAAAAAATAGAATTAGATACTAGTATTGAAAAACCAAAGGTTGGAATTGTTGGGGAAGTTTTAATAAAATATCATCCTTTTGGAAATAACTATGTAGCAAATAAATTAGAAGAAGAAGGTGCTGAAATAATACTACCTGATTTCATGGGATTTGTAAAATTTATTGCTACACATAAAATTACATTTAATCAATTAATAAAAATTGATGCCATGAAAGCCAAAATATTTAAAACAGCTATTAAATTAATAGATATTTTAGAAAAGGATTTACGAATAGCACTTGCAAATTCTAAAAAAGGATATTTACAACCATGTGACATTTGGGAATTAGAAGATAAAGTTCAAGATATTTTATCTATAGGAAATCAAACTGGCGAAGGTTGGTTTTTAACAGCTGAAATGGTGGAATACATTGAACATGGTATACCTAATATTGTTTGTGTTCAACCATTTGCTTGTTTACCTAATCATGTTGTAGGAAAAGGAGTTATAAAAACTATTAGAAATAAATATCCAGAAGCAAATATTTCTCCTATTGATTATGACCCAGGTGCTAGTGAAGCTAATCAAACAAATAGAATTAAATTATTAATGACTGTTGCAAAAGATAATTTACAAAATAAACAAAAATCTATAAATGCAGTAAAAAATGAAAATATTGAATCAAAAGAAGATACAATAAAAGTGTAGAGGAGCCAAGCTGGCCCCTCTTTTTTTACGAATGACGGTTTCTTACTAAAAAAATTTTTCCATTCCCAATTTTACTTAAAACGAATTCATTTTTCATTTTACCTAAATACTGTTCGCTGTATTGTATCTCTGTAACTCTACCCGGTATCTGCAGGATTTGATAGGATAACTCTGGAATATCTTCCAAGGCCGACAAAATTGCATTTTTATGGAATTGCTCAATCCAGATACTATCTGATAATTTACACAATTTCATATATGCTTCTGCTTGCTCCTCTGTAAAACCATGACCTAATAAAGTTTCTTTAATGAGTTCTTCGTTTCTCTCCTGTAAAATTTGACTAAGCCGTAATTTCATATTTTTTCCTCCGTTTTATCTACTATAACATTTAGTTCCAATAATAATTTTACCATATATTGTAATTTTTGTCAAGTTTATGTAAATCATTTTTTATAACACTTTTATTTCATTAAATATTTCTTCATGGATATCTTCAATTGTCCTTATTTTATCTTCTTTTACACAATTAACAGTATACCATTTATAATCTTTTGCGACTTCTTTTGCTGCAATATATGCTTCTTTTAAATGATTTATATCTTTTTCATGAATATCTTTTTTCATCTCATGTGTAATTTTATTTTCCCTATTTTTCATTAATTCAACACTTTTCTCTGTTGGCATATCAAGAAAAAATACTTTATCAGGAATTGGAATTTTATATATACTAAATTCTAGCTCGTATAACCAATTTAAAAATTTTTTTCTTTCCTCTTTATCAGGAATTTTACCCGCTTGATGAACCATATTAGATGTAGTATATCTATCTGCTAGAATAATACCACCATTCTTATAATAACTTTCTAATTCTTTTTTATATGTAGCATATCTATCTGCTGCATAAAAAGTAGAAGCAATATATGCACTTACATCTTTAGCATTTTTACCAAAATCACCTGCTAAATACATTTTTACTAAACTTGATGATGGGCTATCATAATTCGGAAAGCTAACTGCTTTATAATCTATTTTTTCTTCATTAAAACGTTTTTTTAACATTTCTAATTGCGTTTGTTTTCCACTTCCATCTGTTCCATCAATAACAAATAATTTTCCCATTTTTCCCTCCAATTAATTTAATCTATCGTTCATATATTTAATAGTTATTTCATATATATTTCTATATTTTTCTGATGTTTGTTCATCATTAAAATGAAATCTATCATATAATTTTTCAACATACTTATTTTTCCTAAAAATTTGTAAACCATAATCATAGTTAAAATCAAATATATATGCAAAATGAGACAATAAAATATCAGGACCAGTTCTCATATTATCATAATTTATTCTTTTATCTTTTATAAACTCCATATATATCTCATCTGAAATTAATTCATTAGAAATATCATATGAGCCATATATAGCTTTAATATCATCATTTATAAGAGAATAAAAAATATCAGTTTTGTCACTATCTCTAATTAATTTTGCATGTAATAATTCTCTTTTATTTAATCCATCTTCTATTTTTAAACAATTATGATTAGATATAGCCTTTCTAATTATTTCATCATATTTGTCATCTTCAATAAACTTTCGTATTAAATTATCCTCAAATAAAATTTTTACACCAAGCTGTCCATGATTTATACTATTTTTATCTATAAAAGTATGATATCTTTTTACTTGCTCAAATCTACCTATATCATGTAATAATCCTATTAATTCTGCTAAATCAATATCTTCCTCATCTAAATTTAAATATTCTGCTGTTTCACGTGCTATTTTAGTTACTCTTCCTATATGCGATATTTTAATTTTCACATGTGGATCTTCTGGATTATAATTTTTAATATAATTATTAAATTCTTCTTTTGCTTTTTTTATATCTATCATTAAAATCACCTCGAAAATATTTTATCATATTTTTATATTTATATCATTGTTTTTTCCAAAAAAAGCATGTCTAAGATTTTATATCAAATGCAAACAAAAAAATATGGCATGCCATAATTATTAATATAACTTCTCCTTTAAAAAGAACTTTTTTACAAAAAAAATATCATACTAAAAAGTATGATACACTTTTCCTTGGCGGAAGGTGAGGGATTTGAACCCTCGCGGCCCTTACGAACCCTAACAGTTTAGCAAACTGTCCCCTTCAACCACTTGGGTAACCCTCCAGATTGGCGGAGAGGGTGGGATTCGAACCCACGGTAGGCTATTCACCTACGCCAATTTTCAAGACTGGTGCCATAAACCAACTCGACCACCTCTCCATAGGTATTACAGTACTGGTTTTATCCTGTAACAATACTTATCTTAACATATTATTTCTATGTTTGTCAATACTATTTTTTAAATTTTTACTTTTCTTAATTTCAAAAAATTAAACAGCTTAAATTGAATTTTAAACCATTTAATTTTTTATTTATATATGTTATATATCTAACACAATTTATGTTCTTATTTTTGATTTACAGCCTTATATATTGCTTCCTTTTCTTCTTCCGATAGTACATAAGATGATTTTCCATTTTCAACTGGCTTTGCATATATATTTGAATTATCTCTCGCATAAATACCATTTAGTACATATCCATTATTCTTATCATCTAATATTGCTAGTGCAAAACTTAAATCACTTCCCACATCATCAAAAGCATTATATCTAACTACTCCCACTTTTTGTAAACATTTTTTCATGTTTAAATCTAAATTTCTAGCATACTCTACTATTTCTAAATTTTGCTTTTCTATATCTTCTACTTTATCCATATATTGTTTCAAATTTTCTGCTATATCAGTGCCATTTCCAAGTCTAATCATAAAATCTTTATAGCTCTTTCGCAATTTTGTTAATTTTATATTATTAGAAACATACAGTATTATAAGAATTATATTCATAATACATAATAAAATTGAAAATAAATTTTCCTTTATAAAATCTGTCATAACCTCACCTTTCTTTATTTTTGTAGTAATTCCATAATTCTTTCCAAGTCTTCATTAGATGAATATTTTATAATTATCTTTCCACTTTTAACTCCAGCATCTAACTTAACTTTAGTTCCAAAAAATCCCTGAAATCTATCTTCAATGTCTTTGTAAATTGCTTCATATTTCTTTTTTTCCTCTTTAGTATTTTTACTTACATTCTTCTTATTTTTTACTGCTCTTTCAATATCTCTAACAGATTGTCCCTTTTCAATAATATTTACTGCTGCATCATATTGTTCATCACCATCCACAAAATTCATTAAAGACCTACAATGTCCTTCTGTTAGTTTTCCCTGTAAAGTTAAATCTATAACTCTATCATCTAAATTTAATATACGAATTGAATTAGCCAAAGAACTTCTATTTATTCCCATAATATCTGCCAATTCTTGTTGTGTTAATCCATATTCGTCTAATAATTGCTTAAATCCTCTTGCTTTTTCAATTGGATTTAAATCTTCCCTTTGTATATTCTCAATTAAAGCAATTTCTTTAGTTTTTCTCTCATCTAATCCTCTTACAATACAAGGCATTTCTGAAAGCCCAGCTTTTTTTGCTGCTCTCCATCTCCTTTCTCCTGCCACTATTTCATAATAATCATCTTTTTTAGAAACTATAATAGGTTGAATTACACCATATATTTTTATAGACTCTGCAAGCTCTTCAATTGATTCTTCATCAAATGTTCTTCTTGGTTGATTTCTATTTGGTTCTATCTCAATTACTTTTATATTTTCTATAACTTCTCCTTCTTGTTTTTCTTCTTTTTTCATATCCTCTATAATATTAGTATCTCCAAATAAAGCATCTAACCCTTTTCCTAACCCTGTTTTCTTTGCCATAAACAATCATTTCCTTTCTTTATTTCATATGTTTTGATTTTTGCTCTTCTTCATTCTTTTTCATTAATTCTTTTGCAAATTTTTCATAAGCTTTTGCGCCTTTTGACTTTGGATCATACAAACTAATTGGCATTCCAAAGCTTGGAGCTTCACTTAATCTAACATTTCTTGGAATTACTGTTTTATACACTCTATCATCAAAGTACTTTTTAACCTCTTTTACAACTTGGTTTGACAAGTTTGTCCTAATGTCAAACATAGTTAACAAAGCACCTTCTATTTCTAAATTTTTATTCAAATGTTTTTTTACTAAATTAATAGTATTCATTAATTGTCCTAGTCCCTCAAGTGCATAATACTCACATTGTACAGGAATTAAAACACTATCTGAAGCTGTAAAAGCATTTAATGTTACTAATCCTAATGATGGTGGACAATCTATAATAACATAATCATATTTGTCTTTTTGTTTATCTAATTTTTCCTTTAACCTTTGTTCACGAGACATCATAGAAACAAGTTCTACTTCTGCCCCTGCTAAATTCATATTAGATGGACATAAATCTAAATTTTTAATTTGTGTTTGTTGTAATGTATTTTCAATTTCCACATCATTAATTAAAACATCATATACTGAAAAATTAACATTTTTGTCAACTCCTAGTCCACTAGTGGCATTACCTTGAGGATCTGTATCTATTAATAAAACTTTTTTCCCTTTTTTTGCTAAAATTGTACTTAAATTAATTGATGTTGTAGTCTTTCCTACTCCACCTTTCTGGTTTGCAATTGCTATTATTCTTCCCAAAATATCTACCTCCATCTTCTTTATATATAACACTATAATCATATATAAATATAAGCAATATGTCAATAAATTTTCAAAAAAAATACCAACAAATTTATTTGTTAGTATTTTTTCACTTTATAATGGATTTTTATTTGGAGTTCCTGCCTTTCTAGGATATGTATTAGGTGTATTTTTCACTTTTTTTATTACTATTATACTTCTTTCTATATTAGTTTCTGGTAAAATTAAAGTATCTACTTTTTCAATTTTTCCTCCTAATATATTTAAAGCTTTGTCTGCATTCTTTAATTCTTCTTCTACTTGTGGTCCTTTCATACATATACAAATACCACCAATTTCTAACATCGGAAGCATATATTCTAATAAAATATTCAAACTTGCTACTGCTCTTGCTAAAACTACATTAAATTTTTCTCTTCTTTTCTTATCTCTTGCGAATTCTTCAGCTCTTGCATGTACTAATTCTACATTTTCTAAACTTAATTCTTTAACTACCTCATTTAAAAAATTAATTCTTTTATTTAATGAATCAACTAAAACATATTTATTATCATCTAATATTTTTAAAGGAATTCCTGGGAATCCAGCTCCAGTACCTATGTCTAGTACTTTAGAATTTTTGGGAATATATTTTAAACTTGTAATACTATCAATAAAATGTTTAATTATTATCTCATGAGGCTCTGTAATTGCTGTTAAATTTATTTTTTCATTCCAATCTATTAATAAATTCATATATTTATAATATAAATTAGCTTGTTCTTTAGATATATTTATTCCTAATATACTAGCTTTTCTAATTAAATCTTCTGAAAATTCATGTATTTCCATATAAACCTCCTTAAATTGTTTCTAAATAAATTAATAATACAGATATATCAGCCGGTGAAACTCCTGATATTCTAGAGGCTTGGCCTACTGAATCCGGCTTAATCATATTTAGTTTTTGTCTTGCTTCTAATCTTAATCCTTTTATTTCTTCATAATTTATATTATTTGGAAGCTTCTTTTCTTCCAATTTTTTAAATTTTTCCACTTGATCCTTCTGTAATTTAATATATCCTTCATATTTTATCATTATTCCAACTTCATCTTTTACTTGTTTATCTAATATAGGCCTATTTTCATCGATAATACTTAATTTTTCATATGAAAGCTCTGTTCTTTTAATTAAATCTGTCATTTTTACTCCTGTACTTATAGGTGTAGATTCATTTTCTTCTAAAAATTCGTTTACTTCTTGTGTTGGTTTTACAATAATTTTAGAAATTCTATCAATTTCTGATTCTATTGCTTGTTTTTTCTTTAAAAATTTATTATATCTTTCCTCCGAAATTAAACCAACATCATAGCCTATTTCCATAAGCCTTAAATCTGCATTATCTTGCCTTAAAAGTAGCCTATATTCAGCCCTTGAGGTCATCATTCTATATGGTTCATTTGTACCTTTTGTTACAATATCATCAATTAATACCCCTATATATGCCTGTGATCTATCTAAAATAATTGGTTTTTTACCTTTTATTTTTTGTGAAGCATTAATTCCTGCTATTAACCCTTGGCAAGCTGCTTCCTCATATCCAGAAGTTCCATTAATTTGACCAGCAAAAAATAATCCTTCTATTTTTTTATATTCTAAAGTTAATTTTAAATCATCTGGATGAATACAATCATATTCTATAGCATATGCAGGTCTTGTAAATTCTGCATTTTCTAAACCAGGAATAGTATGATACATGGCTATTTGCACATCTTCAGGTAATGAAGAACTCATTCCCTGTATATACATTTCTTCAGTGTCTCTTCCTACAGGCTCAACAAATATTTGATGTCTTTCTTTATCTGCAAATCTAACTACTTTATCTTCTATAGATGGACAATATCTAGGGCCTGTTCCTTCTATTTTTCCAGCATATAAAGGAGATCTATGTAAATTATTTCTTATAATTTCATGTGTTTTTTCATTAGTATATGTTAAATAACATGGTAACTGCTCTATATTTTTATCAATTTCATCTTCAAAAGAAAACGCTTCTGGTTCCTTATCCCCTTCTTGAATTTCCATTTTTGAGAAATCAATACTTTTTCTATTTATTCTCGCTGGTGTACCTGTTTTAAACCTTACTAAATCAATTTTTTCTCTTTTTAAAGCTTCTGATAATGTATTTGATGGAAAAACCCCATCTGGTCCACTCTCAAATGATGTTTCTCCTATAAAAATTTTTCCTTTTAAGTATGTTCCTGTACAAAAAATTATAGCATCAACTTCATATATAGCTCCTACATTTGTTTCTACTGATTTAACTTTTCCATTTTCTACTGTAAAATCAACTATTTCAGCTTGTTTTAAAAATAAGTTTTCTTGTTTTTCTAATGTATGTTTCATTTCAGCCTGATATCTTTTTCTATCAGCTTGTGCTCTTAAAGAGTATACCGCAGGTCCTTTTGAAGTATTTAGCATTCTTAATTGAGTATAAGTTTTATCAATATTTTTTCCCATTTCACCTCCTAAGCAGTCAATTTCCCTTACCAAATGTCCTTTTGAACTTCCACCTATATGTGGATTACATGGCATATTTGCTACTGCCTCTAAACTAATAGAAAATAATAAAGTTTTTAAGCCTAATCTAGCACATGCAAGTGCTGCTTCACATCCAGCATGTCCAGCACCTATAACTGCAACATTATATTTTCCAGCTTGATATTTCATTTATTTTCATCCTTTCTTTTTACATTTATTTGTGTGTTGACATATAGGTTAAGTTTTACATATTGGGAAACGTGAAACAAAAATTTTTGTTTTGTTGTCATATAGTAAAATGTTCTCTATCATTATTCTTAATTGCTACATGTATAGTTATTATAGTTTGTCTTTTTAGCAATATATAACTTATCTTTTGTTTTCTTTTTTTATCTCACTAATTCTCCTTTTTTCTCGTCTTTTTAACTCATATATCAAATTTTATCTTTCTTTTCAAAACAATTTTTAAGCATTTTTATATCTTAAACATATATATTTATTATTTTATTTTTTAAAAAGCTTATTTTTGATTCTCGTGCGTCATGTGAACTTTATTTTCCTAAACAGAACTTAGAAAAAATTTCATTTATAATATCTTCTGATACATTTTCTCCCGTAATTTTTCCTAACTCTTCTAAACATTGTTTCATAGGTATTGCTACCATATCTATCGGATATTTATTATTAACAGATTCTATCGCTTCTTCTATACTCTTTTTAGCTAAAATTATTTGATTTTTATGTCTCATATTTGTTATAATAATACCATTTTCTGAATCTATTTCACCTAAATCGAACATATTCTCTATTTTACTATATAATTCTTCTATTCCTTCACCTGTTTGGGCAGAAATATTAATTATATCTTTTTTTGTTTTTATAATTTCTGAATTATTTTGTAAATATTGTTTTTTAATATCTGTTTTATTTATTAAAATAATCGCTTTTTTCTCTTTTATTTTATTTAAAATTTCAATATCTTCTTCATCTAATTCCCTTGTATTATCAAATATAGCTAATACTAAATCTGCTTCTTCTATAATCTTTAATGCTTTATTTACACCGATTTCCTCAATTTTGTCACTTGTTTTCCTTATTCCTGCTGTATCTATAATTTTTAAAGGTATTCCTCTTATGGTAATCATTTCTTCTATTGTATCCCTTGTAGTACCTTCTATATCGCTTACAATAGCTCTATCCTCTTTTAAAATATAATTTAATAATGATGATTTACCAACATTCGGTTTGCCTATAATAGCCGTTTTTATTCCTTCTCTTAAAATCTTACCATTTTCAAAACTAAGTTCTAATTTTTCTAAATCATGTTTTACTTTTTTCAATATTTCCATCACTTTTTCATTTGTAACTTCTTCTATGTCATATTCTGGATAATCAATAGAAGCCTCTATATCAGCCATTTTATCTAATATTTGTTTCTGTATTTGTTTTATTTTATAAGATAACTGTCCTTCTAATTGATTAATAGAAGCCACTGCTTCTTTTTCAGATTTTGCATGAATAATATCTATTACAGATTCTGCCTGCGATAAATCTATTCTTCCATTTAAAAAAGCTCTTTTTGTAAATTCCCCTGGTTCTGCTAAATCAGCACCATTTTTTAGACATTCTTCTAATATTCTTTTTACTACAATAGTACCTCCATGTGTATTTATTTCACACATATCTTCTCTTGTATAACTTTTAGGATTTGTAAAAAATGATACTAAAACTTCATCTATTATATTATTATTTCCATCTATAATATAACCAAATTTAATTGTATATCCATGCATATCTTCAATATTTATCTTTTCCTTTTTAGCCGTTAAAAACATTTTACTCAAAATATTAAAACTTTCTTTACCACTCATTCTTACAATACCTATTCCACCTTCTCCCATAGGTGTTGAAATAGCTGCTATTGTGTTCATATATTTACCTCCCTTTAAAAAAAGCCAAAGTTAGAATCAGTTTAATTTTGTTAAACTAAAATCCGAACTTTGACTTCCGATTTTTTACTTATTTAATGATATAACTACTCTTCTTGATTCATTTTCACCAATACTATGTGTTAATACTTTTGTATTTGACTGTAGTGTATTATGAATAATTTTTCTTTCGTATGGTGACATTGGCTCTAGAGTAACTGCTTTTCCTGTTTTTTGAACAGTTTTAGAAATTTTAATTGCTAATTCTTCTAAAGTTTTTTCTCTTTTTGCTTTATATCCTTCTATATCTAAAGAAACACATATTTTTTTCTGTACTCCTTTATTAGCAATAGTAGAAACTATATTTTGCATTGCATTTAATGTTTCTCCTCTATACCCTATTAAAATTCCTGAATCTTTTCCAATTATTTTTATAATAATAACATCATTTTCTACTCTAATTGTAAATTGTAAATCTCCAACTTTATTTAAGAAATCTTTTAAGAATGATTTTATTCTTTCTTTTGCAATTTCTATCTCTTCTGCATTATGATTATATTCTTTTTCTGTTTTTTTAATCTCTTGAACTTGTTGTTTTACAGTAAGCTCAACTCTTACTGTTCTTGGAGCTAGTATACTAAAAAAGCTTTTTTTATCTTTATTCTCTATAATTTTAACTTCAACTTGTTCTTTAGAAACATTTAATTGTTTTAAACCATTTTCAATGGCTTCATTTGTTGTTTTTCCTTCAGCAATAATACTTTTTTCCATATATTTTCAACTCCTGTATTAAGAATTTTCTTTTTTATTTTCTTTTACATTTTTTATTTTTTCAACTTTAACTTCTTTTGCACCTTCTATTTTTTTAGGTTCTTTAGCTTTCTTTTCTTCTTCTTTTTTCATCACAAAATTAATAACAATTCTTTCTAAAATTATTAATATATTGCTTACTAACCAATATAAAGCTAAACCTAAAGGTGCAATAACAGCAATTGTAATAGACATTATTGGCATCATATACATCATGCTATTAGACATTTGTTGCATACTTTCCATTGGATCTTGTTCTTCACTATTTGAATTGCTATCTTCTTTCTTATTCTTTTTCATCATCTCTTTTTGTTGCTTTGTTGTCATTCTAATAGATATAAAAGATGTGATAACATATAAACCTGGAATTACATATACTTTCCAATCATTTAAACTTTGTGTTGGAACTTTACTTAAATCTAAACCTAAGAATTCCATATTAATATTAACTCTTTCATCTTGAGCACCTTTTTTCTCTATTATTGCAATTTCTGGATAACCAGTTTGTTTTCCACCATTTTCTTCTACTACTTGTTTTGTATATTCTTCAATCAAAGAAGGCTCCACTTTTTTCATATATGTTAAAGGTTGACTTACAAGCCAAAATACTGAAAGTATAATTACTAATTGTAAAATAGAACTAAAACAACCTGAGAAAGGGCTTGTTTTTTCTCTTTTATATAAATCCATCATTTCTTGATTCATTTTTTCTGGATTATTTTTATACTTAAATTGTATTTTTTTCATTTCTTCCTGCATTTCTGCAGATTTTTGCATTGTTTTTTGTTGTTTAATAGTAATAGGCAATAATATTAATTTTAATAATACCGTAAATAATATTATGGCCAAACCATAGTTATTGATTACTTCATATAAAAAATTTAGAACATAACCAAATAAACTTGATATAAATCCCATAACCTCACTCCTTTATTTTAAAGGGTCATATCCTCCTTTTGAAAAAGGATTACACTTTAAAATTCTTTTTACTCCTAATAACACACCATGTATTACCCCATACTTTTGTATAGCTTCAATTGTATATTCAGAACATGTAGGATAATATTTACAATGTATTCCCATATTTGATAATATTGGTGAAATATGTCTTTTATAAAATTTTATTAATTTGATTAAAACATTCCTCAATTATAACAACCTTGCTTTTTCAAAAATTTTTTTCATATCTTTATTTACCGTAAAATAATTAGCATTATTAAAACTCATATTTTTATTCCATACAAAAACTATATTATAACCTTGTTTTAATTCATTTTTCATTAATCTATAACTTTCTCTAATAAGTCTTTTTAATTTATTTCTTTTTACTGCATTACCTATTTTTTTGCTTACGGCTATACCAATTACATTTGATTTTATATTATTTTTTTGAATATAAACAGTAATTGTATTTTCTTTATAAAATTTTCCTTTTGTTAGCACATTTTTAAATTCATAATTTTTTTTTAAAGTCTTAATCTTTCTCATTTTTTCACCTAAAAACTTATATAATACACTTGAATTTAAGATTTTAATTTATACATATAGAAAAAAGGACCACATATCCTTTACTATACGTGGCCTTAATCTTATGCACTAAGTTTTTTTCTTCCTTTTTCACGTCTTGCTTTTAATACGTTTCTACCTGATCTTGTTTGCATTCTTTTTCTAAATCCATGTTCTTTTTGTTCTTGTCTATTTTTTGGTTGAAATGTTCTTTTCATTTTGTTGCACCTCCTAAATTTTCTTCTCTATAAATACCGACATGCGTATTTTTAACTTTAATAAGCCTTATAAGTATATCTTATCTTAGAATTTATGTCAATAGTTTTAGTGAAATTTAATTATTTTTTTTAATTGTATTGACTATCATATAACTATTTTGATATTATATAAAAAATACTAGAAAAAAATATTTTTTCACATCGAAAATTTGTTTATATTTCTAAGAGTATATGAGTTATCCACATATGTGGATAAAGTTGTGGATAACTCATATTATTAATATGTAATTTTGTTTAAAATCAAATATTATACAAAATATTTTTATTTTTTGGAAGGACTGAAAAGAATGCAACAAAAAGAATTAAATGAACTTCTAACAAAAGCAAAAGAACTGCTAAAAGATGAAACTACAAAAATATCTTTTGAAACTTGGATTAAAGACTTAGAAATTGAAAGTTTTGACAATGGCAATGTTGTTCTTTCTATTTCTACAACTTTTAAGCGAGATTCTATAGAATCTCGTTATCATGATTTATTAGTAAATACTTTTAATTTCCTTACTAACAAAGAATGTAGTGTGTCTATTCTTTCAAAAGAAGAAGAAAGCAGTAAACAACAAACTAATGATAGCTATGCAAGTATAGATTTAGACTCAAATGTTGGATATTCTAATCCTACTTTAAATCCTAAATATACTTTTGATACTTTTGTAGTAGGCAACAATAACCGTTTTGCACATGCTGCAGCACTTGCTGTTGCTGAATCTCCTGCAACTTCATACAATCCACTATTTATATATGGTGGTGTAGGTTTAGGTAAAACTCACTTAATGCATGCTATAGGAAACGAAATATTAAGGAATAATAGGAGTGCTAGCATTCTTTATGTCACATCAGAAAAATTTACAAATCAATTAATTAATGCAATAAAAGACAATAAAAATGAACAATTTAGAACAAAATATAGAAATATAGATGTATTATTAATTGATGATATACAATTCATTGCTGGAAAAGAAAGAATACAAGAAGAATTTTTCCACACATTTAATACTTTACACGAAAGTGGAAAACAAATTATTCTATCTAGTGATAGACCACCTAAAGATATAAATTTACTAGAAGATAGATTAAAATCTCGTTTTGAATGGGGACTTATCGCTGATATTTCTAATGCAGATTATGAAACTCGTTTAGCAATTTTAAGAAAAAAAGCTCAATTAGATAACATTATTATAGATGATGCCATACTTGCTAATATTGCTAATAGAATTGATACTAATATTAGGGAACTAGAAGGAGCATTAAATAAATTAATTGCAAGAGCTTCTTTAATAAATAGCCCTATAACAATGGAAATGTCTGAATGGGCAATTAATGAAATTGTTACATCACAAGACACTGTTATATCATCTGCTTTCATAATAGATACCGTTGCAAAATACTTTAATGTAAATCCAAAAGATTTAGTAGGAGCTAAAAGATCTAATGATGTTGTCTTTCCTAGACAAATTGCAATGTATTTATGTAGAAGTGTACCACAATTATCATTACCTCAAATAGGTAAAGATTTTGGTAATAGAGATCATACAACTGTTATGCATGCTTGTACTAAAATTGAACAAGAAATAAAAACAAATTCTAATACAAAGTTAATTGTGGAAAGTGTGAAAAACTTATTACTAAAAGATAAATAGTTTATATATAAATAAAAAATGATATTTTTTGAAATTTATGTTTGAAAAATTTATGTTTGGAAAAAGTAGTTGAAGTCCTTAATATATATAAGCTGTATTAGATATCCACATAGGGGTGTGTATAACCTGTTGAAAACATGTGTATAACTTCGTTTTCCACATTTCATTTTTAATAGTGTGGATAACTTTATAAGTTATCCACAGAGTTATCAACAAGTAAAACTTCTAGGGAATAGGGTTATACACATAGTTATCCACAGTTTCCACAGGACCTAATACTACTACTACTAAATATATTATATAATTTATAAAGGAGTTTCGATAAAAATGAAAATTATTTGTGAAAAAGATAAAATTATAAAAGCAATAAATTCTGTAACAAAAGCAGTAGCATCAAAAACTACTATGCCTATATTAGAAGGTATATTAATTCAAACAAATGATAATGAAGTAAAATTAACTACATATGATTTAGAAATAGGAATAGAATATATAATAGATGCAGAAGTTAAAGAACAAGGTGCAACAGTAGTAAATGCAATAATGTTTAGTGAAATTATTAGAAAATTACCAGATACAGAAATACATATTTCTTTAAATGAAAAAAATCTATTAGTTATAGAATGTGAAGGTTCTTTATACAAACTAGCAACAATGAATCCAGAAGAATTTCCGGAACTTCCACAAATAAATGTAGAAAATTCAATAGAAATAGAACAAAATATATTAAAAGAAATGATTAGAAAAACAATTTTTGCTGTAAGTACAGAAGAAAATAGACCAATATTTACAGGATGTTTATTCGAAATTAAAAATAATAAATTGAATGTAGTAGCAGTAGATGGTTTTAGATTAGCATGGAAAAGTAAATTTTTACAACAAAATGTTAATGATTTTACAGCAGTAATTCCTGGAAGAACATTAAATGAAGTAAATAAAATTATATTAGATTCATTTGATACAATAAAAATAGGAATTGCTAAAAATCAAGCTTTATTTGAAATGGAAAATTGCAAATTAGTAACAAGATTATTGGATGGTGAATTCTTAAACTATTCAAGTGTTATTCCAGAAAATTGGGAAACTAGAATTCGTGTAAATAAATCAAATTTACAGAATTGTTTTGAAAGAATTAGTTTAATTTCATCTTCAAGTATAGAAAAAGAAAAGAAATATCCAGTAAAAATGTCAATAGATATTGGAAAAGTAACAATATCTTGTACAAATCAAACTGGTGATGCAAAAGAAGAAATGTATGTTTCTACAGAAGGTCAGAATTTAGAAGCAGGGTTTAACCCAAAATATTTCTTAGATGCATTAAGGGCAATAGATGATGAAGAAATATTTGTAGATTATGGTACAAGTATTTCACCATGTATAATAAGACCAGTGGATGAAGGCGATTATATTTATATGATTTTACCAATAAGATTAAGCTAAAACAGAGAAAGTTATCCACATATTATTAAGAAAATGTGGATAACTTTTCAAAAAAGGAAATAATATGTACATAAAAAAAATAAAATTAACACATTTTCGCAATTATGATAATCAAGAAATTACATTATCACCAAAAATAAACATTTTTTATGGAGATAATGCACAAGGAAAAACAAACATTATAGAATCTATTTTTTTGTGTTCTATAGGAAAATCTTTTAGAACATCAAAAGAAAAAGAAATGATTGAATTTGGAAAAGATTTTTCAAATATAGAAGTAGAATATGAAAAAATGGATAGAAGTGGAAAAATAAAAATAGAATTGCAAGAAAAGAAAAATATATTTTTAAATGGAATTAAATTAACAAAATTAAGCGAATTATTAGGAAATATTCATACAGTAATTTTTACACCAGATGATATTAATATTTTAAAAGATGGACCACAAAAAAGAAGAAGATTTTTAGATATGATGATAGGCCAATTAAGACCTAATTATGTATATTTATTAAATAGATACAATAAAACATTAGAACAAAGAAATAATTATTTAAAACAAATAAAAATGGAATCAAAATCAGATGAACTTTTATCTATTTGGAATGAAAAATTAGCGGAGTATGGAGAAAAAATATATCTATATAGAAAAGAATTTATAAATAAAATAATACAAAAAATAAAAAAAATACACAAAGAAATTACAAATAATTTAGAAGAAATAGAAATAGAATATCATTCAGATTGCGAAGATACAAATAAATTTATAGAAAAATTAAATCAAAGTCAAAAAATAGATATATTAAGAGGATATACCACAAAAGGAATACATAGAGATGATTTTTCAGTATATATAAATCAAAAATTGGTTAATATATATGGTTCGCAAGGACAAAATAGAACTGTAATCCTTTCATTAAAATTATCTGAGCTACAAGTAATTTATGACGAAGTAGGGGAATATCCAATATTATTATTAGATGATTTTATGTCTGAACTTGATGAAAAAAGAAGAAGTAATTTTTTAGAATATACTAAAAATACTCAAGTTATTATAACCTGTACAGATAAAATTTTAATTTCAGAACTAGAAAATAAAATATATAAAGTAAAAAAAGGGGAAATATTTTAAATTAATACTTGCAAAGAGAATAAAAAAGATATAATATAAGGGTACGAAAGGAATGAAAAAGATGGAAAAATTTGAGCATGAATATAAGGCAGATCAAATACAAGTACTAGAAGGCTTAGAAGCTGTAAGAAAAAGACCAGGAATGTATATAGGTAGTGTATCTGTAAGAGGACTTCATCACTTAGTATATGAAATAGTAGACAACTGCGTAGATGAAGCTTTAGCAGGGTACTGCACACATATACATGTAACTATTGAACCAGGAAATATAATTTGTGTAGAAGATGACGGAAGAGGAATACCAGTAGATGTACACCCAAAAACTAAAATATCGGCAGCAGAAACAGTATATACAGTATTACATGCTGGTGGGAAATTTGGTGGAGATAGTGGATATAAAGTTTCTGGAGGACTTCATGGAGTTGGTGCATCAGTAGTAAATGCCTTATCAACTTGGACAGAAGTAACAATTCAAAGAGATGGTGGAATATTCTACATGAAATTTGAAAGAGGTAAAACTGTAGAATCACTAAAAAGAATAGGAGACTCTAAAAAAACAGGAACAAAAGTTAGATTTTTAGCAGACGATACAATTTTTGAGACTCTTGAATACAATTATGAAGTATTAGAAGACAGATTCAGAGAAATGGCATTTTTAACAAAAGGACTAAAAATAAGTATAGAAGATTTAAGAGAAGAAGAAAAAAAACAAGCAGAATTTTGTTTTGAAGGTGGACTAGTTTCTTTTGTAGAATTTTTAAATAAAAATAAAGAAAAATTACATGCAAATCCAGTTTATATAGAAAAAGATGGAGAAGTTCCAGTTGAAATTGCATTCCAATATACAACAGCATACTCAGAAAATATATATACATTTGTTAATAATATTAATACAATTGAAGGTGGAACACATTTAGAAGGATTTAAAAGAGCTCTTACAAAAACTTTTAATGATTATGCAAGATCACATAATTTATTAAAAGAAAAAGACTCAAATTTACAAGGTGAAGATATAAGAGAGGGAATTACTGCTGTAGTTTCAGTTAAAGTAAAAGAACCTCAATTTGAAGGACAAACAAAAACAAAATTAGGAAATAGTAATGTAACTGGAATAGTGCAAAGTATGGTAAATGAAGCATTAGGAAATTTCTTAGAGGAAAATCCAAGTATAGCAAAAGCTATATTAGAAAAATGTATTAGTGCTTCTAGGGCAAGAGAAGCAGCAAGAAAAGCACGTGAGTTAGTAAGAAGAAAAAGTGCTTTAGAATCAACTACATTACCAGGAAAACTAGCAGATTGTAGTGAAAAAGATGCATCACAATGTGAAGTATATATAGTCGAAGGAGATTCAGCTGGAGGTAGTGCAAAGCAGGGAAGAGATAGAAGATTTCAAGCAATTTTACCTCTTTGGGGAAAAATGTTAAATGTTGAAAAAGCAAGAGCAGATAAAATATATAATAATGATAAATTACAACCAGTTATATTAGCTGTTGGAGCAGGTATTGGTGCAGATTTTGATATAACAAAAATACGTTATGGAAAAATCATTATAATGGCAGATGCCGATGTTGATGGTGCACATATTAGAACATTATTACTAACATTTTTCTTTAGATATATGAGGCCATTAATAGAAAATGGAAATGTATATTTAGCTCAACCACCATTATATAAATTATCAAAAAGAGGATTTCAAGATGTATATTGCTATACAGATGAAGAAATGGCACAACATTTAGAAGAAATGGGAAGAGAAAATGTAAATATACAAAGATACAAAGGTTTAGGAGAAATGAACCCAGAACAATTATGGGAAACTACTATGAACCCAGAATCAAGAACATTAGTAAAAGTAGAAATGGAAGATGCAATAAAAGCAGATGAAATATTTACAATTCTAATGGGAGATGAAATAGCTCCAAGAAGAGAATTCATAGAACAAAATGCAAAATACGTAAAGAATTTAGATATATAAAGATTTAGAAATATAAAAATAAGAGCTAGTAGAAAATAACTTCTACTAGCTCTTATCCTATAAAGCTAATATTAATCTTCAGCTCAAACTATTATACATAATTTTTCATCTACCATACATTACTGCATGTATAAACAATACATCACATATAATAATCAGTTGCTCGACTAAAAATACACAAATATAAAGACTATATTCGTCCATGAAGGATTATAAATAATCCTTATATTATATAAGTTTAATCTTAACTCAAATATATAACCTATACTACAACCATATATACATACAAAATATAAACATAAAATAAATATTTTATAAAAATACAGCTTGCATATAAATAATATATTCTTAATCGCCGACATATAATAATATAAGTATATAGCAAACACTATTATATATCTTTGTTCGAACAATAAAGAACTTTAAATAAAAATCCTTTATTACTCTTCGTTCAACTAATATTAACTTTATACTTATATTATGTCTTAAATAAAAATAAATATACAAAAATATTAAAAAAATTAATTTTTTTTGGAGGTTATTTTGAATTCAAATATTTTAATAAAAAAGTATGATTATAATACTTTAAAAAATGATTTAATGAAAATAAAAAATGAATATTCATTTTTGCAAACAGAAATAATAGGAGAAAGTACACTAAAAGAAAAAATAATTTGCATAAAAATAGGAGAAGGAAAAAGAAAATTGATGATAAATGCATCTCATCACGCAAATGAATGGATTACAAGTTTAGTAGTAATGCTTTTTCTAGAAAAATATTTATATTGCTACAAAAATAAAATAAAATATAAAAACTATGATATTCAAAAATTATGGAAAAAAGCAACAATATATATAGTTCCAATGGTAAATCCAGATGGAGTAAATTTTAGTTTAGGAAAATTAAAAAATAAATATTATTTAGAAAAATGGAAAGAATATTCTAATATTTTAGATAGGTGGAAAGCAAATATAAATGGTGTGGATTTAAATTTAAACTATCCAGCAGGGTGGGAAATTGCAGTATCAAATAAAAAAAAGTTAGGAATATATAATGCAGGATTACGAGATTATCCAGGGAATAAAAGCCTTTCAGAAATAGAAACAATTAATATGGTAAATTTAACAAGAAAATATTTATTTGATATGACAATTTCATTACATTCTCAAGGAAGAGAAATTTATGGACCAAATAAAAAAGAAAATAAAAAAGCATATGAAATAGGAAAAAAATTTGAAAAAAATACAGGATATTATTATACATCACCATCATATATGTCATCATTTGCAGGATATAAAGATTGGTTTATACAAGAATATTCAAAACCAGCATACACGATAGAACTTGGAAAAGGAGAAGAAGGGAAAGCTTTATCAGAAAATCAGGCACAAACGATTTTACAAGAAATGGAAAAAATATTTCTAATATCTATTGAAAACATATAATGAAAAAATGTTGATATATCAACATTTTTTGATATTAAAAATGAAAAAGTAAAAATTTTTTAAAAAAGCCATTGACAAATAATGGAAAATAGTGTAAAATAAAAAACAAATCAAGAGAAAGGAGCAATACATATCAAAAAGAATTTTAATTCTGTACAAGAATGGCTGCCATATGAAAAGTTTTTTGAAGATGGAATAATACAATTAAAAGATAATTCATATATTAAAATATTAAAAATTATTCCAATTAATTTTAATTTAAAAACAGAATTAGAAAAGCAGGCAATTTTAAATTCGTATAAAATATTTTTTAAAACATGTAATTTTAACTTTCAAGTAATTATTCAAAGTAGTAAAGAAGATTTAAGTACTCATATTTCTTATATTGAAAAAAGAAATGATACTGAAAAAATTAAAACTATTTCTCAAAATTATATTCAATATATAAAACAATTAAACCAAAATAAAAAATCTTCAAATAAAAAATTTTATATAGTGTTAAAAAAATCAAATGAAAACAAAATTCCAAAAATATTAATAGAAGAATTAAATGAAGAATATTTTAAAATAAAAGAATGCTTAGCAAGATGTGGAAATATTGTACAAGATATTTCAAATAAACAACAGGCAAAAGATGTAATATTCTCATTTTTAAATAAAAGGATTTATATAGAAAAATATTAATAATAAAAGGAGGAATGAATATTCAAAAGGATAATTTAAAAAATAAATTACAGGGAATTTTCACGGCAAAAGATGAAATTAGTCCAAGTTATATTCAAACAACAAATCCAAAATACATAGAAATTGATGGAATTTATTATTCTACATTACTTATAGTAAATTATTATAGAGAACAAGAAGAACTTTTGTTAAAAACTTTAATAGATAGTAATATAAATATTAATATATCAATATTTTATGAAAAACAAGATTCATATAAAGTAATAAAAGATTTAACATATCATATAGGTAATGTAGGAGTAGAAATAAAAGGAAAAAATGAAAATAGAGAAGATATTGAAATAGCTTCATTTACATATCATGATGCAAAATATATAAGAAAAGAAATACAAGTAAATAATGAAGAATTATATTATTTATATATTTATATTACAACATATTCAGAACAAGAAAAAGAATTAGAATATTTATTAAATAAAATAGAAGGAATATTACAAAGTAAAGGTATGCAAATAAGAAGAGCATATTTTAGGCAAGAACAAGCGCTATTAAGTAATTTACCTCTTATGGAAAATCAAAAAGATGTAAAAGAAGTATCAAAAAGAAATGTACTAACATCTAGTTTAATATGTACTTATCCATTTATTTCTTCTGCTATATTTGACGAAAAAGGAATTTTTATAGGAACTAATATTTATAATAATTCATTAGTTTTTATAGATAGATATGATAAAAATAAATATAAAAATGCTAATATGTGTATATTTGGAACGAGTGGAGCACGGAAAATCATTTTATATAAAATTATTAGCTTTGCGTTATAGAATACTTGGAGTGGAACAATATATTATAGATCCAGACAGAGAATATACCAAACTATGTAAAGAGGTAGAAGGAACTTTATTAAAAATGGGACCAAGCTCAAATACATATATAAATGTATTTGATATAAGAGAAGAAAGTTTGGAAGAAGGACAAAATGGATATTTAGCAACTAAAATTGGAAAATTAATTGGATTTTTTAATCTTATATTTGGAAATATAAATGAAGAAGAAAAAGCAATATTAGAAGAAAAAATAATAGAATTATATAATAGAAAAGGAATAACATTTCAAGATGAATCTTTATATCAAAAAACAGATAAAATATCTATAAAACCAATATTTAAAGAAAGTAAACATATGCCAATTTTACAAGAATTTTATGAATTACTAGGAGAAGATACAAGAACAATAACAATGCAAACAAAATTAATTCCATTTGTAAAAGGTTCATTAAAATTTTTAAATAATTATACAAATGTAGAATTAAAAAATCTATTTATTGTAGCAGATGTATATGAATTAGGTGAAGAAAATTTAAAATATGGAATGTATATATTTACAGAACTATTTTGGGATAAAATAAAAAAAGATAGAAATATCAAAAAAGCAATATACTTAGACGAAATATGGAGACTTATAGGAATAACCTCTAATAAGGAAGTAGCAAGTTTTATATATAGAATATTTAAAACAATTAGAAAATATGGAGGAAGTGGAGTAGCTATCACGCAAGATGTATCAGACTTATTTAGTTTAGAAAATGGAACATATGGAAAGAGTATACTTAATAATTCAGAGATAAAAACATTTTTTTCACTAGAAGAAGAAAATATACAATTATTATCAAAGTACACAAAATTATCAGAAAAAGAAAAAATAGAAATGAAATCGTTAAAAAGAGGAGAATGTATAATGTTTGTAGGAAATGACCATATATTAACAAAAATAGAAAGTTCAGAAGAAGAAAAAAAGTTAGTAGAATGAAAGAAAGGAAAAAATAAAAATGATAAAAATAGTTACAGCTTTAGGAAACCCACAAATAAATGAATTACTGAGAAAAGAAAAAGAATTAGAAATAATAGCACCAGATATTCAATATCAAGAAGGAATATTTGAAATATTAAATGAAAACAAAAATATTGAAAAAATATTAATAAGTGAATTATTACCAGGAGAAAATACTTTACAAGAAATAATAAAAAAAATAAAAGAAAAAAATAATAAAATAGAAATAATAATTTTTTTAGAAAAAGAAAATAAATATTTAGAAAATGAAATAAAAAATTTAGGAATAAAAAAAATAATTTATAATAATCAAATGTCTATAAAAGAAATAATTAAATTATTAATTCAAAATGAAGAAAATATAGAAGAACTAAAAAGAGAAATTCAAAATCTTAAAAAAATATTAGAACAAAATAATATACAAAGCCAAAATAAAAAACAAGAAATAGAAGAAGAAAAAAATATTAACAATAAAAATTATATTATATCGATACTAGGAACAGGTGGAGTAGGAAAAAGTATAGTTACAATTCAATTAGCAAATATATTAAAAATAAAAAATAAAAAAATATTAATAATAGATTTTGATATTTTAAATAATAGTTTACACACAATGTTAGGTGTACAAAAATATACAAAAAAAGTACAAAAAATATTAAAGGAAAATGATATTATTTCCTCTCAAATTCAAATCAAAGATTTAATTATTAAAATAAATTCATCAATAGATTTAATTTCTGGAATTAATTTAATGTTCGATAGTAAATATAAAATAAGTAGTGAAAAAATTTATAGTATAATACAAGAAATTAAAAAATATTATGACTATATATTAATAGATACATCTTCAGAATGTTTCTTTGATTATACAAAAAATATTATAGAAAATAGCACTAAAAATATATTTATTATAGAATCAAATTTATCTGAAATAAAAAAATCAAAAAATATATTAAATATGTATACAAAACAATGGAAAATAAAAAAAGAGAAAATTAAAATTTTAATTAATAAATATAATGAAAATTCAATAGAAGAAAATATTATAAAAAATATATTTTCAGAATATTCAATAATAGGAAAAATAACAATGAGTAATAAATATAATCAATATATAAATGAAAATTTTAAAAATATTGATAAAATAATAGAAAAAGAATATAAAAAAATAAAAATATAAAAATATAAAAGGAGAATTTATGCCAGAATTAGAAAATGAAATTATACAAAAAAATTCGTTAGAAAAAGAGCAAAAAAATTTTTTCGAAACTAATATTGGAAAAATAGTAAATATTGGTTTAGATATAGGATTAAGAGCTTTATTGCCAGATATGATAGAAGAACAAATAATAGATGTTAAAGACAGCATAATGCAAGAAGGACTAAAAGAAGGAATAAAGAAAGCAGTGGATTCAGCAGTAGACTTAGGAAAAAGTGTAGTAGGAATTTTTACAGGAAATTTTGAAACAGTTGGACAAGCTCAAAATGCAATAAAAAATGGAGGAATTATAGATGGAATTTCAAATACATTAGATTTTGTGTTTGAAAAAGTAGGAGATACTGGGAAAATACCCAATAACATAGTAACAACAATCAAAAAAGGTAAAAATGTAATATTAGACAGTATTTCTAATAATATAGAGGAAGAATTTAATAAACAATTAGATGCAGCAGAAAAACTGCAAAAATATACAGATAATTGGAAACAATATTTTCAAAATCATAATTTTGCAGGAATGGAAAAAGAATATCAAAAAATGCAAGATAAGTTTAAAACAATAATACCATTAGAAAATACAATAAAAGAAGCAAGAACAATACAGAATTTGCATCAATTAATTAAAAATAATAATCAAAATTTTAATTTAACAGCAGAACAACTTGAACTTGTAAAATTATTAAATTAGTTATTTACTATTACTTTAATTAAGAAGTAATATAAATATATATTATTATCAAATTATTTATTATATATTTTCGTTAATTCATAAAAAAATTATATCAATATAGTAGTTTTGTTAAAAAAGTTATTATCAGGGAATAAAAATTTTAATCAATAAAATTCAAATATTAAGAAAATATATGGTAAAAATTTAGTTCAAAATATTAAATTAAATAAAGCTAAAAAACCTTAAAATCCCTAAAGTTTTTTAGCTTTTTTCCTTGCATATTTTTAATGTTTAAAGTATAATACATACATAGGAAAAAGCACAAAGGGAAAAGAAAGGATGTAAAAAATGGAAGAAAATAGAGACGGAAAAATTATTGTTAGAAACATAGAAACAGAAATGAAAACAGCATATATTGATTATGCTATGAGTGTTATTGTACAGCGTGCACTTCCAGATGTTAGAGATGGTCTTAAACCAGTACATAGAAGAATTTTATATACTATGTATGAAGATGGATTAACATCAGATAAACCATATAGAAAATCAGCAACAACAGTTGGAGATGTGCTTGGTAGATATCATCCACATGGAGACTCTTCTGTATATGATGCAATGGTAAGAATGGCTCAAGACTTTTCACTTAGATATCCATTAATAGATGGACATGGAAACTTTGGTTCTACTGATGGAGATGGAGCTGCTGCTTATCGTTATACAGAGGCAAGAATGTCAAAAATTGCAGAAACAATGTTGACAGATATAGAAAAAAATACAGTAGATTTTATGCCAAACTTTGATGACAGATTACAAGAACCAACTGTCCTTCCAGCTAAAATACCAGCACTTTTAGTAAATGGTTCATCAGGAATAGCTGTTGGAATGGCAACAAACATACCACCACATAACTTAACAGAAGTTATAAACGGAATTATAAAATTAATAGAAGAAGATAATGTAACAGACGAAGAATTAATGGCAATAATAAAAGGACCAGATTTCCCAACAGAAGGAATGATATTAGGGAGAGAAGGAATTAAACAAGCATATACAACTGGTAGAGGAAAGATAACTGTAAGAGCGGAAGCAGAAATTGAAGAAATGAGTAATAACAAACAAAGAATTATTGTAAGTTCATTACCATATCAAGTAAATAAAGCAAAATTAATAGAAAATATAGCATCACATGTTAGGGAAAAGAAAATAGAAGGAATCTCAGAAATAAGAGATGAATCTGATAGAAAAGAAAAAGTAAGAATTGTAATTGAATTAAAAAGAGATGCAAATGCACAAGTAGTATTAAATCAATTATATAAAAATACACAAATGCAAGATTCTTTTGGAATCATTATGTTAGCATTAGTTGATGGAGAACCAAAAGTTCTTACATTAAGACAATGTTTGCAATATTACATAGAACATAGAAAAAAAGTTATTCTTCGTAGAACAAAATTTGAATTAGATAAAGCATTAGCAAGAGCACATATATTAGAAGGATTAAAAATAGCATTAGATAATATAGACGAAGTTATAAATATTATTCGTAGTGCATATGATGATGCCAAAGAAAGATTAATGAAAAGATTTAATCTTTCAGAAATTCAAGCTCAAGCAATTTTAGATATGAGATTAAAAACATTATCAGGATTGCAAAGAGAAAAAATAGAAGAAGAATATGAACAATTAATGAAATTAATTGAACATTTAAGAGCAGTACTAGAAAGCGAAAAATTGGTATTTGATATAATAAAAGAAGAACTAACAGAAATTAAAGAAAAATATGGAGATGAAAGAAAAACAAAAATTGTTGCAGCTGAAGGAGAAATAGACATAGAAGATTTAATAAAAGAAGAACAAGCAGTAGTTGCTTTAACACATTTTGGTTATATCAAAAGAATGCCAATAGATACATATAAGAGCCAAAGACGTGGAGGAAAAGGAATTACAGGTATTGCAACAAGAGAAGAAGATTTTGTAAAACAAATTTTCACAGCATCAACTCATGATACGATATTATTCTTTAGTAATAAAGGAAAAGTATATCAATTAAGAGGATATGAAATTCCAGAGGCAGGTAGAACAGCAAAGGGAACAGCTATAGTTAATTTATTAAGGTTAGATAATGGAGAAAAAATTTCAGCAGTTATACCAATAAATAATTTTGCAGAAGGTAAATATTTATTAATGTGCACAAAGAATGGTTTAATTAAGAAAACATCTCTTCAAGAATATAATTCAGTAAGAAAGAGTGGATTACTTGCAATAACACTAAAAGATGATGATGAATTAATAGAAGTAAGATTAACAGATGGAGAAGATAATATTGTACTAGTAACTAAAAAAGGTATGAGCATTACTTTTGATGAAAAAGACGTACGTCCGATGGGAAGAACAGCACAAGGTGTAATAGGTATGAAAATAGATAATGATGATGAAATTATTGGAATGGAATCTATTATAACAGGAAATAATGCTACATTACTTGCTATTACTGAAAATGGTTTTGGAAAAAGAACAGAACTAGAAGAATATAGAGTTCAAAATAGAGGTGGTAGAGGAGTCATTACATATAAAGTAACACCAAAAACAGGAAACTTAGTTGGAATTAAAATTACTGATGGAACAGAAGATGTAATGTTAATTACAGATACGGGAACAATTATTAGATTAAAAGTAGAAGAAATTAGTATATTAGGAAGATCAACTCAAGGTGTTACACTAATGAGAACAAATGATGGAGGAAAAGTAGTAAGTATAGAAACGATTACTACTCAAGAGGAGGAAGAAGAAGCAGAATAGTAAATCCATTTATTTAATATATAAAAAAATTTAAAATAATCTCTATAGAGTATATTATAAAAATACTTTATAGAGATTATTAAATATAAAATAGAATAATTAGTATTTACATTATTTATTATTAAATCTTTTTTGAAAACGTATATCTTCACCATAAAAATAACAAATGTTATAATTTCCAATTATACGAGAAACAATTCTTTCATCATAATTTGAATATAAATTTTGCAAACTTAAATTTGTAGAGATAATAGTTTTTGTAACTTTATTATTAGGATTTAATAATCTAGTATTTAAAACATTAAATAATTCAGTAAATTTCATACTATTCATAGATTCTGTTCCTAAATCATCAATAATAAGTAAATCAACATGCAACAGATTATCATAAATATTGCTTGGAACATCTTTTTTTCCAAATCTATAATCAATAATTGTATCTAACATAACGGGAGCAGTTTGATATAAAACTGTTTTACCTCTTTTTAATAATTCATTTGCAATACAACTACTTAAAAAAGTTTTACCTAATCCAGTATTTCCTGTAAAAAGTAAATTATTTTCATTAGGATTATCAAAATTTTCTATAAATTTGTAAGCAATTTTTTTAATATTTTCTATATTTTCTCTAGGTGACTTATCAGAATTATATTTATTTTTATCCACAATATCAGAATAATATGTGGATAAAAAGTTTTCAAATTTTTGATTTTCAAGGTTAGAAATATTACTTTTATTGTATTCTAAATTAAATAATCTTTGTTTTAAACAATTACACATACTACTATGATATCCATCTGTAACATAACCTGTATCTTTACACGTTTCGCAATCAAATTTTGGTTTTAAATCATAAACTGTTTTTCCAATAGAAGATAAAAGAGATTCTTTTTCTTTTTTATAATTATTAATTTTTTCTTCTAATTTTTTTACCAATTCAGGATTATTATTATTAAGCATCAATTTAGATGTATTTATAGCTTCTTTTGTCAAAGAATCATCAATTTCTTGTAAGCGAGGTATACGAGAATAAATTTCTTCTTTTCTTTTTTTAGCTTCATATACAGCATGCATACGCTTTTTTTCGTATTCAGTTAATAATTGCTTTAAAGCAGAATTTTCCATATATGCCTCCTATAAATTAAAATTTGCATACAATTGATTTAAATTATCATATTTTCTTTGGTCATAATTATTATAACCTGTTTTCTTTTCTAATTCTTTAGTATTCTGATTTTTTTGTTTTAATTCAATTAAAAATGCTTGTATGTCATTTACAGTTTTTAAATTTCTCTCATGCCAGCTAGAAATTATCTTATCTAAATAATCAAAATTAGGATTAGCTTTTGAAGTTGTTTTTTTTAGTGCAATTTCAATTATATCCATAGTGTATCCAAAATCAACAACCCACTTTTCTACATAGGCTTCCTCATATTGTGTTAAAGAACGTGAAAAACCTAATTTTTTACTAATAGACTTATAAATTTTATTTAGTTTTTCCTGTTTTTCATAATATATATCTAAATCTGTAAATGTTTTAATATTATTTTTATTCCATGCATCTGCAACTGTTTGAATGTAATTTCTATGTAGGGCAGAACGGTTATAACAGTAGCGGAATAGAGCTATCATAACTTCTTCATCAAATCCATATTTTTTAAACCACAAATCAATATCACTATACCAAGAAGGAGACATGACACCCTGAAAAAATTCATTATTAATATTTTCAATAGCTTTTGCTCGATATTGATTTTCAGCACTTTTCTTTAAAGTATCAGCAGAAAGAGAAACTTTAGGTTTATATAATTTATGAAGTTCTACTTCTTGAAGATTGTTAATAATATATCCATTATTTTTTTTAGTTATAACACCATTTTCTTCCCAATATCTTAAGGATTCTTGAATTACAGTTAGAGGAAGTTCTAATTTTTTAGATAAATCGTTTACTTTTATATCTTTATTATATTTTGATAAAAATATTAAATATAAATATACTTTAATAAAATCTCCACTTGCTTGTGATAAATATTCTGTAAAAAACACATCAGGCAAACTTGTAGCGGAAAATAACAAAGATATATCATTTTGTTCTAATTTCATAAAACAACAACTCCTCTTACTAATCATATAAGAAAAATTATATCATTTTATGTCGAAAATAACAACAAAATTTCTATTATTTTTTATACAAATATATTTTTCGATTTTTTATAAATTTAATAAAGTAATAAGCAACATACAAAAAATTTTCGTGTGCAATTCCAAATAAACTAATAAATAAAATTGGAAATCCTAAAACTACAAATATAATTGATTTTATAGTTATATCTGAAAATGGCAAAGTTAAAATAAAGAGAAAAATACACCAAAAAACATCAAATATAGCAGTAGAATAATCAATTATTCCAAATATCTTATTTTTAAATTGATAATTTTGAGGAAAAATAAATTTCATAAATATCCTTTCTATCGTGAAAAATTATTACGTATTTGAGAGAAGAACTGAGAGACATCTGTAGAAATACCACCTATTAAATATTGCATATAAGTATTTGCTTTAGTTAAAGCATAAATGCCTCCAATATACAGTAATTTAGAAAATAAATCTTCTGTATTAAAATTAGTAGAAAATATAACTAATAATATAATTGAAATAAAACTTTGCAATAAAAGTAAACCAATAAAAGCTTTAAACCAAGTTTTGAAAAACCAATTAGTAGAAATATGAACTAAACTTAAAATTGCAAAAGGTGAAATTAATATAAATACTTTAATCATTATATATCGTAAAGCATAAGAAAAAACTAATTGAAGTAATCCAAAAGAAATAAAGCTTTTAATAATTCCATCTAATGAAAAAATATTAAACGAAGTAGATTCTATACCAATTATACTATTTAATTCAGCTACTAATGCTTGAAAAGTTGTTTCATGTCCTGAAATGCTAGAACCAATACTTTGAATAGAAGAAGAAATTATATAATTTATTGATACTATTTGCTCACATATAAAGTAAGAACAATTCATAAAAATAGCAAAAATAAGTAGACGAAAAATAAATTGATAAGGACTTTCTATTTTCATATATGTTAAATGAGAAAATAATAATTTTGAGCAATAATATATTATAAATGCAAGTAATAAAGAATTTGCAATAATTATAATACTAGTAGATACATTATTTCCTAAAACATTTTCCATAAATGAATTTTGTAAAATATTTGAGTCAATAAAAGTAAAACTATCTAAAATTCCATAAATATTATTATCAATAGAAGCAAATAAGTTACTAAAAATAGTATTAATAGTATCAATAATAATTTGAGTAATATTTTCTTGTGTTTCCGTATAAACCTCCTCTTACCCTACTAAAGACTGTATAGCGGATAAAATTAAATTAATAGCTAAGATAAAGGCATAAGAAAATAAGCTACCTTTAATTAGTTTTTTTCCAAGCCTCATTTTTTCTTCATCACCAAAACTAAATTTTTTCATAAATACACCAGTTCCAACGGCTACAGCTGCAGCAGGAGTAGAAAGTTTAATAAGCCAATCTCTAATATTTTCAAAAGCTTTATTTAATTTGCTTATTAATTCTGGTTCTCCCCAAGCAAAACAAAATGTTGGGGTACAAATAAATATTAATAATAGAAATAGTATTAAATATATTTTTTTATATTTCATAAAACCTCCAATTAATTGAAATTTTTAAATAAATTAATCTTTTGTGGTGGTAAAATATTAGTTCCATTAGATAAAAAACATAAGCAAGTAAAGGTTTCAAGCTTTTGAGTAAAGAAATTAGTATCATAAATATAATCATACATAGAATAAGTATTAACTGATTCAGAAAGATTTGCACCATAAGAATGAAAACGCTTTAATAAAAAATTATAATTTGTTTCTTTTGCATTTTCAGATATAGTTTTAGATAATTTTTCTTTTTCTTCTTTTCCAATTTGCTTTTGGGCATCTTCTATAGTGAAAATATCATCTGTTCGAAACCAAAGCTTATTTACTAAATTTTGAACAATTACTTTTACAGAAGAATTATCTTTAATAGCATTTAATATAGATGTGTAACTTTGAGTAGCTACTATGTTTATACATTTTGCCTCTCTACTTTGAGCAAAGAATTCAGCATCAGTTTTACTTACATATTCGTGAAATTCATCACTAATAAAACATACACTTCTATCAATATAGTTATTATTAGCTAACCTAGAAAGCACTTCAGACTGAAAGTCTAATTTCAAATAAGCTGCAATAACTTTAGAAAGATTTCGATAAGTTGCTATATTCATATTTAAAACTACTATTTTTCCTTCTTTTAAAACCTCAGAAAAACCACTAAAATTAATTTCGTTTTCTTTTGGACAAAAAATTGATTTTACTTTATATTCAGATAAAAATAGATTAGTAATACGAGTGACTTCAGACCTTATTATTGATATAGTCCTATCATCTAATTTAAAATATTCATTTTCAAAAAATTTTAAACTCGAAAGTAAATCATAAATTTGTTCTTGAGAAAAATAATTTGATAAAAATAGACTTTTTAAATATTTAACTTTTTCTTCATAATAGTCGCGAAATATAACTAAATTTTGTATTTCTTCAAAAGTTACATATCCATGATTATATAATCTACATAATTTGATACATTCAGTTAATAACTGTTCTACTTTGTCTAACCAAAAACTTTCTGTATTATTGGGAGAAAACAGTAATAATATTGTTTTAATACGGTTAGCCAATACAGTAGCTTGCAAGTTAGGTTTATGTAGAGGATTATATCTAATAGAACCGACTTAAATCAATTACAATATAGTCAGATAATCTATCAAACATTTTACAATATTTATATACTTCAGTGTGATAATTACCCTTAACATCTAATATTAACATACCTAATTTTTCTTCTGGAATAAAACTTCTATAACTTATAAGCTGTTTTGTAAATGGATACATGGCACTACTTGTTTTTCCAGAACCTATGGTACCTGTTATTAAAATATTTTGATAAAGGCCTTTTTCAGAAATTGTAATAATTTCTCCTTTTTTATTTTTACCAATAGTTAAATGTAAAGAATTATCTGTAATATTTAAATTTTTATTTTTTTTATTAAATAATATAGATATATTATGAATTATAAATATACAAATTACACTTTGAGAAAAAACTAGAGTAATAATAAATAGTATTTTTAATAATTTCCATAATTCAGGTTGACTTGTACAAATATTAAAAGGATGAATTGCAAAAAATACATTAACTTCTGAAGCAATATATAAGGGACGAAATATTATATATGAAGTACTACAAATTATAGTCATATAAATAAAATAAAAAACTATTTTTTTAAAAATTAAAAAAACTCCTTTCTTTTTATATTTTTTTGTTTTAATGAAAGTTTGAAACCTTGAGAGTTTTGACAAAAAATAAATTCAAAAATTGTATACAATGTATAAAAACTAATGAAACAATTAATAATAAGAATAGCTAAAAAAGTAATAAATAATGAATTAATAAATATCACTCTCCTTTGGTAGATGTTATAATACAACAAATTTTTAAAAATGTCTATACTTTTTTGGAAAAATGTGGTAAAATGATAAAAGTTCTTAATTTTCGACAAAATTTTACAAGAACTTAGAAAGGTAGGTAGAAAAATGAAATTTGATAAAGATACAAGAATAGGAGAGCTTTTAGAAAAAGCACCTGAAAAAGCAGAAATATTATTGCAAGTAGGAATGCATTGTTTAGGATGTCCAGCATCACAAGCAGAAACATTAGAAGAAGCTTGTATGGTACACGGAATAGATGTAGAAGAAGTGCTAGAAAAATTAAATAAATAAGTAATAAGGGGGGCAAAAAATCCCCCTTAATTATAATTATAAATAAAGAAAAAGTTAAAAAATAAAAAAATTCACAAAAAAAACACAAAATTTACAAAAAAATGTTGACAAATATAAAAATATATAGTATTATAATTAAGCAGTTGCAGTAATGCAAATTACTTGGGTCATTAGCTCAGGTGGTAGAGCACTTGACTTTTAATCAAGTTGTCCGCGGTTCGAGTCCGCGATGGCTCACCAAGTAAAAGGATTTAGAAAAAACTAAATCCTTCATATATAAGGCCCCGTGGTCAAGCGGTTAAGACATCGCCCTTTCACGGCGGAGACATGGGTTCGATTCCCGTCGGGGTCACCAGTATGCCACTTTAGCTCAGATGGTAGAGCAACTGACTTGTAATCAGTAGGTCATCCGTTCAATTCGGATAAGTGGCTCCATATTAAAGGTCAATAGTTTTGAGACTCTCTTAATTATTGATTTTTTTTTATTATATAAAAAATTAAGGTGATATAATGAAAGTAGTAATTATTACAGGAGCAGCAAAAGGAATAGGAAGAGCAATTACAGAAAAATTAGCTAGAAAAGGAATGCATGTAATAGCAAATTATAAAACATCTAAAAAAGAAGCAGAACAATTACAAGAAAATTTAAAAAAAGAAGGATATAGTATTGATATATTCAAAGCTGACGTATCAAAGAGAAATGAAGTAGAAAATTTAATTAATTTTACTATACAAAAATATAAAAAAATAGATATTTTAATAAATAATGCTGGAATAGATCAATATAAATTATTTACAGATATAACAAATGAAGATTGGAACAATATGATAAATAATAATTTAAATTCAGTATTTTATATGTCACAGGAAGCTGTTAAATATATGCTAAAAGAACATTCAGGCTGTATAATAAATATATCTTCTATATGGGGAATAACAGGAGGGGCATGTGAAGTACATTACTCTGTTACAAAAGCAGCAATAGATGGTATGACAAAAGCATTAGCAAAAGAATTAGCTCCTTCAGGAATAAGAGTAAATTCAATTGCACCTGGAATGATAATGACAGATATGAACAATAAATTTAATGAACAAGAACTTAAAGAAATTATAAAAGAAATTCCATTAGAAAGAATTGGAAGACCAGAAGATATAGCAAAATGCGTGGAGTGGCTTGTAGAAGATGAATATACAACAGGCCAAATAATATCACCTAATGGTGGATGGGTAATTTAAATAAGGAATAAAAAAATTACTTCATGGAAGTAATCTTTTTATTCCTCTATTTTTCTTCTATAGTTTCCAGATACAATTTTTGGAACATAATGAACAATTTTATAAATAGCAAGTTTAATTTTTTTACTTAAAATATATGATTTCCTTAATCCTTTATGTACAACCATTTCAGGTTGAACAGTAGTAATTAAAGCTAATTCTTCATCATTATTTTTTATGGAACAGTCCTTTTTTTCAATTTTTTCTACAGGAAAACTAAAATTTTGACCAAAGTTATTATCCCATACACCATTATCATTATGGAAACAAAAATTAAAACAATCTGTTTCTGGAATTTCTACTTCACATTGAAAACCAAGTTCAGATTTATTCATAACAATTTCAGATACATTTTCCCAATTTTCTCCGAATCCATAATGAAAAAATACTTTTTCTGAATTATTTTGAAATAAATAACCAGCATAAGATACCTTTACTTTTGAATTTGTTGTAATTTTGTCTGTATTAAAAAATATATTTTTTATTAATTCCATTTTAATCTCTCCTCAAATTTATCTTTTGTATCTACATTATATTATTAAAAAATACAATATTCAAGTATTTTTTTAAAAAAATGCAAAATTTTGTAAAAAATTATTCTGTAATTATTCTTCCGATAATTGTAAAATCTGTATCTTCATTTATATCAATGTCTTTATAAGATTTATTATCACATCTTAAAACCAATTTATCTTTACGAATAATGAATCTACGTATTAATATTTGACCATTAAGATAAAAAATTCCAATATCTTTATTGTTTAAATTAGCATTTAATTCAACATATGCCAAAGAACCATTTTTTAAATGTGGTTCCATACAATCATCATGAATGATTAATGCAAAAGAAGCATTTGCAATAGATGCTGGACAAGTAATAAGATCAGACATATTAGTTAAAACTGGAATTTTATCATATGAAATATGATTAATTAATTTATATCTTTCTTGATCTTCTGATATTGTTTTATCATATGCACAAGAGATAGGTTGATATGGAATTTCTAATGCTTTACAAATACTTCTTAACGTTTTATGGCTTGGATTTCTTTGACCTTTTTCAATATGAGTAATATGACCAATATTAACCCCTGTAGCTTTTGAAACCGCCATTTTAGTAATTTTTTTATCTTCTCTTGCTTTTGTAATTAAGCTACCTAACATAAAAATCGACCTCTTTTTACAATATTTTTAATCATTATATATAAAAAAATAAATTTTGTCTATAAGTAAAGTAAAATATTATATAAAAAATTATCTTGTAAAAAATATGCACATATGTTAATATGAAAAAGAAAAAGAAATATAATATAATAGGTGATAATTAAAAATGAAAAAAAGTCAAAAAAATTTGTTAATATTAATAATATTTTTGGTGATAATTATGGTATTTTCAGTAATTTTTGCAATTTTAAATTTTGGAAATGAAAAGATTCTTAATAAAATCAAAATAAATAATATAGATATAGGTGGATTAACTCAAGAAGAAGCAATAGAAAAAATGAATAAATGGAATAGTGAAGAATTATCTAAAGATATAGAAGTAAGATATAAAGATTTTTCAGACACAATTTCTGCACAGGAAATAGAATTATCTAATAATATTCAGGAGAAAATAAAAGAAGCATATAAAATAGGAAAATCAGGAAATATTATAAAAGATAATTATGAAATATTATTTACAAATATTTTCGGAAAAAATTTAGATATTGATATTAAAATAAATGAAAATAAATTTCAAAAAATAGCAGAAGAAATAGAAGGAAAATTACCAAATGTAATGGTAGAAAATAGTTATTATTTAGAAGAAAATAATTTAATTATAAAAAAAGGGAAAATTGGTGTTGTAATAAATAAAGAAGAATTAAAAAAAGAAATAAAAAATAAAGTAAAATTAACAGGAGATAAAATAATTCAAATTGTATGCGAGGAAAAGAGTCCACAAAATATAGATTTACAAAAAATATATGAGGAAATATATAAAAAACCAGAGAATGCATATATAGAAGAAAATGAAGAAATGCAAGTACATCCAGAAGTTAATGGTGTAGATTTTGCAATATCTATGGAAGAAGCAAAAGAATTGTTAAAACAAGATCAACAAGAATATATAATACCAATTAAAATAACAGAGCCAGAAATAACTTTAATGGAATTGGGAAAAGAAGCATTCCCTAATCAATTAGCAGAATTCTCAACAAGATATGATGCAAGTAATAAAAACAGAAGTAATAATTTAGAATTATCATCAAATAAAATTGATGGAACTATTATATTACCAGGTGAAATTTTTTCATATAATCAAATTGTAGGAGAAAGAACAATAGCAGCTGGATATAAAGAAGCAGCAGTATATGAAAATGGGAAAGTAGTAGATGGAATAGGTGGAGGAATATGCCAACTTTCTTCAACATTATATAATACCGCATTATATGCAAATTTAGAAATTGTAAGTAGAAGTAATCATAGATTTTTAACATCATATGTAGATGCTGGAAGAGATGCAACAGTATCTTGGGGGACAATAGATTTCAAATTTAAAAATTCACGAAATTATCCAATAAAAATAACATCAAAAGTAAGTAATGGAATAGTAACAGTGGGGATGTATGGAATAAAAGAAAAGGATGAATATGAAGTTGAATTAAAAAGTGAGGTAATAGAAGAAATACCATATAAAATAAATTATATAGAAGATAATACTTTAGAAAAAGGAACTGAAAATATTAAACAGCAAGGTGCAAAAGGAGCAAAAAGTGTTACATACAAAATATTAAAAAAAGATGGAATAGAAATATCACGAGAGGAAATTTCAAAAGATACATATAGTGCACTAGATAGAATTATAATAAAAGGAATGAAAAATCCTTAAGCTTTTTAGGCTTAAGGACTTTTTTTACAAAAGTATTGACATGCCAGTAAAAAAGGAATATAATAAAAAAGTAATTTTGTTACAAATATGCGCCATTAGCTCAGTTGGTAGAGCAGGTGACTCTTAATCACAAGGTCGGAGGTTCGACCCCTCTATGGCGCACCAATAATATCTGAATCAATGTCAATAGTTGGGGTAAGATACCTGAAAAGTATTCTTATCTCAGCTTTTTTTATTGCTTGAAAAGTTGCCCATAAAAATACATGAAAATTAATATAAACTTATACAATATCTTAATCATCAAAAATATTAGCAAGCTCAAAAAAACAACATTTAAATACAATAAATATACACTTATCAGTAATAATAAAAAATAACTTGTAAAATTAAATAAATTAAATTAAAATAAATAAAAGAGCTAAAATAAAAGAAAGAATATATTTATAAGCCATTATTAAATAAAATTTATAAATATATTATATGAGGAATATTAAGAATGAAAGTTATTATAAATTCCAATATATCAAAAGAATACAAAGAAGAAAGTATAGAAATAAAAATTTGTGCCTCTGAATTAACACAAGAAATAAAAAATATAATAGAAAAAGTACAAGAAATTGGAAATAAAAAAGACATTATAATAGGAAGAAAAGGAAATACAATATCTATAATAGAAATAAAAAATATAATAAAAATATATAGTAAAGAACAAAATAATTTTTGTAAAACAACAGAAGGAGAATATCAAATAAAAAAGAAATTATATGAATTAGAGCAAGAGTTAGATAATAACTATTTTATTAGAATTTCTAATTCATGTATTATAAATATAAGATACGTAGAATGTTTTGACTTAGGAATGGTAGGAAATATAGTAGTTAACTTTAAAGATAAAACAAAAGAATATGTTTCGAAACGTAGAATTTCAAAAATATTAAAATTTTTAAAAGAAAGAGGGGATTAATTATGAAAAATATAATAAAAAAATGTTGTATATTTACAGCTATAATTTATCTAGTATTAAGTTTAGTTATAAACATATATTTCTATGTTGAAAAATCAAATGAATCAGCTTCACTTATGCAAGAAAATATAGAACAAACAATAACAATAAATATTGCTAATAATGCATATACAGTAGGATATATGAATATGGCAAAAATTAATATACAAATATTTATATTATCACTATTTTTAGGAACTGTAACAGGATTAATTTTAACTAGAAAAGAAAGTAGTAAAATAAAATTTATATTAATTTACATATTTGGCAATATATTATGGAATACACTAGTGACATTAATAACATTAATTTTATTTAATACTCATAATTTGGAAATTAATTTTTTTGAAATGTATTTAAAAATATTAATACTTAACGCTATTCCATATACAATAACATATAGCATTATTTTAATAATAAGAGCAATTGATAGTAAAATGAAAATAAAAAAATTAAATACAACTTTAAAAAAATAAAAAATTAAATAAGAGCTGATACTTATATTTTAATAATAAGCATCAGCTCTTATTATATTAATAAACAAATAAAGCTTTAGCAATATATGGGGTTACTTCTTCAATAGGGTACCAACCAGAGCTTTTATACGTATTTTCTAAACCATTAGGATTAGAAACATATACTTTTCCATTATTATCAGAGGCAAGTAAAACCATATAATGAGAAGCGGTTGTCCAACGATTATCAGTAGGCTTATCCCACACACAAATAAGAACAGGCTTATCTTTTAAAAGATAATTTTCTATATAATTTGCAGAAAGATGTTCACTATCATATAAAAAATCAGAATTATTAATATTAAATGTATTTGAAAGTTCACTAGAAATGCTATCTCCATTCAAAACAGGATAATATTTTTGCCTTAAATCTTCAGGAGTATAATCAATATTATATCCACTTAAAATAATAGAAATAGCAGTAATTCCACAACCATTATCAGACATAGTACCATCCCAATAATCTAAATTACTCCAAGAAGAATTACCATTTTGTTTAAATTCTTTATAAACTTTATTTGTATTAGTAGTAAAAGTAGAAGAATATCCATCTTCGTTATTGACAAAATCTTTACCAACACCACTATAATTCTTATTAGTATTCTCATTTATAATTGGATACTTATTTTCACTATAATAAGAACCAACAGAAAGAAAATCTTCACTTGAAGAAAAAAAGCAATATATAATAATAAATACTAAGCATAAAGCTAATAAAAATATTTTTATATTTAATTTTTTATATTTTTTCTTTTTCATAAAATTCAACTCCTTTTGTTCTATTTTATAAAAAAAATAAAAATAATGTTTTAAGAAAAAATAAAATAAATCTTAATATTTTCTTACAAATAAGAAAATATTAATAAACTTATGATATAATGAAAAAAATATAAAGTAAGAAAGGAGCTTACATGAATATTTTAATATTAGATGATGAAAAAGAAATTGCAGATTTGGTAGAATTATATCTAAAAAATGAAAATTATAATGTGTATAAATGTTATGAAGCAGAAAAAGCGATAAAAATTATAAATAAAGAAAAATTAGATTTAGCCATATTAGATGTAATGATAGGAGAAATAGACGGTTTTGAAATATGCAAAAAAATTAGAGATAAAGGCTTAAAATTTCCAATAATAATGTTAACTGCTAAAATAGAAGATAACGATAAAATTACAGGACTTACAATGGGAGCAGATGATTATATAACAAAACCATTTAATCCACTCGAACTAATGGCAAGAGTAAAATCAGCCATTAGAAGATATACACAATATAATGAAATAAAAAAAGAAAATAATATCTATATAGATAGCTTAGAAATAAAAAAAGAAGAGCATAAATGTTTATTATATGATAGAGAAATAGAATTAACGCCATTAGAATTTGACATATTATTATATTTAGCTGAACATAGAGGAAAAGTAGTAGGCGCAGAAGAATTATTTGAAAATGTATGGAAAGAAAAATATTTAGAAAATAATAATACTGTTATGGTTCATATACGTAGAATTAGAGAAAAACTAAAAGAAAGCACAAAAAATCCAAAATATATCAAAACTGTATGGGGAGTTGGTTATAAAATTGAATAAAGAATTTATAAAATTAAAAAATAGATTATCAATTAAAGCAATATTAAAAATAATATTATATACATGTATTTCATTTTTAATTTTTACACTAATAATATGTTTAATAAATAAACCAGTTGCAAATTTTTTATATAATAGAGATATTTCATTATATTATTTAATATTAGAAAATAAAAATTTAATACTATTATTAACTTATATATTAATATTTTTAATTATTTTATTTTATACAATAAGAAATACAATGAATTGCATAGCAGAAATTATGAAAGCTACAGATGCAATATTAAAAAAACCAGAAGAAGAAATTAAATTACCAACAGATTTAGTTTTAATAGAAAATAAATTAAACAAAATAAGAATAGATTTAATATCAAATCAAAATATTGCCAAAGAAGCAGAACAAAAGAAAAATGATTTAATTGTATATATGGCACATGACTTAAAAACACCACTAACATCTGTTATAGGATATTTAACATTACTAACTGAAGAAAAGGAAATATCTAAAGAATTAAGAGAAAAATATTTAGGAATAGTATTAAAAAAATCATTAAGAGTAGAAGAATTAATAAATCAATTTTTTGATATAACTAGATATAACTTACAAAAAATGCCTATAACAAAACAAAAAATAAATATAGCATTTTTAATAGAACAATTAGTAGAAGAATGCTATCCAATGCTAGAAGACAAAAAATTACAATGTATAGTTACAAAGCCAAATATAGTGTTATACATGGGAGATGGAGATAAATTAGCAAGGGCATTTGAAAATTTATTAAAAAATGCAATTAATTATAGTATTGAAAATACAAAAATAGAAATAAATATTGAAGAAAATGAAAAAGAAATAAATATAATATTTAAAAATAAAACAGAAAAAATACCAGAATATAAATTAGAAAAACTATTTGATAAATTCTATAGAGGAGATGAAGCAAGAGGAACAAAAACAGGAGGTTCTGGCTTAGGACTCGCAATAACTAAACAAATTATAGAATTACATGGAGGAAATATATCTGTAAAAAATAATGATGATTATATAGAATTTTATATAAATTTAAAAAAATAGTATCCTTTTTTATAAATTTATGATATTATATTTCTTTGTAAAGGAGAGGATATAATACATGATATTAAAAGAATTTAATAAATATTTAGAAACAAAAATAGCACAAAATCCAAAACAAATTACTTTTACATATTACGAATTACGAGTAAAATGTGATTTATCAGAAGATGATATGCTTACATCAGTTAGAATTGCAAAACAAGAATTAGAAAATCAAGGATATAAAACATATGAGCCAGGAGCAAGTTATTTTATAGGAAATCAAAGAATGACTGTAAAAGAAAATCAATTATTAATTGGAATAAAAGAATAAAAAGGGAAAATTAAATGAAGAAAAAAACAATAGAAAAAATTATTTTTATAATAATATTATTAATTGGAATTATAACTAGAATATATTTATGGCCCAATGCAATACAAGATGTTAATTGTGATGAAATAATGACAGCAATTAATGCAATAACTATATCTCAAACAGGAAAGGATATGTATGGAACAAGCTTCCCTGTATATTTAGAAGCATGGGGAACCATGGGGCAAAGTTCAATGCTTGCATATTTAATAGCAATTTGTATAAAAATATTTGGAATATCCATATTTTCAATTAGGCTTCCAACATTAATTATAAGTATAATTTCTATTGTAGTAATTTATGATTTTGCCAAAAGAATATTTAATAATAAAAAAATAGCACTATTAGTAATGGCATTAGTAGCCATTTCACCATGGCATATATTGCAATCAATATGGTCATTAGACTGTAATTTATTTCCACACTTTTTATTATTTTCTATGTACTTTTTACATAGAGGATTTACAAATAAAAAATACTACTTATATATTTCAATGTTATTCTTTGGCTTAAC
>CAUWFE010000011.1:0-50367 GCA_963558185.1 uncultured Clostridia bacterium
ATAGATTTAAGGTTTATGGGTAACCTTTTAAAAACCTAAATATATTATACAAGGATTAAAATATAATGAAGTCAACATTAATTACTTTAGAATTTAATAAAATTATAGATATATTAGAAAATTATGCTGTTACATATCTTGGCAAAAATAAAGTACATGCTCTTGAGCCTTCTTATGATAAAGAAAATGTTATGCATATGCTTGAAGAAACTAATCAAGCTTTTTTATTATTGTATAGGAAAGGAGCTCCCCCACTTTATGATATTGAAAACATAACTATTTCCTTAAAAGCTTTAAAGAGTCACTCTTCCCTTACTGCAAAAGCTTTATTAAACATTGGAAATATACTCCGCAATGCTAGAGAATTAAAAGAATTTTTTTACAATGATGAATCAATTGATTTAAGTGAATTTAATTTACTTAAAAATTACTTTGATAATTTATATAATAATAAAAATGTTGAAAATATTATTTTTACAAGCATTTTAGATGAAAACACTATTTCTGATAATGCTTCTAAAACATTAGCTAATTTACGTAAGAATCGTAGAAATTTAGAAAGTGGAATTAAAGATTCTTTAAATAAAACTCTACATAGTTATAGTAAATATATAATGGAACCAATTATTACAATTCGTAATGAAAGATATGTGATACCTGTAAAAGAAGCTTATCGTAATGAAGTAAAAGGATTTATCCATGATGTTTCTTCTAGTGGTTCTACTGTATTTATTGAACCAATTGGCGTTTTTGAGTTAAATAATAAAATTAATGATTTAAAATTACAAGAAAATTTAGAAATTGAAAGAATTTTGCAAAATATTTCTTCAATGCTATTTCCATATGTTGATGAATTAGAAAAAGATTTGTCTTTAATCCAGCATATTGACTTTATTTTTGCAAAGGCAAAATATTCAAAAGATATTGATGGAATTTTCCCTAATTTAAATGATAATAAAGAAATTAAATTATATGGAGCAAGGCATCCTTTAATTTCTAAAGAAAGTGTAGTTCCTGTTGATATTATTGTAGGAAATTCCTATTCTTCTCTAGTTATTACAGGACCTAATACTGGTGGAAAAACAGTAACACTAAAAACTATCGGTTTACTAACACTTATGGCTTGCTCTGGTCTCGCTATTCCCGCAAAAGAAAATTCTTCTGTTTATGTATTTGACCAGATATTTGCAGATATTGGAGATGAACAAAGTATTGCAGAATCTTTAAGTACCTTTTCTTCTCATATGACAAATATTATTTATATTATTAATAATTGTAATAAAAACAGTTTAATTTTATTAGATGAATTAGGTTCAGGAACAGATCCATTAGAGGGTTCTAGTTTAGCAATTAGTATACTAGAATATTTGCATAATTTAAGATGTATTAGTATTTCTACCACACATTATGAAGAAGTTAAGCAATACGCTTTAGTAACTGATGGTTTTGAAAATGCAAGTTCTGAATTTGATATTGAAAATTTAAAGCCAACTTATCGTTTATTAATTGGTATTCCTGGAAAAAGTAATGCTTTTGCTATTAGTAAACGTTTAGGATTACCTCAAAATATTTTAGACAGAGCAAAAGAATGCATGAATCAAGATTCTATTGATTTTGAAGATTTATTAAAAAATATTTATGATGATAAATTAAAAATTGAAAAAGAAAAAGATGAAATTGAAAAAAATCTTAATCAAATTGCTCTTTTACGTAAATCTTTGGAAAAAGAAAAAAATAATATTACTATTAGCCAAAATTCTAATATTGAAAAAGCTAAAATGCAAGCTCGAGATATCTTATTAGAAGCTAAAGAAAAAGCTCAAATATTACTTAAAGATTTAAATACCGCCTCTTCTAATGCAGATACTAAAAAAGCTAATTCTATTTATGAAGAGCTTAATCGTTCTTTAAAAAAATTATATGAAGTTGAAAATACTAAACCAGTAGCAAATTCTTTTTCAAAAGATATGTTACATGTTGGAGATAATTTACAATTACGTGGTTTTACATCTCCTGCTACTATAATTTCATTGTCTGGAAAGAAAAATGTTTTACAAGTGCAAATTGGTAGTATGAAAATGCAAACAACATTAGATGCAATTGAAAAAATACTTCCAAAATTTTCTACCTCTAATAATAATTCTAACATTTCTCATACTTCTATTAAAAAATCAAAGCAAATTAGTCCAGAGTTAAATGTTATTGGTACAAATGTTGAAGAAGCTTGTTTCTTGATTGATAAATATTTAGATGACTGTTTTATTGCAAGACTTGAAAGTGTACGTATTGTACATGGAAAAGGTACTGGGAAACTTCGTGAAGGAATACATAAATACTTACACAAAAATCCACATGTTAAAAGTTTCCGTTTAGGTACTTTTGGTGAAGGTGAAATGGGTGTAACAGTGGTTACTCTTAAATATTAAAAACACTTACATGATAGTGGCTATTTATATAAATAACTAATAGATAATGTTTTTGCAAATTAATACAAGAAATAGCCTGAAATATATGTTTTTCATTACATTCCTAGCAAACATGATAAAAAAACATTAAATAGTAGCTATAAATAATATAAAGGAATAAAATGTCGAAATGTCACGGAATATAATTATAAAATATCACGGGTTAAAATTGACAAATATCACGGTTTGTTATAAAATGAATATATAAACCAATATAATTTACGAGGTGATTATATATGAAAATAGAAAATTATAAAAATAGAATTGCAGACAAAAAAATAGAACATTATTTAAAATTATTTGGGGCAATTAGTATAGAAGGACCAAAATATTGTGGAAAAACGTGGGCTGGTCGCTACCATTCCAATAGTGAGATTCTTTTACATAAAACAACAGGAGAAACATCTAACAATATAGAACTTGCTAAAATATCCCCTTCAATCATTTTGGAGGGTGCAAAACCACGACTAATTGATGAATGGCAAGAATCAACAAATTTATGGGACGAAATTAGAATTGACGTAGATAAAACAGGGTTAAAAGGTCAATATATCTTAACTGGTTCATCTACACCAAATCGAAAAGGAATTGCACATAGTGGAGCTGGTAGATATGGAAAAATACAATTAAGAACAATGAGTTTATATGAATCTGGGGACTCTACAGGAGATATATCATTAGAAAAACTATGTAATAGTGAATTTAAAGCAAAATCAACTGGAGAAGTAGATTTAAGAAATTTAGCTAGATTAATAATTCGAGGTGGATGGCCTGCAAACTTAGATTATTCAGCTAAAGATGCTAGTGAAGCAATAGAAGAGTATATAAACTTAATAATAGATGATGATTTAAATCGATTAGATGGCATAAATAGGGATAAGCATAAAGTTAAATTATTATTAAAATCATTAGCAAGAAATGAAAGTACAACAGTATCAAATATGACTTTAAAAAAGGATATAAATGCTATAGATAATGAAGATATTGATATAGATACATTAGCAACATACTTAGATGCATTAGATAGGCTATTTTTATTAGACAATGATGAGCCCTTTTCAACCAATATACGTTCATCAGTCCGAGTAAAACAAGCAGAAAAAAGACATTTTGCAGATCCTTCGATAGCGTGTTCAATATTAAATATAAGAGAAGAAAATAAACTTATAAATGACTTAAATACTTTTGGATTTTTATTTGAGGCTTTGGTAGAAAGAGATTTAAAAATATATGCGGATAGTTTTAATGCGAAATGTTATCATTATCAAGATTATCAGGATAAAGAAATTGATAGTGTTATAGAATTAGAAGACGGTAATTGGTGTGCATTTGAAATAAAACTTGGAGCACATCAAATAGAAAAAGCTGCAAATGATTTGTTAAATTTAAAGAAACAAATTGAGAGAGAAAATGGAAAAGTACCATCAGTTCTTTGCGTTATTTGTGGATTAACAAATGCAGCATATCAAAGACCAGATGGAGTTTATGTAGTACCAATTACAGCATTAAAAAATTAATAATTTTGAAAAAATAATGCCACAATTTTAATTAATTGTGGCAATTGTATTTATAATTACATTCCATATCCATAATTTTGCATCAACCAAGTTGTATAATCAAATGGTTCCATTGTTTCTGGCATTCCATAGTCTACTCCATAAGTTTCCACTGTAATATCTTCAATTACAGGTGGATTTTTAGGTTTATCTAATCCTTCACTTGCATTTTCTGCATTTTCATCTCTTGTTACTACCTCTAAATTAGCAATACTATCTACAATGTCCATTCCCTCTATTACTTTTCCAAACCCTGCATATAAACCATTCATATTATCTTGTTGATCTGCATGCATAATAAAGAATTGAGAACTTGCTGAATTATATCCTTCACTTGCTAAAGACTGACTAATTGAAGAATAATCTGCTCTTGCCATTCCTATAGTTCCTCTTTCAAATTTTATTTTATTTTTTGTATATCCATTTGCTAAAAATTCACCTTTAATAGTATATTTTTCATCTGCTCCATTATCTTGTATATCTTTTAAAGAAGAACCAGATGTTGCATTCATTTCTCCACCTTGAATCATGAAATCTGGAATTGTTCTAAAAAATGTTTTGTTTTTATAGTAACCTCTATTTGCTAATCTAATAAAGTTAGTTACTGTATTTGGTGCTTGGTTTGGATATAGTTCTACCTTAATTGTTCCATAATCTTTAATTACAATAGATGCTACTGGATTTTGAATATTTCTTGTAAATTTATTATATAGTCCGTATCCTACTGCAATAATTCCTGCTATTGCTAATATAATTAATAAAATATATAAAAATGTCATAAAATTTTGTTTTTTGTTATTCATTATTTTTTACTCCTTTTTGTTATAAATATAAATTATCAAATATAAATTGTTCTTGCATTCTTTTTAGTGATTGTTTTATCGTTTTTGCTCTTATCTCTCCTATACCTTCTACATCATCTAATGCTGGTATATCTGCTGCCAAAATATGTTGAAAAGATTTAAATGATTTTACTAAATTATCTACTATATTAGATGGCATTCGTGGTATTTTGCTTAATACTCTATAGCCCCTTGTAAATACTGCTACTTCATCATAATTATCAAAAGCTTCATATCCTAGCAAATTTGCAATGTTTTGTTCCTTCATTAAGTCTTCTCTTGGAAGGTTTCTAATTTGTTCTAATACTTTATCTGATGTTCTCTTTTTACCTGGTGCAATATAGTCTTTAATAATTAATAATTCTTCTTTTTCTAGTCCACCTACTAATTCGTCTAATTGCATTTCAATTAAACGTCCTTCTATTCCAAGTTCATAAATTTCTTTTTGTATTTCTTCTACAATTTTCATTACTAATTCAGCGCGTTCTATTGCATTTACTACATTTTGAAGTGTTACTATATCATTAAATTCATATTCATTTAATAAACTTAATTTATTATCAAAAACTTTTTTATATTTTTCTACTGTTTGTAATGCTTGATTTGCTTCTGTTAATACTTTACTTGTATCTTGTAATACATATCTAGCATATCCTTTAAATATTGTTATTATATTTCTTCTTTGTGAAATACTTATTACTAATTCCCCAGTTTGTTTAGCAGTACGTTCTGCTGTTCTATGTCTTGTTCCAGTTTCTGAAGTTTGAACTTCTGATGATGGAATTAATTGAGCATTTGCATATAAAATTTTCTTTAAGTCACTACTTAAAATAATTGCTCCATCCATTTTAGCTAGTTCATATAGCCTTGACGGGCTATAATCAATATCTAAACTAAAGCCACCATCTACTATATCTAACACCTCTTTACTGTCTCCTATAACAATTAACCCTCCTGTTTTAGCTTTTAGTATGTTATCTAGTCCTTCTCGTATTGGTGTTCCTGGTGAAATACATTTTAAAACATCTATAATTGAATTATCTTTACTAAGTGCCACGTGTTTCATCTCCTATACGAATTATTTTAATAATTTCATAACTTCCCCAATATTTCTGACTCCTATTATATCTAATTTAAATGTATCTTTCAATAGTTTTTTGTTATTTTCTGGAATAATACATTGTTTGAATCCTAATTTTTCTACTTCTTTTAATCTTTTTTCTATTAAATTAACTGCTCTTATTTCTCCGGTTAAGCCAACCTCTCCTATTGCTACTAAATCTTTTGGTATTGGAATATTTTTATAACTTGAAGCAACTGCTAGTATAATTCCTAAATCTACTGCTGGTTCTATTAGTTTAATTCCACTAACTACATTTAAATATACATCTTGTCTACCTAATGGCAAATATGCTTTTTTTTCTAATACTGCCATTAATACTGTTAATCTATTATAATCAAGTCCATTACCTGTTCTTCGTGGCAGGCTACATATTGTTTCTGTAGTTAATGCTTGTAATTCTATAAGTAATGGTCTTGTACCTTCAATACTTGCAACTATTACTGAACCTGATGGATTATCTTGTCTTTCTGAAATAAGTATTGAAGATGGATTTGCAATTTCTACCATTCCTTCTCCTTGCATTTCAAACATACCTACTTCATTAGTAGAACCAAATCTATTTTTTACACTTCTTAATACTCTATATGAAAAATATCTTTCTCCTTCTAAGTATAAAACCGTATCTACCATATGCTCTAAAACTCTTGGACCTGCTATATTTCCTTCTTTTGTAACATGCCCTATTATTATTGTAGTTATTGCTTTTTCTTTGCAAATTTTCATAATTCTTGCAGTAATTTCTCTTACTTGGCTTACTGTTCCTGCACTTGAAGTTATTTCTTCACTATACATTGTTTGTATAGAATCTATAATTACTAATTTTGGATTTATTTCTGCAATTTGACTTGCTATATTGTCTATATTTGTTTCTCCTAAAAATAAAATATCGTCATTATTTATTTTTAATCTATCTGCTCTTAACTTTATCTGTTCTGCTGACTCTTCCCCTGAAACATATAGAACTTTTCCTTCTCCTTTAATTTTATCACATATTTGAAGAATTAATGTAGATTTTCCTATTCCTGGTTCTCCTCCTAGTAAAACTAATGAACCTTTTACTAGTCCTCCTCCTAAAACTCTATCTAGTTCTTCAATACCTGTTTTAGTTCTTACTTCTTCTCTTCCTTCTACATGATTTAATTGTGTTGGTTTTGTTACTTTTGCTTTAGCTGTTTTTCCAAAAGCATCTACTTCTTTTGTTACTTTTTCTTCATAAAATGTATTCCATTCGTTGCAAGCTGGGCATTTACCTAGCCATTTTGCTGATTCATATCCACAACTGCTACACACAAATACAGTTTTTGCTTTTGCCAATTCTTTTCCTCCCTTTCTTAAAAATGTCCAAATTTGAAGAATGAATATATACTAATTACAATTACATACATAGCATGTGACCAAGCAAGCCCAATAACCCACTTTGATTCCATAGTTTCATTGTCTACTTGTTCTGCCAAAAATCCTTGTTTTGTTGATGTTTGATTTACAAATTCAATAATTTTTTTTGTTTCTTCTAAATTACCTAATATTAAATAATATATTGCCATCCATAATGTAGCTATTGGCCAAGGATTATTTCCTCCTAAATAACTATCATTTTCAAATCTTAAATATCCACCTGTATATGTTCTTAATGTTAAATTTATTCTATCTATTGTATTTCTTACTTGTTTATCATCCATTTTAAACATTTTAAATGGGGTAATCGCTCCTAATACACTAATATCACTTATATTATCTTTATTACTTCTTTTTAATGCTTGTGTATCTTTATCTACTAAATTCTCTATACAATATTTTTTTACTCTTTCTGTATATTGTTTTAGATTTAATATTTCATTTTCATATTCATTATCTTGTTGCAACTGTGCATATATTTTTCCCATTGCCTTAAATGCTGAATAAATTGTAGCTAGTGAATATAAATGTATCCCTTGGTGCATTTCCCATAAGTCATAACTTTCTACATTTTCAAAAATATCTTTATTTTCAGTTTTTTCTTCTTTTTCTATGTAGTTTATATATCTTTTCAAAAATTCTACAGCCCTTTTACACATATCATATGTATCTATTAAAAACTTCTTACTTTTTATAACTTTATAATGTTCATATACACCATATACAATACTTGCTGTTTCATCTATTTGATATCCCCAACATGGTGCTAATCTTTCATCTGTATAAAATCTTTGCTCCCACATTCCATTTTTACTTTGTGTATTTTTCGCAAATTCTGTATAAAATTTTGTTGTTTCTTCATGCATCATTAATAAATCTAAAGCTCTTGCAGTAAATACACCATCTCTAGGCCAACAATATGAATATCTACCACACTTGTCCTTTTTTTCATCAACCTCTATTGCAGCTGAAATTCCTCCTGTATCATGATTCATTAATAATGGGAATAATAATATTGAACGTTCATATATTTTTTTAGTTCTATGTAATTCTTCTTTAGAGCCTAATATTTCTAACCAGCCCTCTTCTTTTCCTGAATTAAATAATCCTATTTTATCGTGTTTTAATACATAAGTTTCCCAATATCTTTGAATTTTTAGTATTTCTTCTTCAACATTCATTTGCTTTATTTTTTCTAATTCTTTTTCCACTTTATCAAAAGTATTTTCTTTAGTACTATGCTTTATTTTTAAGAATATAGTTATTTCTTTTTCTTCTTGTGGTGCTAATTTTCCAATATGATAACTTATTGCTGTATCTCTTGACATACCTATATAATCTTTATCATATAATGTACCTTGTTTAATATCTTTATTACTGTTATTTAATCTATATCCCTCTATTGAATCTTTTGAGAAAATTGATAAAATATAACTATGGCTATATTGCATTAAATAATCATTTTCTACTTTTGAGCCTACTACATTATTAAAGCTTGAGAATAAGTTTGAATATATTAGAAAATGTATATCTAATTCTTGTGTATTTTGATTGACAAATTTGTATTTTTTTATTAAGATATCATCTTCTATTGTTATACAATCAGTTTGTAATACTCGTAATTTAAAATATTTATTCATTATTTCTGTATTTAATATGTTAGTAGATTTTGTATAATATTGTTGATATTCATTATTAATATCTTCATGTAATGAAATAAATTGAGAATTATTAATTTTTACTCCTGTTTTAAAGCTTTCTAAAAATTGCCTATAATCTCTTGTAGGATAAAATAAACGTAATAATTCTCCTTTATTATTAAAACTAACTAGCATACGTTCATTTCCAATTATGGTATCATTTAAATACTTATTTTCCATATGTTTTAGCTATAAGAAAAGCCTTTTCTTTTGATTTATATACTTAATTGTAATTAATATTTTTTAGCTGTTCTTATCCTTTCTTATTTATTTTCTACTATTTTTACAATTTGAGCTTCTAATTCTTTTATTCTAGCATTTATTTTTTCAATTTCTACATCGTTTGCATCTTCTGTCAACATTTCTTCTTCAACTATTTGTGACATATCTTCTAATTCTTCTTTTAAAGTTTGCATTCTTCCTAATACTTCTAGTCTTATATATTTTTCTTCATGTTCTTTTGCACCTTTTATTCTTCCTAATCTTTGTATTTCTTCATTTAACTCATATTGCTCTCCATATTCTGGAATTATAACTGGTATTTGAGTTGTACCTTGTATTTTTTGTTTTAATACAATTTGCCCTTCTGGTTCTCCATGTACTAAAAATATTGTTTTTGGTTTATTTATAAATGAATATATAAAATTTAATAACCATTCTTGATCTGCATGTCCTGAGTATCCTTCTATATATTCTATTCTAGCTTTAACACTAAATTCCTCTCCAAATATTTTTACTTTTTCAGCTCCATCTACAATTTTTCTTCCTAATGTTCCTGGTGCTTGATATCCAACAAAAAGAATTGTGCTTTTTGGATTCCAAATATTATGTTTTAGATGATGCTTTATTCTTCCTACTTCACACATACCACTTGCTGAAATAATAACACATGGTTCATCACTTTCATTTAAAGCTTTTGATTCATCTACACTTTGTGTAAATTTTAAACCTGGAAAATCTAATGGATTGTCTCCACTTTTCATAATTTCTTGAGTTTCTTCATCAAATATATCCATATTTTTTTCAAATACTTCTGTTGCTGAAGTGGCCAAAGGACTATCTACATATACATTTGTTTTCATTAAAGTTTCATATTTGCTTTTAAAATTTTCATCTAGTTTTTGACCTTTTAACATGTTTATTTCATATAATATTTCTTGTGTTCTTCCTACTGCAAAAGATGGTATTACTACAGTTCCACCATTATTCAATGTTTCAGCAACAATATTTAGGAAAAGCTCTGCTTTATCATCATTTCTCATATGTAATCTTCCACCATAAGTAGATTCCATAATTAAATAATCTGCACTTTCTATCATTGTTGGTGAAGATAATAATGGAATATCATTATTTCCTAAATCACCTGTAAATACTGCTTTTGTCATTTTTCCATTTTCATTTGTCCATACTTCTATTATACTTGAGCCTAACATATGACCAGCATCATTAAAACGTACATGTATATTTTCATCTATATCTATTATTTTATCATAGCTTACAGGTTTAAAAATTTCCATACATTTTATTGCATCTTCTGCTGTATATATTGGTTCTTCTGGTGGTAGTCCTTTACGCTTTCTTTTTACGTTTTTCCACTCATTTTCCATTTCTTGAATATGCCCACTATCTGGCAACATTATGCTACATAAATCGCAAGTTGCTTTTGTTGCATATACATTCTTTCTAAAGCCTTCATTATATAATTTTGGAATTCTTCCTGAGTGGTCAATATGTGCATGTGTTAATAACATAAAGTCAATCTCATTTACATCAAATGCAAATGGTGCTGAGTTCTCCCATTCTTGTTCTGCTTGACCTTGGTACATACCACAGTCTACTAAGAATTTTTTGTTTGCAGTTTCTACTAAAAAATTAGAACCTGTTACAGTTTTTGTTGCTCCTAAAAAAGTTATCTTCATAACATCTTCCTTTCTCTTAATTAAATACTTTAATTTTTTTCTTAAGCTTAACATTTAATTCTGTTTTTTCTTTTATTTTGTTTTCTACTGTTATTTCATGAATATTTTCGTCATAAATTTCTATATATAAAATTTGTTTTTCATAACGTAATAAGATATTCATTTTTTCTAATGTTATTATTTTACTTGTAAATATATTTTTTAATATATTATAATTTAATTTTTCATCTTCACTAAAATTGTTAATTGCCTTTAATTGAATTGCCTTTTTTAATATAAGTTTTTCTATATTTTGTATTATTTTAGTTAATTCTTTCTTTTCAAAAATCCACATATATTGTTCTTTTTTTCCTATTGGTAATCGTAAATAATATCTAAATTCATATATATATTCTATTATTTCTTTCTTTGTTTCTGCTTTTTTAACCTTTTCCCTAAAACAATATAAAAATGCTTTTTGTAATGGAATAAATAATCTATCTACTTGTGTTTCTCCTTCTTCATTTATTTGTATATTTTTGAAAAACTTTACTTTTGATTCTATTTGTGTTTTTAAGTTTACAAATCCTTCTGGCTCAATAGAATAATTTATATCTTGTATTTGTTTTATACAATTTTTTCTTTCTTTTTCAAGTCTATCTGCAAAATGGCTAATGCTAAAAATTTTTTGTGCATTTGGTAACCTGCTATTTTGTTCAATATATTCATTTTTCAATAAACTATTGTTATTTAAAAGTTCATCTATTCTTCCTATACGCTTTAATATTGCCTTTTTTTCATTAGTTTTTTCTAAAGTATATTGTATTTTATTTTCCATAAGTAATAGTTTTGTTTCGTATTCTTTTTGCACATTTAATATTTTTTGTTTTTCATTTTCTTGTTTATTTATCCCTATAGCTATTATTGCACAAATTGCTCTATATTCTATATCTTTGCTTAACTTTTCTCCATATATTTCTGTCATTATTTTATGCATTCTTTCTATATAATCTATGTTGTTGTTTTCATCATAAATATTTTCAAAGTTCTTATTGCTTAAAATATTATTTATAGGAATAAAAATTTCTTCTTCCTTTTCTTCTTCAAAATTTTCAGGATTATTGTTTTTATTAATCCAATTTTCTATAAACCTATTTCCTAATAATATAAGTGCATTTTGATATAAAATGTTTTCATATAAATTTTCTATGTCTCGTACTAAAATATCCCAAGAAAACCCATTAAAATCACGTATCATCTCTGTATGATCTGTTAAAAAACTATTTTGCAGAAATTCTATAATTAATGGTGCAAAAAAATTATACTTACTACTTAATTCTATTTCATCTTGTGCTAAGTCTAATAATGCTTGTAATACCGATATTTCGTTTTGATAACAAATTATCTTCCCTTTTTCCTTATCTGCTAAAAATCTTTTTCCTTTTAGTATTTTACTTTCCTCTGATAGTGGTTTTACAAATTCTATTTCATTACAATTATATTCTATTGTATTTAAGATTTCTTGTACATATTGCTCTTTTACCATCGCATTTCTTTTTACTGTTCTATAGTCATGATATGCTGTTTCTACTTTATATAACATGCTTAAAAGAAGGTTTTTTACTTCTTCTGAAAAAGCCTTCTTTTCTAATATTTTTTCCAATTTATTGTTATAGTCTACTATTTTTGTAAAAATAACTGGTTTTGCCATTTTTACTCCTTTCTTCTGTAACTATTTTTAGCATATTTATTAAGTTTTATGCAAAATTTATTCTTCTGTTTCATTTACTGCTTGTGGCACAGTTGATGTTGCCATTTTTAGTTCTGCTAAACGTTCTTTTGTTAGTAATACTTCACGTGGTTTACTTCCTTGGTATCCTGAAATAACCCCTCTTTCTTCCATTTGGTCTATAATTCTTCCTGCCCTTGCATATCCTACTTTAAATCTTCTTTGTATAAATGATGTTGATGCTTGCCCTGTTTCTACTACTACATCAATTGCATCCATTAATAATGGATCTGAATCATCATCTTCTTGTTGTTCTGCTTCTAAATCTCTTTCTGATTTATTATTATTTTCTATACTTTCTAATATGTCTTCATTATATGTTACTTCACCATTTGCTTTTAAGAAGCTTACAACTTTTTCTACTTCATTATCTGAGATAAATGCACCTTGTATTCTCACAGGCTTTGGAGCTCCTGCTGGATAAAATAACATATCTCCTTTTCCTAATAATTTTTCCGCACCTACCATATCTAAAATAGTTCTTGAGTCTACTTGTGAAGATACTGCAAAAGAAATTCTTGAAGGTATATTGGCTTTAATTATTCCTGTAATAACATCTACAGAAGGTCTTTGAGTTGCAATTACTAAATGCATTCCAGCCGCTCTTGCTTTTTGTGCTAATCTACAAATAGAATCTTCTACATCTTTTGCTGCGACCATCATTAAATCTGCAAGCTCGTCTATAATTATAACTATTTGTGGTAATTTTCCTATTCCACCTTCATTTTCTATTGAAGCATTATATCCTTTTAAATCTCTTACTCCTTTTTGTGCAAAAGTATTATACCTATTTTCCATTTCTTGAACTGCCCACGCAAGTGCTCCTGCTGCCTTTTTAGGATCTGTTACTACTGGTATTAATAAATGTGGTATTCCATTATATACAGAAAGTTCAACTACTTTTGGATCTATCATTACTAATTTTACTTCACTTGGTTTTGCTTTGTATATAATGCTTGTAATTAACGTATTTATACATACACTCTTTCCTGAACCTGTTGCACCTGCAATTAACACGTGTGGCATTTTCCCAATATCTGTTATAACTGCTTTTCCTGCAACATCTTTGCCAACAGCAAATGCTAATTTAGATTTATGTTCTCTATATTCATCTGTATCTATTATTTCTCTAAAGTGTACTACTTCGTTTTCTTTATTTGGCACTTCTATTCCTACTGCTTGTTTTCCTGGAATTGGTGCTTCTATACGTATTGTTTCTGCTGCTAAATTTAATGCTATATCATCTGCTAAATTTGCAATTTTACTTACTCTTACTCCTTCTGCTGGTTTTAATTCATAACGTGTAATTGCTGGTCCTACTGATACATTTTCTACTTTAGCAGATACTCCAAAACTGTATAATGTTTTTTGTAATTTTGATGCTGTATCTGTTACTGCCTTTTTTCCACCCTTCATTACTCTTTTTTCGCCTTCGCTTAAAATTTCAATTGGTGGGAATTCATAATTTTCATCTTCTACTACCATAGTATGTTCTAAATTTAATACTTCTTTTACTTTTTCTTCTTTTGTTTCTTGTACTTGTTTAAATAAATTAGCTTCTATTGTATTTGGCGAAGCTTCTTCTGTTTTCTTTCCTAAAAATTTATTTTCTAACCCCAATGGTATTATTTCATCATTTTCATGGTTATATTTCTTCATTTTTCCATTTGTTTGATCTTCTAGTCCATTTAAATTAATAGTTAATTGTTCTTCATCTATTTCTAATGCTTTTCTTCTCGCTTCTTCTTTTTCTCTACGTTTTCTTTCTCTTGCTGTTTCTTTTATAGGTTTTATTTCTTCTTTTTCTATTTCATCTTCTACATTATATAGTTTATTTCTTTTATTTGATACATTAGCTGCTACTACTTTTGTTTTTGCTTCTTGTTTTGCCTCTTGCATTCTTTCTTGCTTTCTTTCTTCATGTTTATCTACTACATTATCAACCATTGCTGCAATAATTTCTGAAGGACGTATAGCAAACATAAATATTAGTACTACTAAAGCAATTCCTACTGCTAGTATAATTGCTCCTGCTGTTCCTAATAAGTTTATTAAAGGTATTGCAATTGCTGTTCCTATTATTCCTCCACCTTTATCTGCTTTTCCATAGTTCATTGCTTGCTCTATTGCATTTTCTGTTCCTGAAGATATATTTATATTTCCCATTGATATTTCAAATACACTCATTATAGTTGCTATACAAAGTAAAAATATAATATATTGGAATAATTTTATTCCTAATCTTTCTTTTCCATTATACGCTAAGTAAATTCCTATTGCAAAAATTCCTATTGGAATAATATATTTTATGGTTCCCATAATCCCACCAAGCCATGGGCTTAGAGTTTCCCCTAAAAATCCTGATTTTGTATATATTAAAACAGCTAGCAAAATTCCTGTAATTATACATCCTACTACTACTATGTCTATGTTTATTCTAGGTTTTGAAGCTGTTGTTTTCTTTCTTCCTCTTTTCGCTTTTGCCACTTAAATTCTCTCCTTTTCTTTTAAACATATTTATGCATTTTTGATATACACATTGTATCATTACATTTTTTGTTTTGCAACATTTTAGAAAATATTTGTTCAGTAATTGTTATTATCTAATGTTTTTTATTATTTTTTTGTACAATGACTTGGAATATAAGCTTTGAATAAAATGACGAATGTTTATGGAGAAATTTTAGAAATTCTGTGCAATTTTATGGAAAGAGTTCACTTTTAGTGGAAGGGTGCCATAAAATAAATTAGAATTTCTTAAATTTCGTAATAAACCTAAGGAATGTAATGAAAAGCTTATATTCCAAGGTATTTCTTGCATTAATTTACAGTAACCAGTAATTTTTTAAAGAAAAAAGCAAATTAGAAATTAATATTTCCAATTTACTTTTTGTATTATATATTTATCTATTTTATTTCAATTCTTTTCTATTATTTTGAATTATGTCTAATGCATTAATTAAAGAACTTTCTAAATTTTGTAAGATACTATCTGCATATTCTTTTGTTCCTTTAGATATTTCTCTTGACATTTCATTTGCAGTTTCAATTATTTCAGCTTTTTGTTCATATGCTTTTCTTGTAATTTCATGTTCATCTATCATAGATATAATTCTATTTTCAGCTTCTTTTACAATTTCATCAGCCTCTTTTTGCGCTTCAATTAAAATACGTTGTCTTTCTTCTTTTACCCATTTTGCTTGTTTTAATTCATCTGGTAATTTTAAACGTATTTCTTTAATTATCTCCAAAATTTCTTCTTTGTCTACAATAGTTTTTGTAGAAAAAGGCATTGTTCTACTTCTTTCTAATAATTCCTCTAAAGTTTCTAATAAAGTAAAAATTTCCATGGTTTAACCCCTTTCATGTAAGAACAACAAGTTTACCCTTCCATATTTTCTTACATCTACTATATCTATGCTTTCTATTTGTTTCAATTCTTCCTCTTCTCTTTCTTTTTCATCTGTTTCTATGACTATTATTCCATTTTTATTTAATAATTTTAATTTTAATATTATTTTTATGGCATCTACAGCTACATTAAGTTTATATGGTGGGTCTAAAAATATAATGTCAAATTTTTTTCCCTTTTGCATTTTTAAACATAATTTATAATCTTTGTGTATTACTATAGATTTTTCTACTAGTTTTGTTCTTTGTATATTTTGTTTTAGCATTTGTACTGATTCATATGATTTGTCACAAAAAGTACAATTTTGTGCTCCTCTGCTTAATGCTTCAATTCCTAATGCTCCACTACCTGCAAATAAATCTAATACATGTGCTTTATATATATATGGTTGGAGTATATTAAATAGAGATTCTTTTACTCTATCTAATGTTGGTCTTGTTGATATACTATCTATAGAATTTAGTTTTGTTCCTCTTGCAGTTCCACTAATTACTCTCATGATATACTCCTTTTATTTATATGTCTATTTTATATGTTTTTACTATGATATGTCAATATTATTAACTGAATTGTAATATTCTGTTAATAGAATTGTAATACTTTAACATTTTTGTAATATTTTTTGTTATTATACAATATATTGACATAATTTGCAATATGCGAATTTTTGAGCAACATTAATAAAGATTACTGATTAATGGTTTCTGTAAATTAATGCAAAGAATGCTTTGAAATATGATTTTTTCATTGCATTCCTTAACACTAATTTTATAACTATTTAAACCTGCTTGGCTTTTAATTATGGCGAATTCGCCATAATTAAAATTAGGATTATGAATTTCTTCCCAAATCCCTAAAAATTCAATAGTATTTCTATTTCTTAACCAATCCGATACGAAAAAGTCACCATCTTTAGATTTAAGCATATCTGTAATGGATATATAATCTTCATCTTTTATTTTAAAATAAGAAATTTTTTGATCTAAAACTGTTAGTTCTGCCATTTTTCCTCCTTTTATTTAATCATAATATTATAGATATCGATAAAAAAATTTTTATTGTCAACTTTCGCTGATGTATGGTTTTCAATTTTAAAAGATATTCTCTGTTTTATTCATAAATATTCGTCATTTTATTCAAAACTCATATTTCAAAGCATTCTAGTAAAACTAATTAGAAACTAATAAAGAAGAACTAAATAAGTATTATTTTACCTTATTCAAGTTCTCCTTTTAAAATTTTTGTCCACTTTAAACATTCTATATTTTATTGATTAATCTGCTGATGCCCAGATTACTAATCTTTTTTTAACATCTGATGTACATGTTGATAATGAAATTTCCCTTTTTCCTTGTGTATCTCTAATCATATATGAACCATCACTATCTGATGTAATATATTTATTATATACCGTGTATTCTACTGTTTTACCTGATAAATCTGTTATATATATTTTATCCCCTACTTCTATTTTACTGTTATTAGAGAAGAAAGTTCCATTTCTATAGTTATGACCTACTATTGTTGTATTTCCTGGCTTATTTAATTTGTTTTCGCCTAATATTCCTACTGCTACTTCTATTGCTCTTGGAGAAACACTTTCTAATATTGGATATTCTATTTTTGTTTTTGGTATTTTTATAGTTCCTACCATAGGGAATCCTTTATATGTAGCAGTATCTTCTTCATTATCTGTATTACTTGGTGGAGTTACTGTATTGTCTACTGTTGGTGGTGCTACTACTGCATCATTACTTGCTGTTTGGTTTTTTGGTTTTTGTGGAATTTTATTCCCCCTATTACTTTCAAACTGTTCTACTGCATCTTTTGCATCATTATCAATAAACAAATTTTTTACTAAATCATATCCTAAAAAACCTATTAAAATTACAATTACTACTATTACTATAATTAAAAGTATTGTAAGAAATTTTCCATATTTACTATTTTTAAACATTTCATGTTCCTCCTTTTCCCATATATTTTTATTATAACATATATTATTTTGTTTTTCTACTTTTTTGAGGTAATTAATCTGCAAGTAATGGTCCCATTTTTCTTCCAGCTAATACATGAAAATGTAAATGCATAACTTCTTGTCCACTTTGTTTTCCACAATTGTTTATAATTCTAAATCCCTGCTCTGCAAAACCTTCTTTTTCTGCAATTTCATTAATCTTATTAAAAATATGTGCCATTAATTGTGCATCTTCATTTGTTATGTCTGTAATCTTTTCAATATGTTTTTTAGGTATTACTAATATATGAACTGGTGCTGCTGGTTCTATATCTTTAAAAGCTAATATCTTATCATCTTCATAAATCTTTTGAGAAGGAATCTCTCCTTTAATAATTTTACAAAATATACACTCTTCCATATTTTTGCTTCCTTTCGTTATAATTTATTTAAAATATTATTTTTCTAAAATAGCTTTTATTCTTCTTACACCTGCTGAACTTGATTCTTCTTTCTTTATTTTGAAATGACCTAACTCTTTAGTATGTGTTACATGAGGTCCTCCACAAATTTCCTTACTGAAGTTTCCTATGGTATATACTTTTACTTTATCCCCATACTTACTTTCAAATAGGCCTATTGCTCCTGATTTTTTTGCTTCTTCTAAACTCATTTCTTCACAAACAACTGGTAAATCTTTTTCTATTTGCTCATTTACTAAGTCTTCTACTTCTTTTATTTGTTCTTTTGTCATTTTTTCAGGATGTGTAAAGTCAAACCTTAATCTTTCTGTTGTAATATTAGAACCATTTTGATGTACATGTTCTCCTAATATTTGTCTTAATGCTTGGTGCAATAAATGTGTTGCTGTATGATATGCTGTTGTTGTTTCATTTTGTTCTGCAAGGCCACCTTTAAATTTTTGTTCACTACCCATTCTTGATTTTTCTTGATGTATTTTAAATAATTCTTCAAATTTATCTTTTTCTACATCTAAACCTTGTTCTTTTGCTAAATCTATTGTAATTTCTGGTGGAAATCCATATGTTTCATAAAGTGTAAACATTGTTTCTCCATCAATAATATTTTTGCCTTCTTCTTTTATTCTGTGTACAGCCTTGTCAAATTCTCTTTCACCATGTAATAAAGTTTTCATAAATTTATCTTTTTCATCTAATATAACTTGTTTTATTTCTTCTCTTTTTACATCTAATTCTGGATATAAATTCTTTATAGTATCTATATTTAAGTCGATAATTCCTCCTAATTCAGATAAATCTATTTGTAATTTATTTAAATGACGTGTCATTCTACGAATTAATCTTCTTAATATATATCCTCTATCAACATTGCTAGGACGTCCCCCATCTACAATAATCATCATGCTTGAACGTAAATGTTCGGCAACAATTCTTCTACTTGCTATATCATCTATTTTTTCTAATTCTTCTAACTTTTTCATAATTGGAGCAAAAATTTCTGTATCATATGGTGTTTGCTTTCCTTGTAATAACATTGTTACTCTTTCTAAGCCTAAACCTGTATCTACATTTTTTTGTTCTAATTTTGTATATGTTCCATCTTTATGTTTATAAAACTCCATAAATACATTGTTCCAAATTTCTACGTATTTACCACAGTTACAAGAAGGTTGACAGTTTGGTCCACATGCTGGTTTTCCTGTGTCTAAAAACATTTCTGTATCTGTTCCACAAGGTCCCTCTTCTCCTGCTATCCACCAATTATCTTCTTTCCCATAAAAATATATTCTTTCATCTGGAATTCCTGCTTTTTTCCATGCTTCATATGTTACCATATCACGTGGAGCATCTTCATCACCTGCAAAGCAAGTAACAGATAATTTTTCTACTGGAATTTGAAGAATTTTTGTTAAAAATTCAAAGCTCATTGCTATCGATTCTTCTTTAAAATAATCTCCTAAAGACCAATTTCCTAACATTTCAAAATATGTTAAATGGCGATTATCTCCTACTTCATCAATATCATTTGTACGTATACATTTTTGAAAATCTGTTAATCTTTTTCCTTCTGGATGTTTTTCACCTAAAAGATATGGTACAAGTGGTTGCATTCCAGCTGTTGTAAATAACACCGATGGATCATTTTCTGGTATTACTGGTGCACTTGGTATTATTTTATGACCATGTTCTTCAAAAAATTTTAAATATTTTTCTCTTAATTCTATTGCTTTCATATTATCCTCCACAATTTTTTTGCTATAAATTTTCTTTGCAAATTATATTATACTTAAAAATAATTTGCAATGGTTTATTGTTACTATCTAATGTTTTTTTATTATTTTTTTGCTAGAATGCCTTGGAATATAAGTTTTGAGTAAACCTAAGGAATGTAATGAAAAACTTATATTTCAAGGCATTCCTTGCATTAATTATAGAAACAATTAAATAGTAACGTTTTATTCAGAAATTAATGTTAAACCTTCTATTTTATCTATTTTTACTTTTTGTATAACATTTTCTAAATTTTCTTCTGTTTTCTTTTTTACCATAATATAATTAGTTGTATGTCCTTTTACATATTCTCCTTCTCTTTCCTCAAATAATACATAAAGTTCTTTGCCTAAATATTTTTGATTATGTATTTTTTCATTTTCATCTGATAAAGAAATTAATTTTTTACTTCTTTCTTCTTTTATATTTCCATCTATTTGATTTGGCATAATTGCAGCTTTTGTTCCTTTTCTTTGTGAATATTTAAAAATATGCATTTTATAAAAGTCTATTTCTTTTAAATATTCATATGTTTTATTAAATTCTTCTTCTGTTTCACCTGGGAAACCTACTATAATATCTGTTGTTAATGCTACATTTTCATATGCATTTTTTAAACGATTAGCTACTTTTTTAAATTCTTCTACTGTATATCTACGATTCATTCTTTTTAATGTTTCATTGCAACCGCTTTGTAATGATAAATGAAAATGGTTACAAATTTTTTCTAGTTTTTTTAATCTTTCTACAAATTCATCTGTAATAATTGTAGGTTCTAAAGAGCCTAGCCTAATTCTTTCTATTCCTTTTACTTCATTCATCTTTTCTAATAAATCTATTAAGCTTTTTCCATCCTTAAAATCTTTACCATATGAAGATATATGTATACCTGTAACTACTACCTCTTTTATTCCTTCTGCTGCTATCGTTTCCATTTCTTTTATTATGCTTTCTACTCTTCTACTTCTTACATGACCTCGTGCATATGGAATTATACAGTATGAGCAAAATCTATCACATCCATCTTGTATTTTTATTACTGCTCTTGTTTTATCTGTATATGCTGTTGTTCCAAAGTCTAAGAATTCTGTTTGATGCATAACATCTGTAATAGTAATTTCTTTTTCATTTTCTTTTATATATTTTTCTACAAATTCTACAATATGATTTTTTTCATTTACCCCTAAAATCACATCAATTTCTGGAATTTTCGATAGTTCTTCTTTTGCAACTTGTGCATAACATCCACATGCTACTACTATTGCATTTTTGTTTTTTTCTTTTACTTTTCGTAACATTTGCCTTGATTTTCTATCTGCCATATTTGTTACTGTACATGTATTAATAACATATATATCTGCTACTTTTTCAAATTCTACTATGCTATATCCATTATTTATAAATTGTTCTATCATTGCATTTGTTTCATATTGATTAACTTTACAACCGCAAAGTTAAAAAAGCTACTGTTTTATTTTTTTCCATATTAAACTCCCTTTCGTTTCAAAATTATACCATATATTTATTAAAATTCCAACTGATTAACATAAAAAAATTAAGAAAATACTTCCATTTTTGTTAATTTTGTGTTATACTATATTTAGTTTGTGATTAAAGAAAATATTAGGAGGAATATTATGACAGGTATTATTATAGGAATTATTATTGTCGCTATTATTGTTTTTTTACTTTTTAAGTCTATTAAAGTAGTTAAACAATCTGAAGTATATATCATTGAAAGATTAGGAAAATTTCATAAAGTAGCTGATGCAGGTCTTACAATTATCATTCCATTTATTGACCATATTCGTAGTATTGTAAGTTTAAAACAACAAACTTTAGATATTCAACCTCAAGAAGTTATTACTAAAGATAATGTTACAATTACTATTGATACAGTTGTTTTCTATAAAATTATTGATCCAGCAAAAGCTGTATATGAGATTCAGTCTTTAAAGAAAGGTATTGAATACTTAGCTATTACTACTATTCGTGACATCGTTGGTAAAATGCTATTAGATGAAACTTTTAGTTCTCGTGATATGATTAATGATAGACTAAAAGCTAGTTTAGATGATTCTACTTATCAATGGGGTTGTAGAATAGATAGAGTAGAAATTAAAGATATTACTCCACCACCAGATATTCGTGATGCAATGGAAAAAGAAATGAATGCTGAAAGAAATAAAAGAGCTTTAATTTTAGAGGCTGAAGGTAAAAAACAATCTGCTATTACACTTGCAGAAGGTAAAAAAGCAGCTGCAATATTAGAGGCTGAAGCTGAAAAAGAGGCTAGAATTAGAAAAGCTGCTGGTGAGGCAGATGCTATTCGTCAAGTAGCTTCTGCAAAAGCCGAAGAAATACATAAAGTATATGATGCAATGATGAAAGCAAAACCAGATGAAAAATTAGTACAATTAAAATCTTTAGAAGCATTAAAAGATGTTGCAAATGGTGAAGCAAATAAAGTATTTATTCCTTTTGAAGCAACTTCTGCTTTAGGAAGTTTAGGAGCTATAAAAGAAGTTATGGAAAAAGATGAAAATACAACTGATAAGAAATAATACTTACATAAAAAAACGTGCCTAAGATTTCTTAACAAATGTAAATATTAAGAAAATCTAAAGCACACCATAATTATATAGTACAAAAAATTCAGCTAAATAGAGTTTCTATGTAGCTGAATTTTATTATTCACAAAGAAATATATATTATTTAAAATCAGTTTTAATTATATTATTCCTAATTTTTTAGCATATTGTTTTCCTTTTTTCATCATATTCTTTTTTGTATTTCCGCCCCTCATTTCTTTATATACTAGCATTGCTCCAGCAGATACCATACCGCCTAAAATCATTCCTTTTACAAATTTCATATCTATTTATTCCCTCCTTTTATATTTTATTGTTATTATGTCTTTTTTTCTTTTATTTTATACTCTTTATATAAAGTATAAATTTCTCTAATAGCTATTAGTAAAATAAAAATAGAAAAATATTTTTTTAAGTTTTTAGAATCTATATTATTTGCAACAATAGCACCTATTATTGCTCCTATTATTCCAAAAAATCCAACCACCATTGCTACCTTTTTATCAATGTTTTTATTTTTGAAATGAATAATTATAGCAGCAATAGATGTTGGAACAAAAAATATTAAATTAGTGGCTTGTGCAATGTGTTGTTCCATTCCTTGAAATGTTGTTAATAATAATATAAGAATAGTTCCTCCTCCCATTCCTAATCCACTTATAATACCTGCAATTAAACCAAAAATTCCTTCTAACATCTTTTTTCTCCTTTATGCTACTATTAAATTACGAATTGATACATACAATAAGAATATAATAAATGCAATTTTTATATATTTTGTCGGTAATTTTTTTAATAATTTTGCCCCTATTATTCCTCCTATTACTCCTCCTATTGCACATTTAATGCCTATTTCTAAATTCATATAATCATCTTGATAATAAAATAAACTGCTTGCAAGAACCATTGGCAAAATACAAGCAATAGCAGTTCCCCTTGCTTGTCTATCTCTCATTTTCAAAAAATAAATAAGAGTAGGTACTACTATAAGCCCTCCACCAGATGCAAAAAGCCCACTAATAATACCTGCTCCTATTCCTATGCTAATTAATTTAATATAATACAAAATATTTTACCTTCCTCGTTTTGGCTTTTTATTTAGTATTATCTTTTTTTATTTTTTTATTCTATATTATTATATTTTTCGGTTCTTTTTCTTATACTTTTTACTAATTGTTGCAAATTTTCTATAAGGTCATCTACATCTTGTTTTGTGTTTTCTCTTCCTAATGTAAATCTTAATGTTCCTTGTGCTTCTTCTGGTTTTAAGCCTATTGCTAACAAAACATGAGATGGAGCCATAACCCCAGTTGAACATGCACTTCCTGCTGATGCACAAAAACCTTTTTCATCTAATTTCATTAATAATTCTTGACTATCCACGTATTTAAAAGATACATTTACATTACCCGGAAGTCTTTTTTCTTTATCTCCATTTATTTTTATATTTGGTATTTTTTCCTCTAATTCTTTTATCATATAGTTTCTTAGAGTTTTTAACTTAGTATTATATTCATTAAGTTCATTATCTGCTAATTGAATAGCTTTTCCTAATGCTACAATTTCAGCTACATTTTCTGTTCCTGCTCTTTTATCTTTTTCTTGATGACCTCCATCTTGAATTCTTGTGATATTTGTTCCTTGCTTAATATATAGTGCCCCTATTCCCTTTGGTCCATAAAATTTGTGTGCAGATAATGATAATAAATCTATATTCATATCTTTTACATTTATCTTTACATTTCCAATTGCTTGAACACTATCTGTATGGAATAAAATATTATGCTTCTTTGCTATACTTCCTATTTCTAAGATTGGCTGTATTGTTCCTATTTCATTATTTGCAAACATTATACTTATTAAAATTGTAGTTTTCTTTATACTATTTTCTAATTCTTGCAAATTTATAAATCCATTTTCATCTACATTTAAATACGTAACTTCATATCCTTGTCTTTCTAATGTTGCACAACTTTCTAAAATAGCATGATGTTCTATTTTTGTAGTAATAATATGATTACCTTTATTTTTATTTGCATACGCAACTCCTTTTAAGGCTAAATTATCACTTTCGCTTCCACAAGATGTGAAATATACTTCATTTTGAGAACATCCTATGGCTTTTGCAACTCTACTTCTTGCCAATTCTATTGCTCTTTTGGAGTTTCTTCCTAATCTATATGCTGCTGATGCATTTCCATATTCAATACTAAAAAATGGTAACATTTCTTTTAATACTTCTTCTCTTACTGGTGTAGTAGCAGCATGGTCAAAATATTTTATTTTTATATCTTTCATCATAAATACACTTCTTTCTAATATATAGTATATTCGAATATGTATATATGTATTCACAAAAAAATCGTACTTAAAATTTTTTAATAAATGAAAAAAAACTTTAAGGATTATTTTCCTTAAAGTTCAAAGTTTATATAAATTTTTATGTTAAAAGCTTATTTATTGTAATATTCTTATTTTACAGTATTTGAAGATGATGAAACCCATCTTAATACTTTTATATTTTTATATGTTTCCAATACTTTATCATATTTTGGATATTCTTCTTCCCATATTATTTTTGGTACTTTATCAAAAGCATTAAATACTTTTTCCGCTTCCATTAAAAATATAATTTGTTCTTGACTACTCATTTTATTATATTTTTTTGAAAAATTGTATAAATCATCTAAAGTTTTATTTGCTTCTATAAAACTCCAAAAGTCTTTTATATTCATGCCTGCTAATTTTAATTGCATTATTGCATATCCAATTAAAGCTACTACTGCTAATATTAATATATATATTACTATCATTAGTTCCATATAATTCACCTTCTCTTTAGAATATACAATTATTTTAACATATTTGTAATATTTTTGCAACATATTTGTAATATTTTTGTAATATTAGTGTCTTTTTTCATATATTTTTGCATAATATGGCTGTATATCTGATAAATATGAGTCGAAATAGATCATATTTCCATCTTTTCCAGATGCTTTTAAATTAGGGAATGTTCGAATCATTTTTCTATCTCCCCAATATTTGTGTATAAAGTTTGACAATTTTTCATTTCCATAAATTTCATCATATTGTTTTGCTACAATTTCTTTATTTGGTACATCAATATTATGTTCTACTACCATTCTTACTTTAAAGAAATGCAATGCAAAAGCAGTTAATACACAATCTATTAATAATATTATTACTCCTACAATTGTAAGTATTTTCAATGTTTTTAAATTGAATTTTTCTTTTATTTTATCTATTAATCTATCTATTTTTGGGTTAAATGATAACATTAAATATATTGCCAAAAAGCCCCAGAATAATGAATATAATACACATATTCTTCCATTTATATTAAATGGCATTCCAGAATAATCCCACCATTTTACATTTAAAATTACCTCACCTATCCAGCTAACTAAATATTCAACCACCGAGCCTACTATAAATCCACCTATAAATAATGCATTATGGCTCTTTTTTACTTTATGTAAGCACACTATCATTACAACTGCACCTACACCATAAATAGCACAAAATGGTCCATATAAAAAGCTTTGCCTGCTTTCCCACACACCTTTTGTAATCATTCCAAATACTGTTTCAATTATATATCCTACTACACTGTATATAATAAAATAAGCAAAAATACGATATATACTTATTCCTAGAATAGTAAAACTTTTTTTATTTTTTTTAGTTACTTCTTCTTGCATAAAAACTCCTTCCATTAATTATTTTTTTTAATATAACATAAAAAGTTAAAGAATGCAAATAAAAAGAATGTTTACTATTTTTATAAAAGAGCATTAAAATATATCATTTATGAGTTATAATTTAAAATGCTTTTTTACTTAAATTATTTATTACATATTTTTCTAAATTCTACATAAGTTGCTATTAAATATAGTATATATACTAAAAAGAATATTGCACTAATTGTTATAAAATTAAATAATACTTCAGTTAACACAATAACCTCTATAAATAATTTACTCATTGGTATCATTATTAGCATTCCTAATATTATTGGTAATATTATTGGAAGAATAAAGTATAGAAGTAATGCGTACCATATAAGTTCATCTATTTTTGACTTTTCTGTTCCTAAGCTTTTTAACAATTGGTATCTATATTTATATTTTTCAGCATCGCTTAATTGTTGTATTGCTAAAATAGTTGCTGATGTTGTAATAAATATTAATGCTAGATAAAATATTATAAATGAAAATATAGTATAACTACTTTTATTTTCTGTTATTCTAAAGCCTCTTGTAGAAACATATGATTTTTTCTGTTCTACATTAATTGTTCCTCTTATTGTTTCTTCTTCTGTTATTTCAGTTTCATTTACTTCTTGTAATTCATTATATAATGTATTTTTTATTGTTCCATCAAATGTAGCTACTAATCTTTTTTTATATCTTTCTTCTTTATCTATAATAAGCTGATTTACTTCTTCATCTGGCAATACTATAAAATATACATATCCATTAAAATACCATTGGCTCAAATTTTCCATATTAATTTCTTTTAGCTCATATGTTTTATTCCCAATTTTCAAATTCTTTAACTCTTCTTTTTGAAAATATTTTTCTGCAAATGATACTATTTGAAGTATATATTGATTTTCATTCATTTCTACTTTTGAAAGATTTAACATTTTTCGTAAATAATTATAATCAGAAAGTGAAATTACTATGTCTGAATAATAATTGCTTCCACTTTCATATGGAGTATTTTGTAGTATTTCTTTTACTTTAGTTTTTTCTTTTAATGGATAAATTTCATATTCATATAGTTCTTTAAAATTTTGATGTTTACTTATTATTTCTTTAAATTTTGAACTGTCTTCTTCTTTTTTCATTTGTATTTCTACTTCAAATGGATATTGTACTTCTATTTCTTTTTCTAACATTTTTTTAATTAATATTCCTGTAGTCATGCCTACTAACGTAATAGTTAATAATACTGCTATTGTTCCCATAGTTACACTTGTACTATTTAATTTTGAAGCTAAATTCCTATATATGAATATATTATAATCTTGATATTTTCTTTTTTTATTTTCTAAAATTAGTCTACAAATTATTGCTGATAAACTAATATAAAATAGATATATTCCTATTATTAATATAACAATTGCTAAACAATTGTATTTCATATTTACATTTCCATCTTGCTTTATACCAGCTAAAAGTAATATAATTCCTACTATTAATAATACAATTGAAACAACAAAAACTATTATATTTGATCTTTTTTTATCTAATTTCTTTTCTTCATTCTTTTTTTCTGCATATAATAAATCATAATCTTTTGTTTTCTTTATTTTTCGATTTGTTTTCCACAATACTAGTGCAAATATTAGCATAAAATAGCCTACTGTTAAAAGCATTGCTCTTATATCAAAAAATATATTTATTTTGTATGGTTGTTCAAATAAATTCATTATAATTACTATAAATATTTGATATAATATAGTTCCTAATATTATTCCTAATATTAATGCAAAAATACCTATGAGTAAATTTTCTAAAACATACATTTTTGAAACTTGTTTTTTTTCCATACCTAAAATAGAATACATAGCAAATTCTTTGCTTCTTTTTTCTATCATAAATTTCATTATATAATTTATAAGAAATCCCATTACAAATACTACAAAAATCGTAACAATATAAATAGCACTTTGAAAATTTTTCATAAGATTACTTAATTCTATTACATCTTTTGAAAATACTAATGAATTAAAACTAAATATTAATGCTATTGTTAATACTATTGTTGTAAAATATATTATATAGTCTTTTGCTTGTCTTTTTGCATTTCTATAAGACAATTTAAATAACATTTCTTCTGTCACCTCCTAATAAAGCGATGACATCTAATATTTCTTGGTATAATTCTTTTCTTGATTTTTCTCCTTTTATTATTTCATTAAATATATTTCCATCTTTTAAAAATAGTATTCTACTTGCATAACTAGCCGAAAATGCATCATGTGTTACCATTAATATTGTAGATTTGTTTTGCTTATTTAATTCTTCTAATTTTTCTAATAATTGTGTTGCTGATTTTGAATCTAATGCTCCTGTTGGTTCATCTGCTAATATAAGTTTTGGTTCATTTATGAATGCACGTGCTGCTGCTGAACGCTGTTTTTGTCCTCCTGAAGTTTGATATGGATATTTTTTTAATATATCTTTTATTTCTAATTTATCTGCAATTTCATTTACTAATTCTTCTATTTTATTACTTTCTAATTGATTCATTGTTAATACTAATGATATATTTTCTTCTATGGTTAAAGTATCTAACAAATTAAAATCTTGAAAAATAAATCCTAAGTTTTCCCTACGAAACTTTGCTAAATTTTCTTCTTTCAGTTCTGTTATGTCTTTATCTTGTATAAAAATATGCCCACTACTAACATTATCAATACTTGCAATGCAATTTAAAAGTGTAGTTTTTCCGCTTCCAGAGGCTCCCATAATTGCTATAAATTCTCCCTCTTCTACATTAAAACTAATGTCATCAATTGCTTTTGTTAAATTCTCACTATTTCCATAATATTTTTGTATATTTTCTATTCTTAAAACTGGCATTGTTATATTCCTCCCTAGAAGAATTATATTCTATATTTTTTGTTTTTCATATACATGTAGTTTGCAATTATCTTAAAATTTTGTAAGATTTCTACTTTCGTTTATTTCTTTCCATTCTGCTAGTTTTGGAATTATTAAAATTACTTTTGTATATTCATTTTCTTTACTTTCTATTTTTAATTCAATCTCTAATTTTTCACATAGGTTTTTACATAAGTATAGACCAATTCCTGTAGATTTTTTTCCTACCTTTCTTCCATTTGTTCCTGTAAACCCTTTTTCAAATACTTTACCAATTTCACTTTGTTTAATTCCCATTCCATTATCTGTTATTATTATTTCTACATTTTTTTCATTTTCTTTTATTTGTATATTTATTAATGCTTGTTCTTTATTTTTATATTTAATACAATTAATAATTATTTGATTTAACACAAATTCTAGCCATTTTTCATCTGTATATGCAATAATATTGCTATATTCTATTTGTATTTGTATATTATTTTGAATTAATAATTGCTTATTTCTGGCAATTACCGTATCTATTACACTAGATAACATTGTAGATTTTATTATATAGTCATTGCTAACTTTTTCTTTTCTTGCATAAAATAAAGCTTGTTCTACATAATTATTTATTTCTTCTAATTGTATATATATTTTTCTTGTTATTTCAGTTTTATTATTTTCGCAAAATAACATAGCTGATGCAATTGGAATTTTTATTTCGTGTATCCAACTTTCTATATATTCTTGATATTCTTTTTGTGAATTTTCTATTTTATTTACTCTTTCCATCATAGATTTATTGGCTTTTTTTAGCATTTCATAATAATATAATTCTACTTGAGTTTTTGGCTTTTCCATTACTTCTGTAATTAAATAACGCTCTTTTAGTTTTTCCATTATTTTATCTAGTTCATAAAAATATCGTTTATGTTTTGAATATTCATGTATTAAACATAAAATTGCAATTACTGCATTTACTATAATTATTATCATAATTTCATTTTGCTCTAAGCCCATTGCTATTAAAAACATATATAAAAATATATGATATATAAAAAATAATAAAATATATTTTACTTTTTCTAATATATATTCTTTTAAATTCATAATTTGTAGCCTTGTCCTCTCTTTGTTTCTATTAAATTATACACTCCTATTTCTGCTAATTTTTCTCTAATTCTTGTTATATTCACACTTAATGTATTATCATCTACATACATTTTGTTATCCCACATATATTCTATTATATCTACTCTTGGTATTATTTTTTCTGTATTTTTAAATAAATAATACAAAATTTTAAATTCCGTACGTGGTAATTCTATTTGTTTTTCATTATATGTTACAATTCCATTTAATGTATTTAATTTTATTCCTTTATATTGTATTGTTGATGGCTCACTTTCTTTTTGAGATGTTCTTTTTAATATAGCAGATATTCTTGCAAGTAATACTGGCACATTATATGGTTTTTCTATATAATCATCTCCTCCTACTACTAAGCCATTTAATTCATCCATACTATTATTTCTGCTAGTTACAAAAATAATTGGTATAGAGCTTTGTTTTCTTACTTTACTACAAATTTCATAGCCATTTTTATTTGGTAAATTAACATCTAATAATAATAAATTAGGATTTTCATTAAGTATTTTTTCTTCTACTTTTCCATATAAATCTTCTATTATTACAGCTTCATATCCTGCATTATCTAGCAAAATTTTTAATTCTTCTCTTAATTCTTTATCATCTTCTACAATTATAATTTTAAACATCATATTTCATTCGCCTAATAATTAAACTTGGTTTCCTCCTTATTTTTGTTTTATTATAACATATATTTTTTATATTTGTATACTGCTAATAAAATTATTAAAAAGCATTAAATAATAACAAAAATATTGATTTCACTGTTTTTATATGTTATTGTTATATTGTAATTTTAATAAAGGGGGATTAAATATGATTGATTTTACAAATAAGTCTATTATAAAATTAAAACCAATGGATAATAATGAAGGAAAGAAAATCGTAGAAAGCATATTAATAGATAGTGAAAATGTAGCTTTCTCTTTCTCATCAATGAGGGATAAACTAATATTTACTGACAAAAGAATTATATCTGTAAATATTCAAGGTGTAACAGGTAAAAAAACAGATTTTTCTTCTATTCCTTACTCAAAAATACAAGTATTTTCTATTGAAACTTCTGGAACATTTGATTTAGACTCTGAACTTGATGTTACAATTAGTGGATTAGGAACTATTAGATTTGAATTATCTTCTCAAAGCAATATAAAAGAATTAGGACAATTTATATCAACTTATGTTTTAAGTTAATAGCACACAATTAGTAATACCAAGCCTTAAAAGGCTTGGTATTACTGTATTTGTTTATAAAGACATTATTATTGGTAATATCATTGGATTTCTTTTTGTTTTTTGGAATATATAATCTCTTAAATTATCTTTTAATGTTGACTTTATAGTTCCCCAGTCTGTTATACCTTGATTTTCTAAGTTTTGTACTTCTTCTCTTACTACTTTTTTTACTTCTTCCATTAAGTTTTCAGATTCTCTTACATATACAAAACCTCTTGATATTACATCTGGACCTGATACTATTTCACCTGAACCCGCATCCATTGTCATAACTATAACAATTAAACCATCTTGTGACAAGTGTTGTCTATCACGTAGTACTACATTTCCTACATCTCCTACACCTAAACCATCTACTAGTATTTTTCCAACTGGAACAGTTCCTGTAAGTCTTGCACTATCTTCACTTAATTCTAGCATTCTACCATTTGTACTCATAAATATATTTTCTGCTGGTACACCCATTTTTTTAGCTGTATCTGCATGTGCTATTAATTGTCTATATTCTCCATGCACTGGTAAAAAGTATTTTGGTTTTACCAATGATAATATTAGTTTTTGTTCTTCTTGACAAGCATGTCCTGATACGTGTACATCTGCTAAAGAGCTATATACTACTTCTGCTCCTATTTTCATTAAATCATCTATTACTTTTGAAACTAGTTTTTCATTTCCAGGTATTGGAGTAGCAGAAATTATAACTAAATCATTAGGTGTAATTTCTACTTTTTTATGTTCCCCATTTGCCATTCTAGTTAATGCAGACATTGTTTCTCCTTGGCTTCCTGTTGTGATTATAACTAATTGTTCGTCTGTATAATTTTTTATCATATCTATATCAATAAATAAATTATCTGGTGCATCAATATATCCTAATCTTCTGGCTGTTTCTATCATATTAATCATACTTCTACCACATATAGCAATTTTTCTTCCATTTTCTACTGCTGCATTAACAATTTGTTGTACTCTGTGCACATTTGATGCAAAAGTTGCTACTACAATTCTTTTTTTGCAATTAATAAATAATTTATCAAATACTTCTCCTACTGTGCTTTCTGACATTGTATAGCCTTTTCTTTCAGCATTTGTACTATCTGATAACAATGCAAGTACTCCCTTTGCTCCTATTTCAGCAATTCTTGTTAAGTCTGTCATTTCACTATTAATTGGTGTATAATCTATTTTAAAGTCTCCTGTATGCATTACTACACCAACTGGAGTATATATTGCAAGCATTACTGAATCTGGTATACTATGGCAACTTCTAATTAATTCTACTTTTATTTTTCCAAAGTTAATAGTTTCTCCTGCTGATACTTCTACTAATTTTGCACTACGTAATAATTTATGTTCTTCTAATTTATTTTGAATTAAACCTATTGTTAATTTAGTTGCATAAATTGGCACATCAAATTGCTTTAAAAAGTATGGTATTGAGCCTATGTGGTCCTCGTGTCCATGAGTAATTACCATTCCTTTTATTTTTTCCTTATTTCTTTCTAAATATGTGAAATCTGGAATTACTAAGTCTACACCTAACATATCATCAGTTGGAAATTCTAGTCCACAGTCTACTATTATTATTTCATCATCATATTCAAAAACAGTTATATTTTTACCAATTTCCTCTAATCCTCCTAAAGGAATGATTTTTAGTGTTGGTTTTTTAAATCCAAATTGTTTTCTAGGATGTATATGTGGTTGTAAACTCTTTTCTTCATTTTTTATTTGTACTAATGATTTTTCTTCTCTTATATTTAAAGATTTATTTTCTTCTCTTTCTTTTCCTCTATTTCCTCTATTATATGGTCTCTTTGGTCTTTCACTTCTTTCTGCTGTTTCATTTTCATTTTTTATTCTTTTTGAAGGACTTTTTCTTGTTGTTTCTTTTTTGTTAATTGCTTTTTTTCTTATTGGTGTTTTCCCTTTTACTTGACTTTCTGTTTTTTGATTTTTTCTTGTAGTTTTTTTATAATTTTCTTGTTTGTTCATTTCTTCTGTCATTTTTTTCTCTCCTCTTCTATTATTTTAGTGTTCTCATTTAAATTTATATACTTATTATATTTTTTCTCATTTTTTATTATTTATACTTTTATATTACATATTTTTCTACTATTATTTTTTATTGTATATGAAATTTTTAAACATAATTTTGGTATTTTATTCTGCTGTTTATATTTTTAAAGTAAATAAATGATAAATTCACTTTTCTTTCAAATATTACTTTTACTCTTTCTCACATTGTAAAAGTTTTAATTAATGTAATATATATTTTATTTTTAACATCAAAAAAAAGATTAAAATAATATTTTAACTTTTGATTCTTTTTATTAATATCTACTCTTTTTTATCTCTTTAGTTATATCTCATTATTTTTATTCACGAATCTCTTTTTAAATATTACACATATGTTTTATATAAATTTAAATCTCTTCTTTACCACTTTTTGGTAACCACTGTTTAATATTATAATATAAAAATTACTATTTGTCAAATTTTTGTTTTTTTGCAGTTTCTGTTGACACTTTGGTTAATTTTTATTATAATAAATTTGCTATTAGTGTAAAACTTTTAGTTTTATTTCATTTTTTCTCTTGGAAGAATATTTTAAATATTCTTCCATATTTTTTATTTATTATGATATAATTAGCATAGATATTTTAAGAAAGGAACTAAAAATTATGAATGATTATATGAAAATGGCCAAAGATATGGCTGAAAATGGAATAACTAATAATGAAGGAGGACCTTTTGGTGCTATTATTACAGATGTTAATGGTAATATAATTGCAAAAGCCAATAATCGCGTTTTAATAGATAATGACCCTACAGCTCACGCAGAAGTTACAGCTATACGATTAGCTTGTAAAAAATTACATACTTATGATTTATCTAATTATATTTTATATACATCTTGCGAGCCATGTCCTATGTGCCTTTCAGCAATTATATGGTCAAATATTAAAGAAGTATATTATGGCTGTACTAAAGAAGATGCTGCTGATATTGGTTTTCGTGATAATATGATTTACGAATACTTGAGAGGCGAAAAAAAGGATGTATTACATTTAACACCTATGGATAGAGAAAGTTGCCTAGAAACTTTTAAAAAATATAAAGAGCAAAATAAAACTATATATTAAAATATTTCTATTAGAAAATAATGAAAACATTTTTTACTAACTATAGCGTACATAAGACTTACTATAAAATCTTATGCACGCTTTTTTATTCTTTTTTTGCGTCCATGCACATTATAATTTTACTTTCATATAATTAATTATAGTGAAAATGGAGGTACTTTTATATGTTTAGTCTTTCTCTTGCTGGTTTTATAACTTTTTTAAATTCTGCTATTTTTTTAGTAGGTTATATTACAAATAATCAATTGTTTCCTGAACCTCTTACTCCTGAGGAAGAAAAATATTATATTATGGAATTTGAAAAAGGAAATGAAGATGCAAAAAACATCTTAATAGAAAAAAATTTGAGATTAGTAGCTCATGTTTGCAAAAAATATTCCTCTACAAAAGTAGAACAAGAGGACTTAATTTCTATTGGTACAATTGGCTTAATTAAAGGCATTAATAGTTTTAAATCTAATAAAAACGTAAAACTTTCTACATATGTTTCTCGTTGTATAGATAATGAAATTTTAATGTATTTACGTAGTACAAAGAAATTAAATGCTGAAGTTTCCTTAGAAGATCCTATAGGAAAAGATAAAGATGACAATACTGTTAGCTTACAAGATGTTTTAGAAAATAGTGAAAGGAATATAGAAGAAGAAATTGATTTAAAATTTAAAATGAAAAAACTTTATGAAAAAATGAAATGTGTGTTAAAAGATAGAGAAAAAACTATAATAGAATTACGCTTTGGACTAAATGGGAAAAATCCTAAAACTCAAAATCAAATAGCTGGTATGATGGGAATTTCTCGTAGCTATGTTTCAAGAATTGAAACAAAAGCTATTGGTAAATTAGCAAAAGAAATCAAGGATTAATAATTTAAATTATATATTATGCATAGTTTTAAAAAAAAGAGAGGCTCTGAAATTTCAGAGTTCTCTCTTATATATAATAGTCCTTGTTTAGCTTTTTCTTTCTCTGTCATTTTTTTCCTCCAATTCTATCTTTTCATTTAATTTACGAATTTTATTATTATAATATTCGATATCCATTCCGTTTTATTTGCTCATCATTTATATTATATGCTTTTTTCATTTTTATATTTTTGTTAGCACTTGCTTCTATTATTTCTAAAGGTATGAATCCATCATTTACTCTTTTTTCTATTTTATTTATTATATTTTCTATTTTTTTATATTCTATACCTAATAAAATTGAATCATTACCAGCAAGTATAGCATTACTTACAGCATCTTCTGTTGAAAACATTAGCCTAATTGCTAGCATTTTTAGGTCATCTGTTACTATAAGACCTTTAAACTTATATTTGTTTTTTAACATTTCTGTTATTATTTTTTTAGATAATGAAGCTGGCATTTTTTTATCTATTGTTTCTACTATTAAGTGTCCAACCATAACTGCATCTGCTCCATTTTCAAAAACTTTTTTAAATGGATATAAATCTTCATTTTCTAATTGCTCTAAATTAGAATTTACATGTGGTACAAAAAAATGTGAATCTGCTTTACTCATTCCATGACCTGGAAAATGCTTTGGAACAGCTAAAACTCCAGCTTCTTTCATTCCTTGCATTACAGCATTAGCTATTGAAAATACGGTTTCTTTATTTTCACTATATGCTCTATTTCCAATTGCATGGTTATCTTCAAATCGTTTAATATCTAACACTGGTGCATAATTCATATTTATTCCTGTTTCAATTAACATTTTTCCTATTGTGTTTCCTACGTTTTTGGCTAATTCAATGTTTTTTGTTTTCCCTATACTATATGCATTTTTTATATTTTCTATTTCATCTGGGAACCTATTTACCCTTCCACCTTCTTGGTCTATACTAATCCAAATTGGCGTTTTTCCATATAATTTATTACATTGTTTTATATAATTTATTTTTTCTATCATTTCCTGATATGAATTATAATTTTTACTATATAGTACTACTCCTCCTATTTGATATTTTTCTATCATTTCTTTTATACTTGTTTCAAAATTTTTTTCATCAGGAGTTATAATTAGCATTTGTGCTATTTTTTCTTTCAATGTCATTTATATTTAATTTCCCTTCTATTTTTTTGTTATTGTATCATATTTTTTTTAATTTTAGAATATATTTTTATAACTTAATATATACAGGGTTACTATTTAATGGTTTGTAATTATTTTAAGGCATTTATCGTATTGATTTGTTAAAAGTAACTATAAAGGAGAATGATAAATTTTATGAGTTTTGTGAAACATGTTATACAAGGCATTGCTTTAGGTGCCGGTGCAATATTACCTGGTGTTAGTAGTGGCGTTTTATGTGTTATTTTTGGAATTTATGAAAAATTGATAGATAGTGTTTTGCGGAATTTTTAAAGATTTTAAAAAGAATTTTTTATACTTGCTTCCTTTTTTTATTGGAATTGGTGTTGGTGCTATTCTTTTTGGAAATATTTTAACTTTTTTGTTTACTAATTATGAAGTTGCTACAAAATTACTTTTTATAGGTCTAATTATAGGTTCTATTCCTGCTCTATTAAAAGAAACTCATAACAAATATAAAAAAGGTTTTCGCTTACATTATTTACTTTTTACTATTACTTCCTTTTTTGTTGGCTTATTATTAGTATTATGTGAAAATTTATTTTTTTCTACTTCTATTAATACAGAACCTACATTTTTATTTTTAATACTTTCTGGCTTTTGCATGTCTATAGGAATTGTAATTCCTGGTATAAGTAGTAGTGTTATTTTAATGTGTCTTGGTGTATATTCTAATTATTTACAAGCAATTAGTACTTTAAATGTTAGCATATTATTTCCTATGGGAATTGGAGCTATTTTAGGCTGCTTTTTATTTTTAATATGTATTCGTTATTTACTTAGGTTATGTCCTATGCAAACATATTATTCTATTATAGGTTTTGTATTAGGTTCTGTAATTATTCTTATACCTACTATTAGCTTTAGCCAATTTTATTTATTGCTATTTTTACCTGTTGGTATTTTTATAGCAAAAAAACTGGGATGACTTTTTTGTTTGATTTTGTGAATTTTATGGTATTGTTAAATATTCACATATTCAACTTAAAATTAATTTTGAAACAACAAAAAATGAGCCACAACTAATTTAATTGTGCCTCATTTATATTGTATTCTGTCCATTTGCTACTAATTGTATTTTGTTTTACAACATTATTATTGCTACACTTTTTGACTCCGTTTTTTCGATGCATAGGACACTAAGATATAGGTATAACTATTGGGCGAATTCCACCACTGTAAGTACTATCTCCATCATAGGAATCAAAACAAAATCTGCCAGCACCAGAATTATTCCAGAAATTGCCTCCACTCCTAACAAATGGATTGCTCAAACTTGCAAAACCAGAATAATCTCCGTTCCATGACGTGTTAGCAGTTCCAAGCATAGATGTTTCTCTTATTGCATCTCCATATATTTTTAAGTTCTTTTTATAATTTGCTTCTCTTGCTTTATTTAAGTTTTCTTCTGTAATTGTAACATCTTTATTATCTAATGTACTATCATGTGGATATACCATTGTATATTTCGTACTTTCTGTTTTTAGTATATCTCCATTATATGCTATTAATTTTCCATATGTTGATAGATTTTTATTTTCATTTGCTATATATGATGTAACTCGTTCCCATCCTCCTCCTGATAGGTCATATACTCCAGTCATATTTCCCGTTGTTGAGGCTGTTATTCCTCCTTTTTGATTCCATGCATACATGTTTCCTGTTGGTGTTGGAGTATTTGCTTGCAATGCTCTTATTTCATCTATTTTTACTATAGTTTCTGGACCATCTGTATTTCCTTGTGTCATTCCTGTTATTCCATATACACTATCTACTCCTGATTTTCCAGCAGTTTCTGTTCTTTTTCTATCTCCACTATTTAAACTTGCATTATTTACTGCTATTTCATTTCCATTTTTTCCATCAATACCATATTTGCTATGTGTTAAATAACTTACCATTCCCCATTCACTACTTTTTATTAAGTGTGTATCTGATGAATTTGAGTTAAAACCATATATGTTTCCTTCTTCATTCATTGCTTTTGATATATTATATGCATCATTATGATTAATATAATTCATGCTATATGTTAATGGTTGGAATACTGGATAGCTTATTCTTGTTGCTGTTTTATCATATATTCCATCTAGCCAGTTTCTTGCTGGTTGTGTTGAATCTCCACTTGTACCTGCTTCTACTGCTCTTACCCATCCTGTTTCTTGACTATATGTTTGCGAACTTTTTTTATTTGGTGCAGTATTATTTCCTTCTGGGAATCCTGCTTCAAATTTTGCTACATATATTCCCTCTAATTCTTTATCCCAACCACCATTTGCAAAATCAATACTGCTTTCATTTGTAAAGGCTGGATGTACATAATAATCAGTTGTTGTATCTGCTACTTCTTCTTTTGTTGTTACCCTTTTGGCTGTTTTTATTGTTTTACTTTCTTCATCATAATAATCATCTGATGTTCCTATTAAAAATTTTACATCTATACTTCCTCCTTGTGATTTATCACTTGGGTTTGTATATGTTATTTTATATGCATATCTTGGTATCCATACCCACATACTTCCATCTTGTGTTTTTGTATTTGCCCATTTATTTTGTTTGTAATTATACCAACTATTGTCGTTCCAGTCTGTATCTACTACTTGCCCTTTTTCACTATCTGTTGGCTCTACAAATTTTATTGGTGTCATTCCTTCTATTTTTTTAGGTGCATTTGGTATTTCTTCTTTTAATTCTGGTGCTGTTGGGCTATTTATGTTTTGTTCTATTTCATTTTGTAATTCTTTCATTGCCTCTTGTGTATTTGCTTCTGCTGATGCCATTTTATTTGCAGCATTTTTTGCTTGTGTAAATATTCCATTATCTCCTAATACCATTGACATACTTACACTAGCCAAAATAATTAATATAACTATTGTAACTACTAATGCTATTAATGTAACACCTTTATTATTTTTTAATACTTTTTGCATAATTATATTTCATTCCTTTCGTTTCTTTTATATAATTTACCATTTTGTAACTAATTCTATACACTTTAAATTATATATTATCCTCTTGTTTAATTTAATTACATTTTGGTTACATTTATGTTTCAGTTTCGTTACATTTTTAACATATGTGTAAAATAAGAGTAGTAAATTAGCCCCACGTACATTTTGATTTGTAAATATTCATAAATCAAGTAAACTTAACATTATAATAAAAAAATAAACTTTAATGAATGTATCATTCACTAAAGTTCATAAATTTATTTTTTTCTTCTTAGTATCCAACCATTTTCTACTAGTATTGGAAGTTTCATTTTTACTTTTTGTTCTGCTTTACCTGGATTTACACATTGTATTTCTTCATCAGTTTCAATATCCCACAATTGTTCTATTTTAAATTTTTGTGACTCTATTTTATGTGGAATAATAATTTCTAATTCATCTCCAACTGATAATTTATTTTTGATTTCAATTACCACTTTTTCATTACTATTGTCTATTACTTTTCCTGCATACTCATATTCTAAATTATATTGTTTGCCTTCATATTCTTGAATATCTTTATTATTTCTATCATTGAAATAAAATGTTGTTAATCCTCTTGTTTTTGTTTTTTCTAATTCTGATAAATACTTTGTATAATCATAATCTTGTGGGTTATTACAATAATCATCTATTGCATTTCTATAGCTATTTACTACTGATGCTAAATAATAGTCTGTTTTTAATCTTCCTTCTATCTTTAAGCTATCTACTCCCATTTGCACTATTTCTGGTATTTCTTTTATTAAACACATGTCTTTTGAAGAAAAGATATATGTTCCTTTGTCATCATATTCTACCGGCATTAAATTTCCTGGTTTATTTTTTTCTTCTACATATACATTATATGCCCAACGACAACTTTGTGCACAGTCACCAAGGTTTGCACTTCTTCCTGCTAAAAAGTCACTTAAAAAGCATCTTCCTGAATATCCAAAGCATATAGCACCATGTATAAACATTTCAACTTCTAAATCTTGTGGTTTATTTTTCATAATGTCTTTTATTTGTTCTTTATTTAATTCTCTACCTAATATAACTCTTTTCGCACCATTGTTATACCAAAAATTAGCACTATGATAGCTTATTGTATTTGCTTGTGTACTTATATGTATTGGTATATTTGGAGCTTCTTGTTTTATTATTTCTACTACTCCACCATCTGCAACAATTATACCATCAACGTTCATTTTACTTAACATTCTTGCTTGTAATTTTATTTCTTCATAGAAATCATCTGGTGCATATATGTTTATTGCTGTATATACTTTTTTTCCTAAAGAATGTGCATATTCAATTGTTTTTTGTAAGTCATTATCTTCCATTTCGGCTCTTGTTCTTAATGATAGTGTTGATGTTCCTGCATATACTGCATCTGCTCCATACATAAAAGCTACTTTTGCTTTTGCAAAAGAACCTGCTGGTGCTAGCAATTCTGGTTTTTTCATATTTTACTTCATTCCTTTCCACTTTTAGATTTTATACTTTGACAAAAAGCAGAAAACTTTTTTACAAAAATCTTCTGCTTTATATATTATAATAATTTTAAAATTACAGTTTCAGCTGCGTCTCCTCTACGTTGTCCAACTTTAATAATTGTTGTATATCCACCAACTCTACCTTCATATTTTGGTGCTATTTCATTAAATAATTTAGATGGTAAATCAATATTGTTTCCTTTTTCATCTTTAACTTTATTTAATAATTTCATCATTTTTCTTCTAGCATTTAATCTAGTTGGCATATCTTTTTGTCTTTTTTCAACAGTTTCAACTTTTACTACTTTTAAGTACTCTTTTCCATTTTTGCTTTTTACAAGTTCTGTTTCTTTATTTCCTTTGCTATCTAATTTAGCTTTTACAACTTTTGTATCAACTGTTTCAAAATTATCTTTTTCTTTTACTGCTAATGCTATCATGCTATCAGCCATAGCTTTTACTTCTTTTGCTCTAGCTTCTGTTGTTCTTATTTCTTCATGAAGCATTAAGTCAGTTAATAAATTTCTTAACATAGCCATACGAATATCTGTTGTTCTACCTAATTTTCTATTTGTAGCCAATTTATTTCCCTCCTCGTTATTCTTCTTCCTTAGCAAAGTCTAATCCTAATGAATGTAATTTAGCTGTTACTTCATCTAAAGATTTCTTTCCTAAGTTTCTAACCTTCATCATTTCAGGTTCTGTTAAGTTTGTAATATCCTCAACTGTAGAAATACCAGCTCTTTTTAAACAGTTAAAAGATCTTACTGATAATTCTAAGTCTTCTATAGACATTTCCAATACTTTTTCTTTTTTATTTTCTTCTTTTTCTACCATTACTTGTGTATTTTTAGCTGCTTCTGATAAATCAATAAATAGTTCTAAATGACCTGTCATAACTTTTGCTGCTAAGCTTAATGCTTCATAAGGAGCTAAACTACCATCAGTCCAAACTTCTATCGTTAATTTGTCATAGTCAACCATTTGACCAACTCTTGTATTTTGTACTGCATAGTTTACCTTTTTTACAGGAGTATATATTGAATCTATTGGTAATACACCTAAAGGTTGATTATCTTTTTTATTTTTTTCTGCTGAATTGTATCCTCTTCCCATATTTACTGTCATCTCTACTTGGAAATGTGCACCTTCTGCAAGTGTAGCTATATGTAAATCTGGATTTAATACTTCTACAGAACCATCTGTAATAATATCTCCGGCTTTTACTTCACCTTCACCATCTACACTAATTCTGATAGTTTTTTCTTCATTTTCATGAAGCTTTAATCTTACCATTTTTAAATTAACGATTATCTCTGGTACATCTTCTACAACATTTGGTATTGTAGAAAATTCATGAACTACGCCATCAATTTTTACGCTTGTAATTGCTGCACCTGGTAATGAAGAAAGTAATATTCTTCTTAAAGAATTTCCTATTGTTACTCCATAACCACGCTCTAATGGCTCACAGACAAATTTTGCATAATTATTTTCATTGTCTATTTCTAAGCATTTGATATTTGGCCTTTCAAATTCTATCATTTTTACCTCCTAATTTTAGAAGTTTTAAGCTCAAGGTTATTTCATTTAGCCATTTTTTTACTACCCCTATTACTTTACTTCTTAAAAATATAATCTTAGTTTTTATTAATTTATTATTTAGAGTAAAGCTCTACTATTAAGTGCTCTTCTACTGGTAAATCAACATCTTCTCTAGCTGCTAATCTAATAACTTTTCCACTTAATTTTTCTGCATCTTTTTCAAGCCAAGCTGGAACTGGTCTTGCTGCATTTGTTTCCATGTTTTGTTTAATAAATCCATTGTCTTTTCTGATTTCTCTTACTGCAATAACATCTCCTGGTTTTACTATGTAAGATGGAATATCTACTTTTTTACCATTAACTTCAAAAGTTCCATGTGTTATCATCATTCTTGATTGAGCTCTTGAGCTTCCAAATCCTAATCTATAAACTACATTATCTAATCTGCTTTCTAATAATTGAAGTAAATTTTCACCTGTGATTCCTTTTGTATTAGAAGCCATTTCAAAATATTTTCTAAATTGCTTTTCTCCAACACCATAGAAAGATTTTGTTTTTTGTTTTTCTCTTAATTGAGTTCCATATTCAGATAGTTTTTTCTTTTTTTGTCCATTTTGTCCAGGTGCGTAGTTTCTTCTAGAAATACTACATTTATCTGTATAACATCTTGAACCTTTTAAGAATAACTTTTGTCCTTCTCTACGGCATATACGGCATTGTTCGTCTTTATATCTTGCCATTTTTATTTCCTCCTTATATTTCTATTATGATTAAACTCTACGTCTTTTTGGTGGTCTACAACCATTGTGTGGGATTGGTGTAACATCTTTTATGCTACTAATTTCTAATCCTGCTGTTTGTAATGAACGAATGGCTGCTTCACGTCCTGAACCTGGACCTTTAACAAATACTTCTACTGTTTTTAATCCATGTTCCATTGCTGCTTTAGCAGCTGTTTCTGCAGCTTCTCCTGCTGCAAAAGGTGTGCTTTTTCTTGAACCTTTAAATCCAAGTTCACCTGCACTTGCCCAAGAAATTGCATTTCCTTGAACATCTGTTATTGTAACTATTGTATTATTAAAACTAGAGTGAATATGAGCCATACCTCTTTCGATATTTTTTCTATCTCTTCTTCTAGTTGTTGTTCTTTTTGTTACAGCTTTTGCCATTTAAGGTTACCTCCTATTTTACATTTACTTTATAAATTCTATTTTTTGCTCTTACTTACTAATTTTCTAGGTCCTTTTCTTGTACGAGCATTAGTTTTTGTTCTTTGTCCTCTTACTGGAAGACTTCTTCTATGTCTTAATCCTCTATAACAACCTATTTCTGTAAGTCTTTTTATGTTTAGAGCTACTTCTCTTCTTAAGTCACCTTCAACTGTGATTCCTTCCATAGCCTTTCTTATTGCTTGTTCTTGGTCTCCAGTTAAATCTTTAACTCTTGTATCTGGGTTTACTCCAGCTTCTTTTAATATTTTTTGAGAAGTTGATAGGCCTATTCCATATATATATGTTAGTCCTATTTCTACTCTTTTCTCTCTAGGTAAATCTACTCCTGCTATACGAGCCATGTTTTAGCACCTCCAAATTTTTTTGTTATAATTTATTTTATTATTTTTGTCTATCTCTCATATTTAAAGGTGAAATGCATTGAACCTAAATGTTCAATCTCTAAATAATCTATAGACATGTATATAAACACAAATCTATCTACAGCCGCCTCTAGACTTGTGCTAATATCAAATTTGTTATGTAATTACCCTTGTCTTTGTTTGTGTTTAGGGTTTTCGCAAATTACTCTGATGACACCTTTTCTTTTAATGACTTTACATTTTTCGCACATCTTCTTTACTGATGGTCTTACTTTCATTTCATCCACCTCCTGCTTTAGATGATAATTTATATATTATATTTTGGGTTACAATTTTATTTTGCTCTCCAAGTAATTCTTCCTTTTGTTAAATCATATGGTGAAAGCTCTACTTTTACTTTATCTCCTGGTAATATTTTTATATAGTTCATTCTTAATTTTCCAGAAATATGAGCTAGTATTTGATGTCCGTTTTCAAGTTCTACTTTGAAGTTTGTATTTGGTAAAGTTTCTACCACTGTTCCTTCTACTTCAATAACATCCTCTTTTGACATTTTCCCCTCCATTTTCTTTGCTACATATATATTTTATAGCTTTTTGCTATAAGTCTTATACTGATTAAATCAAGAATTAATCGCAATTCTTGATTTAACTACTATTAGCTTATATAGTATATAATATTTTTGCAGTGTTGTCAATACTTCTAGGGTATTTTAATGATGAAAATTATGATTTTTTTATAATATCAGAAAAATCGAAGTTTTTTGGTTACATTACAATGTTAATTTTCCTTAGTTTGTGTGTATTTTACGAAGTAAAATACATATCTGGCAAATCCTTATTTTATTACATAATGTACAGTGTAACTCTAAAGCCTACATTAATAATTGCATTTCCATTTAGGCTACTACGAAGAGAAGCTACATTAAAACTATTTGGTACTTCTACTCCACCTCTACTTATATATGAATCTTTAGTATTATTTTTTTCAGCTACATATTCTGAGTTATTACCTTCTAAATCATATATGTTTTGTACGTTGTCATTATCATTTTTTCCGCTATTTGTTTTAGACCCTGTGTGCCTTTTAGGTTCATTTACTTTTACGTTAAAAGTATTTCCTTTCGCATCTTGCTTTTTGTCTACAAATTTCATTACCATATCCCATTGTATTCCTGAACATATTGATGTTTTTACACTATTATTATTGTACATTGCTTTTGAAGTTGTTTTTGCATTTTCTTGGGATATGTTGTTATAAACTATAGCATTTTGCTTGCTTACAAGTGTATTTGTATTTTCTTTTCCAGTTTCATATCTTGCTATATAAAATCCATTATATTTTAGTACAGCTTTTCTTTCTTCTATTTCGTTATTCTCTGCACTATCTACTTGTGGTTTAATTGCATCTGGTAAGTAGTTTATATCTGTAGTTATTGTAGATTCTAATGTAGTATCTGACCAATTTCCATAAAAGCTAGGATATGTAAAATTTCTTTTATATTCATTTTCATCTTTTACTGGTATCCATACAAACTGGTTATATTTATTACGTACATCAGGATTTCCATCTCCATCGTTGTCTTCATTCCAATTTATATTTGTTAGTTCTTCTTTTGGTATATCATATATTACTAAACCATTTGCTATTTTTTGTTCACTTTCTATTCCTGATACTGTAAATTCTGCTGGTACTGTTGCTTTATTTTGTCCATCATTGTAATTTTCTTTTTTAGTTACTTCTACAAATTTTCCTGGCATTACTTCTTCTGTTTGATTATTTGAATTATCATCTGAATTAGCATTGTTTTTTAATATTTTATCAATTTCAGCTGACATACTATTAAATCCATTTTGGGTATTAGTTTCTGCTGAAACCATTGAATTTGCTCCTATTTGTGCTTGTTTTAATATTCCATTTTTACCTAATACCATTGTTATACTTACACTAGCTAATATTATTAATATTACTATTGTAACTACTAATGCTATTAGGGTTATGCCTTGTTCATTTTTCGATAATTTTTGCATGTTTTCTCTTTTTTTCATATATATATTCCTCATTATCTACCTAAAAATTTTATATTATCGTTTACTTAATTCAAATTGCATATTTTTTGCTCTATCTCTACTTTTATATTTTATAACTTAATTGTTATTTTAGTATTTACATATTTAAACATAACCTGAATCCAGTACTATTGTCTCTAAAATTTGAGTTAGCATTTCCGTGGATGACTAGTATAACTAAGGGTACTACTATAATAAGCACCTCTTCTACAGCATGGATATACAGAACTACCATCATTTACATTAGTATATTCGGTTGTCCACTCTCCTATATTTGATGAGATATCATTTATTTTACATACTTCATCTCCATTTGTTCCGGTATTTGATAAACTTTTATTTTTGCTTTTTTCATTTACATAATTTACATGTCCTGTTTCTTGTATATATGCTAGTGCAGTTCCCCATGCATAACTATTCATTAAATCACTTTTTACTGTTGTTGCAGCACTATATGTGTTTATAGATACTTTTGAAGCACTTATCTGTGTAATATTATTCCATAATGTTCCTGTGATATAGCTCATTCTATTTTCTGAATATGCCGTTGATTTTTTACTTGCCGCTTTAAATTCTTCTGTGTTATCTCCAGATGCATAACTTGATTCATATCTTCCTATGTAATATCCTCCATTTGTTTTTGCACTTTCCACAAATGCTTTCAAATTTTGGGCGGTTGCATTTAATCCATCTAGCTTATTACTTTCAATTCCATCTCTATGAATTAGTATTTCTTTATATGATGTGCCATATTCTTTTAGCTCAATTTCTTGTTCATAGTTTTTTTCATTTTCTTTTGTATATGCAGCTTGTACTAATGTTCTTGCCCCATCGTTTTGATTAAAAGTATATCTTCCTAACACTATTTCTTTACTTGTTGTTCCGTCATCTTTTACAAAAGTTCCTACTGGTATCCATACAAACTGACTTCCTTTTACATTTTCATCTTTTGATGCTGATACATCTTCTATTACTATTCCTTGCTCAACTGTATCTCCTGAATCTGGTGCTACTATGAAACCACCTGGAATTACTACTTTGTTTCCTTTTGAATCTTCTACAGTTGTTTTATCGTCTGTAAATTCTTTTCCTGTATCTTTCGCATTTTCTATTGTTTCCTTTGGTTGTTCCGGATTTTGTGAGCCTCCATTTCCACTTATTATTTTGTCAATTTCTGCTGACATACTGTTAAATCCTGCTTGAGTATTTGTTTCTGCCGATGCCATTGAGTTTGCTCCTTTTTTAGCCTGCTCAAATATTCCGTTATTTCCTAATACCATTGTCATACTAACTGCTGCTAATATTATTAAAATTACTATTGTAACTACTAAAGCTATTAAAGTTACACCTTTTTGTTCTTTTACTAATTTTTGCATAGTATTTTCTCCTTTTCTTTTTATTTTTCTGTTTTTAATTTTATACATTCTAAATTATATATTATCCGTTTATTTAATGCAATTACAATATAGTTACATTTATATTTCAATTTTGTTACATTTTCATCCATACATAACATATAATAGTCAAAAAAAGATAGCAAAACTAACCTGTATCTATTACAGGCTTTTCATTGCTATCTTTTTTTAATTTTTTACTTATTACTTTTTTATTTAGTTTGCATATATTACAGTAAGCAACTTTTACTTCGAGTAAAGAGATGCTCTCTCTCTCTCTCTCTCTCTCTCTCTCTCTCTCTCTACAGTTGCAAGGGTTTTAGCTTTTATATCATTCATATTTTTTATTTCCTTTTCTTTTGTTTTCATTATACAACATATAGCAGTATTTTTCTATATCTTTTTCTTTACATTTATATTACAAACATATTACGCTAAAATTTATATCAATATTTTTTATCTATATTATTGTTAGAATTTCTGGCTCACCTTCTGTTATTAAAATTGTATTTTCATAATGTGCTGCATTAGTTCCATCTTCTGTTATTATTGTCCAACCATCATCTAGTTGTAATATCCCATCTCCTCCATATATAACCATTGGTTCTATGGCTAATGTCATTCCTGGTTCTAGTCTAATTCCTCTTCCTGCTTTTCCATAATTCGGAATTCCTGGATCTTCATGCATTTGTCTTCCTATTCCATGGCCTTGAAATTCTTTTACAACACTAAATCCATTCTTTTCAACAAATTCACCTATTGCATGTGAGATATCTCCTAATCTGTTACCTTTTTTTGCATATTTTATTCCTTCAAAAAAAGCTTGTTTTGTTACATTTATTAATCTTTGTGTTTCTTTGTCTATTTTGCCAACTATATATGTTCGTGCACAGTCACCATTAAATCCATCTTTAAATGCTACTAGGTCAACACTAACAATGTCACCTTCTTTTAATATAACTTTTTTAGAAGGAATGCCATGTATTACTTCATCATTTACAGATGCACATATAGAGCCTGGAAATGCTGGTACTCCCCTTACACCACTTGGATATCCCTTTTCTGCCGGAATTGCACCATTATTTCTCATTGTGTTTTCTGCAATTTTATCTAATTCCCAAGTTGAAATACCTGGTTTTATTGCTTCTTCTACAGCTTTTTGGGCTAAGGCTGCTACTCTACATGCTTCTTTCATTTTTTCTATTTCTGATTTTGATTTAATTGTTACCATGTTTTCACTTCTTTCTATTTTTTATTATTAATATATTCTATTACATCTTCTGCTGCTTCTTTAGCTAATCTATTTACTCGCGTGCTTACTTCTTCTGTTCTTAATACTCCTTGTTTTTCATAATATTCTATTAATGGGCTTGTTTTTTCATCATATATTGCAAGTCTTTGCTTTATAGCTTCTGGGTCTTTATCATCATCTCTTTGTATTAGCATTGCTCCACATTTATCGCAAATTCCTTCTATCTTTGGTGGATGCATTTTTAAATTGTATGTTGCTTTACATTCTTGATTTGAACAAACTCTTCTTGTTAAAATTCTATCTAAAATTTCTTCTCTTGGTGTTACTAAATTGATTACTAAATCTACTTTTTTTCCTCTTTCTTTTAATACTTCATCTAATTTTTGTGCTTGCTGTATTGTTCGTGGAAATCCATCTAAAATTACACCTTGTTTTGCTATATCTGAATCTAATATATTAACTACCATAGGTACTGTTATTTCATCTGGTACTAAACATCCCTTTGAAATATATTTATCTGCTTCTATACCTAATTGTGTTTTTTCTTTAATATTTTTTCTAAAAATATCTCCTGTAGATATTTGTGGCCATCCTGTTTTTTCACTTAAAAGGCCTGCTACTGTTCCTTTACCTGTTCCTTGTGCACCTAACATAATTATATTCATTATTTAACCAACTCCTATTTAAATTTTTATTGTCTATAAAAGCACTTAAGTATTATATCATTATTTTAACCTGTTGTATAGTGTTTTAAACATTTTTTCAGGGTCATTTCATAAAATATTACAAAATTGTAAAATAAATTAAAATATGTTAA
>CAUWFE010000012.1:0-46562 GCA_963558185.1 uncultured Clostridia bacterium
TACAATTACATTTTGGTTACATTTATATTTCAATTTTGTTACATTTTTAACATATATGTAAGAGTATTAGAGATTTTTATATTTATTTTAAATCCTATAATTCCAATTAAAAGCAAAAAAATAAATAGTAGAATAATGTATATCTTTTATTTCTACTATTTATTTAGTTAATATTTTAATTAGTTTTGAAATATTATTTCATCTTTTTCATTTACATATGCAAAGTTTTGTATTTCTTCATTTTCTTCATCTTGTGTAATTTCTTTTATAATATTAGAGATTCTAATTTGTGGACATTCTATTCTTTGTGCTGCTATAATTGCTTGTTTATTTCCTTTTGCTCCTGCATGTGCCAAGCCTCTTAATATTCCTACTACTATTATATTTTCTCCTGCTATCACTTCTGCTCCACCATTTACATCTCCTATAATTACTATACTTCCTTCATATTCTATTTTTTGCCCTGAACGTAGTGAGCCTTTATGAAATATAGTTTCTGAAGATGCAATTTCTTTACTAAAACTCTTTTTTATTCCATGTAGGCCTAAGTCTTTTGAGCTTTCAAAATTTATTTGCACTGGAATTTGTTTTTGTATAGTTTCTTTTATTTCATCTATTTCTTTACTATTTAATACTTTTCCTGCTACATATATTGATGTTTTATCATCTTTATATAATTTTTTTAAATCTGGTAATTTTTCTTCTAAACACTGTATTATTTCTCGTTGTTCTGATTCTTCATTTATTTTCATTACTATCTCATCTTTTTTTAATGTTATTATTACACAATTTTTCATATTAATTCCTTCCTTTTTTGCCCTTTCTCTCTCTATTTTGCTTTTTCTATTGTGTATTTCATAATTTTAATTTTGTATTTCTGTATTTGGTTTTGCTGTCATATCTTCTGTTACTTTTGTTGCATTCATTCCAAAATATTCTGCTATTATATCTCTTGCAACTTCTGCTGTATATCCTCCATGTTGTCCATTTTCAACCATTACTATTACTGCTATTTCTGGATTATCAAAAGGTGCAAATCCTACAAACCATGCATTTGTTACTGCATCATTTCCGGTTTGAGCAGATCCTGTTTTTCCTCCTACCTCTATGTTAAATCCTTTAAAATATGAATATGCAGTTCCTCCAGATTCACTAGTAACTCCTCTCATACCTTCTAATATTGCTTGTACATTTTCTTTTTTAAAGCTTAAATCTTCTGTTTGCTTTTCATCGCTAATTCCCATTTTTTCTTGTAAATATTTATTTACTTCTTCTTTTGGAATTTCGTTTCCATTTGCATCTACTATAGATTTTAATATTGTTACATCTATATCTTTTCCACCATTTACTATCATACTTGTATATTTTGCCATTTGAATTGGTGTGAATTGATTATTTTCCTGTCCTATTGCTGCTGATAATACATTTCCTGCTGCCCACTCGCTTCCTAATTTTTTAGAGGTTTCTTTACATGCTACTGTTCCTTCTACTTCTCCTAATAATTCTACTCCTGTTTTTCTTCCTAAACCTAAATATTTTGCATATTTAGCTAGTGCTACATCTCCTAATCTATTTCCTAATTCATAGAAAAAGTAGTTGCATGAATGCTGTATTGCTTGTGATACATTTAAGTATCCATGGCCTCCACCAGTAGATTTATAAATCCAACATCTTGGATTATAGTCAGATGAAAAATGATAGATTCCTGTATCTTTTATTTTTTCTTTTGTTGTTAGTTTTCCAGTTTCTAGTGCTGCTATTGCTGTTGCCATTTTAAATGTTGAACCTGGTGCAGATAATGAGGATATTGCTCTATTTGTCATTGCTGAAATATATTTATTGCTTTCATCTCTTTTTGTATATTCATTCCATTTTTCATTACTTATTCCTCCTACAAATTCTTGTGGATTAAATTCTGGATAACTTGCCATTGATAATATTTCACCTGTTTTTATATTCATTACTACTGCTGAGCCACCTGTAGTATTTGCTTGGTCTGAGAATCCTCCATTTCGTATTTTTTCTATATTATTTTTTAATGCTTGTTCTGTTACTTTTTGTAAATTTGCATCTATTGTTAATATTACATCACATCCTGCAATTGCCTCTTTTGATATATATTCATCTGTTACAGTTCCATCTACCGCCATGTCAATTTGTTTTATTCCGTTTGTTCCTTTTAAATATGGTTCAAATATATATTCAATTCCTGTTTTTCCTATTATATCATTTATTCCATATTTATCTTTATTTTTATTATATTCATCTGGACTAATTTGACTTATATAGCCTATTATGTGTGATGCCAAACTTGAAGATGGATAGTTTCTTGTTGGGGTAGTTGTAATATTTATTCCTGGAAATTGTGAGTTTTGTTCACTTACTTGATGTAATGTTGCTTCACTTATATTATTTGCTAATTTTACTGGTCTGGTACTACTATATCCTTGAGTTTCTATTTCATAGCGAAGTACCATAATTTTTCTACAATTTGCTATATCTTGCTCTTGAATTTCATACTTTTCTTTATATATATTAAATGTTTCTTCTGCTGTTTTATTCTCATCTATTTCTTTTGTTTTTTTCCATACTTTTGCTTCTTCTTCACTTACTGTAAATTTAAATGGATTTATTTGTATTGGAAAATTATCTTTATATTTATCTCCATTTTTTTCTAATATTTGTGCTAATTTTAATAATGATGTATTTAGCTCATTTATTTCTATTTTTGTTTTGTATATTTCTAAGTCATTTTGTGATACTGTTGTTGCAAGTAGTGTTCCTGAACTATCTCTAATATTTCCTCTAGCAGCTTCTAATGTACTTTCTCTACTTAATCTTGTATTTGACTGTTCCCTGTAATTTGCACCATTTACTATTTGCAAATTAAATAGTTGAGCTAGTAATACTATTCCTGTTATGTATACAAATGCTGATACTATGTTAAACCTTAATTTACTATGTTGTTTTTCTTCCAATATTACACCTCCTTTAGAAATATCTTGTTAATACTTTTTGTGCTTTAAATATATTTTCTAATTTATAACCTAGTGTTTGCATTATTGGATATAATATTATTGTTAATATGCTGTTATAAATTATTTCTATTGATAGTACTTTACAAAAACTAATTATTTCTACTGATGTTGAGAAAATTACTATATTTAATATATAATTTATTATTTCTAATATTGCTGTTACTACTATTATCATAACTATAAATGTAAATCTACTATCTTTTGAAAAGTTTTTATCTAAATATCCTGCTGCTATTGCTATTGCACCATACATTATGGTATAAATTCCTATTGTTTTTCCCATAATTATATCTAATATAACACCTATTGTTACTCCATAAGGAATGCTGACTTTCATTCCAGCATATAAACCTACAAATAAAACTAATATTATGAATAAATTTGGTTGTATTCCAGCTATTGTAAACCAACTAAAAAAGTTGGCTTGTAAGAAGTATGTAATAATAAATGCTATAAATAATATGATTATTGATATTGTTTTTTTCATTATTAGTTTCGTTCCTTCCTCAAGGCACAAATGCAGTTGGAAAAGATTTATAATTGTTTTTCCACTTTATCTTCCTTTAATTAGTTATTACTAACACTGTTTCTAATTTTTCAAAGTCTACGGCTGTTTCTATTTCAGCATATCTATCTGTTATATTTTTAGTATTTACTACATTTTTTATTGTTCCAATCAGAATTCCTTTTGGGTATATTCCACCAAGCCCTGATGTTTCTATTGTATCTCCTTGTAGTACTGTTGCATCTGTTGGTATATTTCCTGCTTTTAGCATTGATGAATTTTCTAATGTTCCTCTTGCTATTAGGTTATCTCTTGTAGATGTAATTGTACAACTAACAGTACTTGCTGTATCGATAATTGTTTCTACTTTTGCTGTATCTTCTGTAACTGAAATTACATATCCTACTAGTCCCTTTTCAGATATTACTGCCATATTTTCTTTTATTCCATCTTTTGTTCCTACATTTATAACTATATTTTCATTATAATTACTAATATCTTTATTTATTACATATGCAGGAACTGTGCTATATTGATTATATTTATCTTTTAAATTTACATATTCTTTTAATGTTTCGTTTTCTGATTTTATAATTTCTAATTCTCTTAATTGTTTTTCTAATTCAATGTTTTTTTGTTTTAGTTCTTCGTTTTCTTTACTTAAATTATTAATATCTGTAAAAAAGGTATTATTGCCAGATAATTGATTCTTCAAGTAGGTAAGTCCATTTTGTATTGGCATAAATATTTTTCCTACAACACCTTCAACAGAAGATAAATCTTCTGCTTTTATATTTGTTGCAATTACTATTATTATTAATATAATTATAGTAATTATTATCCCTGCAATTCCTTTCTTTTTTTGTTGATACATATTTTTTCCTCTCTATCTTCTTCTCGAATTTACTAAAATTGTTTTTAATTTTTCTAAGTCATCAATAGTTTTACCTGCTCCTATTGCTACACAGTTTAATGGTGTTTCAGCTATATATACTGGCATTCCTGTTGATTTACTAATTAACTTGTCTAAGTTTTGAATTAGTGCTCCTCCTCCAGTTAATACTATTCCTTTTTCCATTATATCTGATGCTAACTCTGGTGGTGTTTTTTCTAATGTTTGCTTTACTGCTTCTACTATTTCTTTTATTGACTCTTCAATAGCACTTTGAATTTGTGATGAGTATATTATAACATTTTTTGGCAAACCTGTTGTTAAGTCTCTTCCTCTTATTTCCATTGATATGTCTGTTACTAATGGCATTGCACATCCTATTTGCATTTTTATTTTTTCTGCTGTTGTTTCTCCTATTGATAAGTTCATTTCTTTTTTTACAAAGTTTACTATATCCTCATCTAATTCATCTCCTGCTGTTCTTAGTGACGTACTTACAACTACTCCTCCTAATGAAATAACTGCTACTTCTGTTGTTCCTCCTCCTATATCTACTACTATATTACCACTTGGCTCTGCTATATCTAAGTTTGCTCCTACAGCTGCTGCCATTGGTTCTTCTATCAAATATACTTCTCTTGCTCCTGCTTGTAATACAGATTCTTGTACGGCTCTTTCTTCTACTTCTGTTATTCCTGATGGTACTCCTACTACTACTCTAGGTCTTACTACACTATATTTTTTGCATACTTTTGTTATTATATTTTTTAGCATTAATTCTGTTGCGGTAAAATCTGCTATTACACCATCTTTTAGTGGTCTAACTGCTGTTATTTCCTCTGGCGTTCTTCCGAAGCATTTCCTTTGCTTCTTGTCCAGTACTTAAAATGTTTCCATTTCTTCTATTTATTGCAACTACTGATGGTTCATTTAATACTATTCCTTTTCCTTTCATTGTTACTAGTGTATTAGCTGTACCTAAGTCAATGCCAATATCTTTGCTTTTCATAGAAAATATATTCATTTTTTATCTCATTCCTTCCTCAAGGTACAAATTTTGTTAGAAAAGAATTACAGTTTTCAACCTTTATCATCCTTTTCTTGTTTTAATATGTAACAAATTTTATTCTCCTATACTATATTTTTGAAAAATACTTGTATAACAGTTAAATCCAATTACAATATGATCTAGCAATTCTATTCCCATGATGTCTGCTGCTTGCTTTAGCCTTTTTGTTGATTCTATATCTTCTTTACTTGGTATAGCATCTCCACTTGGATGATTATGAACCAATATGATTTTTGGCATTCCCATTTTTATAGTTTCTGATAAAATATCTTTTGGAATTATCATTGCTTTATTAGTTGTTCCTGTGGATATATCTATAATTTTTTGAACTATATTTTTTGTATTTAATATAATTACTTTTACTGTTTCTACTTTTTCATATTTCATTTCTTCCATTAATATATCTGCTACATCTTCGGGTGATTTTATGCTTATTTTGAATTGATGCACATTTTTAGACATACGCTTTGTAAGCTCACAAATTGCTTTTAATTGTATTGCTTTTACTCTACCAATTCCTTTTATTTGCTTTAGTTCTTCTAGTGAAACTTCTTGAAGAAAATTCAAATTTTCTGTATTTTTACCTTTCATTGTTAATATTTTTTGTGCAACATTTATAGAAGTTTCATCTTTTGTTCCTGTTTTTATTATTATTGCCAATAATTCAGCATTTGATAATTTTTGTTCTCCATACATTTCTAATTTTTCATATGGTCTTTCTGAATTTGGTAAATTTTTCATTTTTATTGACATGCTTAAGTTCCTTTCTTAAGCCCCTTTTTGTATTATTTGTGGAAAGTTATCCACATTTTATTGATAATTTGTGGATAACTATATTTTTCTATATACAAATATTGCAATTAATAGTCCTACTATGCTTGCAACATTAATGTTTACCATTAGTCCAAATGTTAATTTAACTACATTTAAGTCTAATTCTATTGGTGTTGAAAGTCCAAAACTTTGTCCATATGAAAGCCAGCTTAAAAAATTAACATTTTTTGCTAGTTCCCCCAATAATCCTCCAATTACTAGTCCTGATAAAATAAATAATAATAGTATCCATAGATTCTTTTCTTTGGTTGCCATTTTTTCTTCCTTTCTCCTTACGGAAATATATTTTTCGTCTTTGTTATTATATATTCATTTTATATTTTTTTCAAGTGATTTATAAATTTTTTGCTTTTCTATTTTCTTTTTTATCCATATATGTTATATTATAATGTACCTTTTATTTTATAATGTAATATAATATATTATTACCATAAATTGTGTATTTATTTTTAACTTATGCAATGTTATAATGGTTTTAATAACATATGGAGGTTTTTTATGAGGTTTGAAAAATTAAATGATGATAAAATTAGAATTACTTTAAATAGAGAAGATTTAGAAAAAAAGGATATTAATTTACATGATTTTATGTCTAGTTCTATAGAGTCTCAAGATTTATTTTTTGATATGTTAAATGAAGCTGAAAAAGAAATTGGTTTTGTTACTAAAAATTATCAAATTCGCATTGAAGCATTAGCTGTTGCTAGTGGCGATTTTATTATTACTGTTACTCGTAGTTTACCAAGTAATAATCATAAAGAGGATAATGCTTTGCATAAAGCTTCTTCTTCAAAAAAAGTTAAAGTTAGAAGAAAACAAACTCCTACTGATACTGCAAATGCTTTATATGCTTTTCCTTCATTTGAAGAGTTTTGCCAGTTTTGTTTATTTTTACAATGCCACAAAATACCATATTCTAACATTGCAAAAAATATAGTTTTATATGTGTATAAAGATGTTTATTATGTTGCTTTAGAAAATATTAATATACATTATCCTTGCCTAAAGAAATTATTTTCTAATATTACTGAGTTTGCTACATATTTAAATTATTCTAATTTATGGATAAATAAACTAAAAGAAAATGGAAAAATAGTTATGAAGAACAACGCTATTCGTACTTGTTTGAAATATTTTGCTTAAAGAAGTAGCGTACATAATATTTTTTAACAAATGCAATTTTAAAGAAAATATTATGCACACAATAATTTCTGTACTAGATAAAAAGAGAACCAATATTATTTTTAATACTGGTTTTCTTTTCTTTTTAATATGATACATAATTTAATGGGTTTTGTGCTACACCATTTACTCTAATTTCTAAGTGTAAGTGATTTCCTGTAGATCTTCCTGTATTTCCAACTCCTGCAATAGTTTGACCTTGTGTTACTTTTTGTCCCACAGATACATATAATTTTGAGCAATGCCCATATACTGTTTGTATACCATTTCCATGAGAAATAATTATATAATTTCCATATCCTCCATTATATCCATTTGAAGATACTGTTACTGTTCCAGATGCTACTGCCTTTACTGGTGTACCTTTACTAGCTCCTATATCTATTCCTTTATGACTACTTCCCCATCTTGAGCCAAATCTTGATGTAAGAACTCCTGATACTGGTTTTATAATAGAAATTCCTAAGTCTACTTTTTTATTTGAGTTGTTTACTCCTTTTGCTGGAACTGCATATCCACTAGATGTTTGCTTTTTTACTACTACTTTTGGTTTTTCCTGATATAAATTTGCAACACATGTTTCTACTGCTGTAAATTCTTGTTTATTTGTTTCATATTTTTCGATAATTGTTAGATTATCTTTATTTGCACTATCTTTTTCTTTTAGCTGATTTATTACACTTTCTGCTTCCGAATATGTAGGAACATATACTTTTTCTTCATTGTTTAATGCTATTGCATAATAATTATAATATGGTGTTCCACTTGTTATTACTTTTTCGTATATTTCTTCATCGTTTGTAGTAATTCCTTTTTTTAATAGACATAGAGAGTATTGTGGTAATTCATTTATTTCTACAAATGCTATGTTTTCTCCATCTCCTGTTTCTATGTATTTGTTTATTTTTTCTTGCAATTTGCTTTTATCTTCGCAATATCCTATTTGTTCTCCATTTAGTGTAACACTATATATTGGTTTATAAACAAAAGCTACTACTCCTACAATTATGAATCCTGCTAATATCATTAATATTGTAAATTTTGTCCATGTTCGTATATGTACTGCTACTTTTTTTACTCTACTAATTTTTAACACTTCCCTTACATTATTTTTTTATATTGTATATGAATTTTATTCTTTTTACAATTCTGCATGTATATAAATTATTGTTTTGTTTTTATGTTTTTCTTTCATTTTTTAATTTATTCTCGTTTTTTCTTCCATTTTTTATATCTTGGCCCTGATTATATCAAATATTGATTTTTTTGTCAAAATTTGTCGCATTTTTTCTTTAGTTCATTAGGGTTTTAATTCATATTTTTATTTGTATATTTTTTTTTTAATTGTTTATAATATTTTTATATAAATATGAAAGGAAGGATAATTATGCCAAATTTAACTCAAGTTGAACTTCAAAATTTAAGACATTTAATAGGTGCTCATGATACTTCATATCAAAAATTAAATTACTATGCTTCTCAAGCAGTTGATCCACAAATTAAGCAAATGTTTACTAAATCTGCACAAGATGCTTTAAATACGAAGCAAAAATTAATGACTTTTTTAAATAATTAGGAGGGATATTATGGACGAAAAAACTATGGTTAATGATATTTTATCTGGTATTAAGTCTGAATTAACAGTTTATCAAACTGCAATTTCTGAAACTGAAAATATGAATTTAAGACAAACTATTCAGCAGATGAGAAATAGTGATGAAAGTTTTCAATATGAACTTTTTAAAGTTGCTCAAACAAAAGGTTATTACCAACCTGCTCAACCTGCTACTGTTACAGAAATTCAAGCAGTAAAAAATCAATTACAATAATTTTTATTGATTTCAAAAATGCACTTAAGTATACATATAACTTAAGTGCATTTTTGTTATTTATTTTACATATGTTTATTTGAGTCACTTTTATTTAGTTCTTTTATAATATTTCTAGTCCTGCAAATTTTGCCATTAGCCTTTTATGTCCTACTTTGTCAAAATTGATGTCGATTTTTGCGTCATCGCCTTCTGCTTCTATTTTGTTTATTGTTCCTTCTCCGAATTTTTTATGATATATTCGTTGTCCTTCTTGGTATTTTGTTATATCTACTTCCTTATTTTTGTTTAGTCCATTTAAGAAGCTTTCTGGTGTTTTAAATGCAAAGTTTACTGGTGATTTTGCTGCTACTGTTTTTGGTGTTTCTTCTAGTTTATATGTTTTAATTTTTGAACCTTGTGAAGTTCCAAATGTTGTTTTTCCGTATGTCCATGAATAATTTGAGTCTTTAAATGTTTCTTCTTGTTTTTCTTCCATATTTTCATAGCCTTCTAATAATGTTGCTGGTATTTCTTTTATGAACCTAGAGATTGAATTATAGCTTGTAGAACCGAATATTGTTCTTCTTTTTGCACATGTTAAATGTAAATATTCTTTTGCTCTAGTTATTCCTACATAGAATAATCGTCTTTCTTCTTCTAATTCTTTTGGTTCTCCTATTGATTTATATCCTGGAAATATTCCTTCTTCCATTCCTACTAAAAATACTGCTGGAAATTCTAGCCCTTTTGCACTATGTAATGTCATTAATGTTACCATTTCATCTGTTTCTTGTAAATTATCTACATCTGAAGAAAGTGTAATTCCTTCTAAAAAGTCATTTAAAGTATTTTCTGCTGATTCTTCTTCAAATTCAATTGCTACTGTTAATAATTCTTCTAAGTTTTGAATTCTACTTTCTGCTTCTACTGTATTTTCTAATTCTAATGCTTTTGTATATCCTGTTTTATTTAATGTTTCTTTTATTAAATCAGATATTTCAATTTCATCTTTTTTATTTCGTAATTCTTCCATTGTTTCTATAAAATCTCTTGTATTTGCAAATACTCTTGTTAAACCATATTCTTGTGCATTTTTTATTATTTCATACATTGATTTTCCAGTTTTTTCTGATATTTCTGCTATTTGGTCTATGCTTGTTTTTCCTACTCCTCTTTTTGGTTCATTTATTATTCTTTTTAAAGCTAAATTATCAGATGGATTTGCTATTAAACGTAAATATGCTATTGTATCTTTTATTTCTTTTCTTTCATAGAATTTTAGTCCACCTATAATTTTATATGGTATGTTTTCTCTTCTTAATATATCTTCTATTGCTCTTGATTGTGAGTTCATTCTATATAGTACAGCGAAGTCTGAATATTTGTAATATTCTTCTGTTTTTAAATGATTTATTTGATTTACTATATATGTTGCTTCATCATATTCGTCTTCTCCTTGATATATCATAGGTAGATGTCCTTCTTCGTTTTGTGTCCATAATTTTTTTTCATATTTTGTTTCATTATTTTTTATTACTGCATTTGCAGCTTTTAGTATATTTCCTGAGCAACGGTAATTTTGTTCTAATTTTATTATTCTTGTTCCTGGAAAGTCTTTTTCAAAGTTTAATATATTTGAAATATCTGCTCCTCTAAATGAATATATTCCTTGGTCATTATCTCCTACAACTGTGATGTTTCCATATCTTGATGCTAAAATACTAACTAGTGTAAATTGTGCTTTGTTTGTATCTTGGTATTCGTCTACTAATACATATTTAAATTTTTCTGTATAATATTCTAAGACATCTGGATTTTCTGTTAATATTTGAATTGTGAAGTTTATTATGTCATCAAAATCTATGGCATTATTTTCTTTTAATCTTTTTTGGTATAATTCATATATTTGTGCTATTTTTTCTTTTCTGTAGTCGCCTGCATATTTTGCATAATATGCTTTTGGTTCTAACATTTCATTTTTTCCATTGCTTATTTCTGCAATTACAGCTTTATCTGAAAACAATTTATCATCTATACTTAATGCCTTCATACATTCTTTTATTAATGTTTTTTGATCTGATGTATCAAATATTATAAATGATGAATCAAAACCTATTCTATCAATGAATTTTCTTAATATTCTAACACAAATAGAGTGGAATGTTCCCATCCATATATCTTTTGCGACATCTCCTACTAAGTTTTCTACTCTTTCTTTCATTTCGTTTGCTGCTTTATTTGTAAATGTAATTGCTAATATATTCCATGGTAACACCTTTTTTTCTGATAATAAATATGCTATTTTATGTGTTAATACTTTTGTTTTTCCACTTCCCGCTCCTGCTATTACTAGGCATGGTCCTTCTGTATTTACTACTGCTTCATATTGTTTGTCATTCAAATTATTTAAAATATCTTGCATTGTTTGCTCCTTTTTCTATCAAATTGTTGTTTGTATTTTATAATAGAAAAGGAAGAAATGCAAGATGTTTTATGATTTTTATATAATACTCAGTTACTAGTTAATGGTTTCTGTAAATTAATGCAAGAAACATTAATACGTAACAATATTTATTGCTATAAATCCTAACAAAAATCCTAAAATATTAGCTAATATACTCATATTTCCATTATATAATTTATTAGATTCTGGTATTAATTCTCCAGATACTATATAGAGCATAGCTCCTGCTGCAAAGCTTAAACACATACTGATTATTTGTTCTGAAATACCTCCTATGCATGCTCCTACAAAAGCTCCTATTCCAGTTGTTACTCCTGATAATATTACATATAAAATGACTTTTGTTTTTTTCATTCCACCTGCTTTCATTGGTACTGCCATTGATATCCCTTCTGGTATATCATGCATGCAAATTGCTATAGCTAATGAATATCCTAAAACTATTGATGTTCCAAAGCCTGAACCTATTGCTAATCCTTCTGGAAAATTGTGTAATGCTAAACCTATACTTACTATTATTCCTGTAGTTAATAATCCATTTTTGTTAATTGCTAATTTTTTTTGAATTATATATTCACAAGATAACATTATAACTATTCCTGCTAAAATTCCAATTATAGTATTTCCGTATATTTGCTATCGCCATTGCCTCTGGGATTAAATCAAAACATACTATTGATAGCATTAACCCCGCTGCAAATGACAATATAGTACTTAAAAATTTATTTGATGTTTTTTTACAATATATTCCTATTATACCTCCTATTGTTGTACCAAAAGTCCCAAAAAATAATCCTATTAATGTTGTTTTAATAATTTCACTCATATTTACCTAATTCCTTTCCCAAGGCACACATCTAGTTAGAAAAATTATAATTATTTTTTAACTTTTGCCTCTTTTTTAATTTATGTATTCTTTTTTTAATTATGTATTGTAATTTTATGTTCTTTAGCATATTATATAATTAAAATATAATAAGGAGATTTATACTATGGCAAATATTTTAGACTATTTAAATTGGAGAGGCGATATTAGTATTTCTTATTCTGCTTTCAATGAAGTAGATAATTTAATTTTATCAAGGCTTTCATACTTTCCTTTTGAAAATTTTTGTAAAAATATTGAAACATTTACTATAAAAGAGGCGTATTTAAATTTTTCAAATTGCAATGATAAAACAGTTCTACAAAAGGAAGATTTAGATTTATTTCCTGCCCTTGCAAAAAGTGAAAGATTTTGTAATTTAGTACTTAGCGATTTTATTAATAAATTCAGTATTGAAAATGAAAAACAATTTTCTGCAATTACAATTCATCTACCTAATAATTTTCTTTATGTTTCTTTCCGTGGTACAGATGCCTCTTTAATTGGCTGGAAAGAAGATTTTAATATGTGTTTTTTAGAAAATATCCCTTCACAAGAGGACTCTATTACATACTTAGAAATGATTTCAAGCAAGTACCCTGATAAAAAATTATTGGTAGGAGGACATTCTAAAGGTGGAAATTTAGCTATTTATTCTTCTATTTTTTGCTCTGACAATGTAAAAGAAAAAATTTCTACTGTTTATAATAATGATGGACCTGGTTTTTCTGATAAGGTTATAAAGTCAAAAGAATATATTTATACTTTAGATAAAATTATTTCTTTTGTTCCTCAAACTTCTATTATTGGTAGATTATTAAATCATGAAGAAAGATGCATAGTTGTTAAAAGTTCACAATCTGGAATTTTGCAACATGATTTATATACTTGGCAAATATATGGTAAAGAATTTGAAAAATTAGATAATATGACAGCTAAAGGTTTGTTTATAGATAAAACAATTTCTCAATGGTTAGAAAGCGTAAGTCCTGGTGAAAGGGAAAAATTTATTGATACTGTATTTCAAATTCTATCTGACACAAATGTTACTAATATAAATGAATTAAATAAAAATTGGTTTTATAATGCTTCTTTAATTTTAAAATCATATACTAATATAGATAAGGAAAATAGGGAAATAATATTTCATACTTTATATTTATTATTTTCTCTTGCAAGTTCTAATTTTTTAACTTCTCATAATAAAGGAAAAATACTAGGGCGTGATTAAATTCCCTAGTATTTTATTGTATAATATTGTTAATTTTTCTTAATATATTTAAACTACAATTTACTTATAATAATTTATTCTTCTTCACCTTTTAGTTTTTCTGCTGTATCTGCTGCAATTAAATTCTCTATTAAATCATCAATATTACCATTTAAAAAATCTTCAAATTGATATACGTTTACTCCAATTCTATGGTCTGTAATACGCCCTTGTGGATAATTATATGTTCTTATTTTTTCGCTTCTTTCTCCACCACCTACTTGATTTCTTCTTTCGCTTGCTATTGCATTATCTTGTTTTGTTTTTTCTATTTCATATAATCTTGAACGTAATAATCTCATAGCATATTCTCTATTTTGCACTTGTGAACGTTCTGTTTGACATTCTGCTACCATTCCTGTTGGTATATGAATTAGTCTTACAGCTGATGATGTTTTGTTTACATGCTGTCCTCCTGCTCCTGATGCTCTAAATACTTCCATTTTTATATCTGCTGGATTTATTTCGATTTCTACATCTTCTACTTCTGGTAAAACTGCAACTGTTGCTGTTGATGTATGAATTCTTCCACTACTTTCTGTGTCTGGCACTCTTTGTACTCTATGTACTCCACTTTCAAACTTCAACCTACTGTATGCTCCTTTTCCAGCAATCATGAATGATATTTCTTTATATCCACCTAATTCTGTAGCATTTTCATTTACTACTTCTAATTTCCAACGTTTCTTTTCTGCATACATTGAATACATTCTAAATAAAGTTCCTGCAAATAATGCTGCTTCTTCTCCACCTGCTCCTGCTCTAATTTCACAAATTACATTTTTCTCATCATCTGGATCTTTTGGAATTAATAATATTTTTAATTCTTCTTCTATTTTTGGCAATTTATCTTTTGCTTCTAACATTTCTTCTTCTGCTAAGTCTTTCATGTCTGGATCTGACATTAATTCTTTTGCATCTTCATATTCTTTTTTAGTTTTTTTATATTCTCTATATTTTTCAACTATTGGTTCTAGTTCTGCATGTTCCTTCATATATTCTCTCCATTCACTATTACGAGAGATTACTTCAGGATCACTAATTTTTGTTGTTAATTCTTCATATCTCTTTTCTACTGTTTCTAATTTATCAAACATAAAAATTCTCCTTTATTCTTAAACTTTTAATATTATACTATATTTTCCATATTTATTCAATATATGTAATAATAAAAAACTTGAAAGGTATGAAATATAATATATTTCATTTTTTAGCTGTTAAAATTTGTATTTGATAAACTGTAACTTAAATTTCTTTTTTTCATATTTTACATTGTAATTATATTAAATTTAATTCCAATTTCTTTTAATATTTGTTCTTCTCTTTTTGTACATGTAAATATTATAATTTGATTTTCTGCAAATTCTTCATTTAGATATTGTAATATATTTGATAATCTTTCTGTATCATAATATGCAAATGCTTCATCTAAAATTATTGGCATTTTTTCATTTGCTATTTCTCTTGAAATTGCTATCCTTAGTGATAAATATAATTGGTCTATTGTTCCTACACTAAGCCTCTCTGCTCCAATATAACTTCCATCTTCTCTTTCTACTATTATTCCTTCTTGTTCATTTATTCTAACTTTAGTGTATTTGTCATTTGAAATTTTTTGCATAGTTTCAGATAAATTTTGTGTAAATTTTGGAGTTATATTTTGTTTCATTTCTTGATATGCCTGTTCTAAAGTATCTTTTGCAAGTTCAATTATTCTGTTGTCTTTTAGTAAATTTTGTTTTTGTTCTTTTAAACTTTGTAATTGTTCTTCAATATAAGATATTTCTTCTAATTTTGGAATTATGTTATCTTTTTCTATTTTAATTTTGTGATATTTAATTTGTGTTTGTTGGTATTCTTCTTCTAAATTTTCTATATTTATTTTTTCTATTTCTATATTTTTATATTTATTTTTTAATTTTTCTATTTCTATATTTTTTTCAAAATTAATTTTTTGCTTTATTTTTTCTATATTATTTTTTTGTTCTTTAATATTTTTTTCATATATTTCTATTTGAGAATTATTTTTTTCTATTTCTTGATTTATTTCTTCTAAAATAGATTTTTTTTCTAATTCACTTTCTTCTGTTATTTTTATTATTTCTTTTTCTGCATTTTTTATTTTATTTTTATTTTTTAAATAAAAAATTAAAACACTTGATATATCTATTATTGCTAATATTCCAAAAATTATATTTAATATATTATTTTTTATTAAAAATATATTTATTGAAATTAATATTAATAATATTATAAAAATAATTATTCCTATTATTTTTATTTTTTTGTTTTTATTTAAATTTCTATTTTTTTCATTTTTAATTTTTAATATATTTTTTTCATTTATTTTTTCTTCTTCTTTTTGTTTTTCTTTTTTATTTTTTTCTAAATTATTTTTTTCATTTTCTAATTTTATTTTTTCTATTTCATAATTTTTTATATTATTTTCATTTATTTTTATTTTTTCTATTTCGTAGTTTTCTTTATCATTTATTTTTCTTAATTCTTTTGCAATTTCTATTTTTTCTTTTTGTAACTGTAAATTTTCTTTTATATTTTTTTCTTGTTCTTCTATTTGTATTATTTTGTCTTTAAAACAATTAGCTTCTCTTTTTTGAAATTCAAAATTTGCTATCTGTTTTTCTACTATATTAATTGGTTTTTCTTGTGTACGATTTGTACCTATTTCTTCTACTTGTTTTTTGTTTAGTTTTTCAATTGCCTTTTTATATGAAATGTTGTCATCACCTGTGCCCGCAAAGTTTGCAAGTTTTTGTATCAATACATTTTGTGTTTGTTTATCTACTTTTATTTCTTTTTGTTCTGCTACTACAGATGATAAAAATGTTTCTTCATTCACTTTTGTTTGCTCATAGAAGAATTGATTTCCATTTGTCTTGTCGACAACAAATCGGTTTGTTATGTCTTCATATTGCTCATTTAATATAACTGGATTCTTTTTTCTAAAGTCTCGATAAACTTCAAATTTATTTCCATTTTCTAATTCATACTTTATTTTACCCGAAAATTCTTCTGATTTCCACGGAGTATATCTATCATAATCTGAGATTTCTTTTCCTCTTTTATTTTTAGAGATTCCATAAAAAATATTTGATATAAATTTTAATAATGTTGATTTTCCACTTTCATTTTTTCCATATATTATATTTATTCCTTCTGATAATTTTATTTCTTTATTTTGTAAATTGCCAAAGCTATTTACTTGTATCTCATTTATTTTCATGATAGCACCTCCATTCCTACTTCTATTGCTTTTTCTATCATTTCTATTTCTTCTTGTGTTTGTGCATTTTTCCTTTTTTCTAGCATTTGTTTAATAAATAAACCTTTTAATGTTGTTTCATTTGCCATTTGTTCTAATGGATATTCTATTTTTGTCATATCTTTTATTTTTATTATATTTTCTTTTTGAATTAATTTTTCTAATTTATATGAATTTATTTCTATATTTCTTGAACCTGTTAATATTATTTCTACATATTTATTTTCTTCAATTTGTATATTTTCTATTTTTTCTATTAATTCTTCTGTTGAATTTATTTCTTGTACATTTATTTCTTTTTTTATAAATTCTTTTTCATCAAGTGGAATTAATTTTTTTTCTAATTTTCCTTTTTCTATATTTATTTCTACCATTCCATGTTTTTCAAGCTCATCAAATCCAAATGATATCATAGAACCAGGATATATTATATTATTACTTTCATTTATATTATTTTTATGTATATGACCTAATGCTACATAATCAAAACCTATTTCTTGTAATTTTTTTTCTGCAATAGGTTGATATATTAATTCTCCTTGATTACTTGCATTTAAATCTCCATGTGCTAATAATATATTTATTTTTTCTTTATTATCTAATTTTATATTTTCTATATCTGATTTTGATAAATAAAAATCTGTAAACGCGCATCCATATATATGTATATCTTCTTCTTCTATTTTTTCTATTTTATTTGATGTAAATATTTTTACATTATTATTCCATGGATATGTTTCATAATATGAATTTTTTATATATGGGTCATGATTTCCTGGAGCTATGTATATTTTTGTATTTGGAATTTCTTTAAATAATGAATTTATATACTCTATTGTACTTTTTCTTATATATTCATTTTCATATAAGTCCCCTGCTATTAATAAATATTCAATTTCATTTTCTTTAATATATTCTATCATTTTTTTAAATGCTTTTCTTTGTTCTAATCTTCGTATATTACCTAATTGTTTTTTATTTGATAATTGTGCAAATGGTGCATCAAAATGCATATCTGCTATATGTATTATTTTCATTTGTTTCCTCCTTTTCATTGAGTTAAATTATATATTTATTTTAGTATAATGTCAACATTTTTTAAAACAAATGTTTATATATAAATTGTAAAAAAATCATACAAGATTTTCTTATATGATTTTTTGTTTTATATTTAATTATCTATTTTTCCAAATAATTCATCAAATTTTGCTTCTAATTCTTTTTGAATATCATCTGAAAAAGGTTTTACTGTTTCTTTCTTTTCTTGTTTTTGCTCTGTTTCTGGTTCTTCAAAGTCAAATAATTCATCTAATCTTATTTCTTTATTTTGTGGTTGTTCTACTTGTTTTTCTTTTTGTGTATCTATCTCTGGGAAATCATCTTCAAATAAATCATCTAAAGATTCTACTTTTAAATCTTTTGATTTATCTTTGTTTTCGTCTTCTGGTATATATGGGTTATATGGATTATATTTTCTCCATGTTCCTCGTTGTCCTGCATCAAAATCATTATGGTCTAATTTATTTTGATTTAATTCTTTAAGCATTTTTTGGTGTTTAAAATAATAATATTTTTTTGCTTTTACAGGTTTTATTCCTTTTTCAAATATAATACATAAATCTTCATCCATTCTACGAAGTTCATCTGGGGTCATTAAAGCTCTTGCCATAATTTGCTCTGAATCGCTATATCCTTGCTTTTTAAATTTTTTGTCTTTACTTACTGATGTATTATCACGTGAAATTGTTTTTTCTCCTAGTGCTTTTGAAAAATATTCTACTGTTTTAAATGAGTTACTTCCTAAGAATAAATGTGTATCACAGTTTCCCATAATTGTTTCATATGATTTTTCATATACTGCTTCTAATTGGTCCAAGTTTTGTAATATAACACTAAATTGTATTCCTCTACTTCTTGATGTTGATATTTTTTTATCAAAATCTGGTATTTTACCAATGTTTGCAAACTCATCTAATATAAAGAATACTGGAACTTTTAATCTTCCTCCGTTTAAATCTGCAAAGTTATATAATTGCTGTATCATTTGAGAGAAGAATATTGTTAATAAGAAGTCATATGCAGTGTGTGTATCTGATGAAATAACATATACTGCTGTTTTTTTAGAACCTATATCTTCAAATTTAATTGTGTCTGTTGATGTTACTTCTGCTATGTCTTTTGAGTCAAATTTACCTAACTTTGATTGCAAAGAACTTAATATTGAAGAATATGTTTTTTCTGATGCTATTTCTATTGATTTATAGTTCATTCTTGCAGGATGATCAAGTGGTAATTGGCTCATTAATTCTGTTAATAAATTTGTTCCACCATTATTGTTTGCTGCTCTTACAAGTTCTGAACAACTTGCTAAGTTTTGTTCTTCTTTTGGTCTTGTTGCAATTAAGTAATATATTAATGCTTTTAATAACATTTCTGACATATCATCCCAATATGGGTCTGATTTTGGTCCATCTGACTGACCTTTTACTATTGTATTTGCTATTACGTCTACATCTATTTCACTTGATACGTGTGTTAATGGATTATATCCATCACTATTTTGAGGATTTACTAAATTTAATACTTTTATTTCATATCCATGTTTTTTTAAATATCCTGCTGTTTGATCATATATCTCTCCTTTAGGATCTGTAAATACGTAAGATCCTAAGCATTGATATGCATTTGGAAAAGAATATGCTGAAGATTTACCAGAACCTGAACCGTCCAACAATTAGTGTATTTAAATTTCCTCTTTTTGTAAGTGGTAAATAATTATCCTCTGCTAAAATAAGTCCTGTATCTTTACTAAGTATTCTATATTGTTCACCTTTTTCACTCCAGTCACTTGATCCATGTTCTATGTCATAATAGTCTCCATGTGCTTTTGATTTTGAAAATCCTAAAATAGCACAAAATAGGAAAAATATTGTAAATGCTAGTAAAATTCCTAAGAATGTTCCTATATATTCTGCTGAAAATACTTTAAAAATACTAGAGAAACTTACTATATTTGTTACTATTTCTTGTATGAAATTTGTTAAATTAAATTTTCCATTTGGCAATATTGAGTCTACATATGTATGTGCTATAGGCGCAACAAGTACTATGGATAATATTATCCATAGTACGACCATAATTATAAGATAACTTTTATTTGCTTTTATTCCTGATTTTATTTTTTCTACAGTTTTCATAAAAACCTCTCATTTTCTTCAGTATTATGCTCTTTCTTCTTCGCTTTGTATTTTATTTGTTTGTTTTCTTAATTTTAATTCTTTATTTTTTCTTTCTTGTAATTCTTGATATGAGCCTTTTGCAAATTGTTTTATTTCTCCATTTTTACTTTTATACATATCATTTGGAAGTAAAGTTCCTTCTTGTGCTTCACAAATTATTAAATCTGGCACTAGGTTTTCTTCATACCCTGTTTTTATTTCAAAATGCCCTCTTTCATTGTCTCTTTGTTCCATTGTTACGAGACAAATTTCTATATCTTCTTTTTTTGAATCCACACTAGTTTGATTCATTACTTCAATACCCCTTTCTAGTTATCCTTCTTTTCTCTTATTTCAAAAGCAAAGTAGGATTTATTTGGTTTTAATTTACATTTACCTTTTATTTCGTTTGTTTTTTCATCAAAATATAATATTGGTTTTACTTCTTCTGCAGTTTCTGGATCAATAATTGATATTGGTCTTTTTAAGTTTGGTGTATATTTAAATTCTCTATATTCTGATTTTTCTTCTGAATATAAAGTTTGAAATTTTACTGGTATTGGTTTTTTAGAAACTTTTACTTTGTTATCTTCTAATACTCCCATGTTAACTACAACCTTGTCTTTTCCAAAAGACAAAATTACTAATTGCTCCTCATACTCTGGCTCATCAATAAAAAATGTTTTCTTTTTTAAATTGCCATTTAATTCTTCTGCTGATATTAGCCTTTCTACTGTATACTTTGGAGCATTGTCTAAATATTCTTTTTCTGTTTTATTTACTCTATATATAACTGTGTTTACTCCTTGTGGATCTGTTATACTAAAATGCTTTCCTCGTATTCCTTCCATTTTTTACTCTCCTTTTCTATGAACCATTTCCATAGTTTTTCTTTAGTTAAAACCTAAATATAATTATACTATGTAAACATAATATTTGTCAATATTTATGCCATTTTTTACCTAGTTATTCATATTTTAAGTGTTTCTTGGTTCAAATTTTGATACTTCACTTAATTTTTTATATAATATTTCTTCTTCTTTCGTTGTTTTTTTAGGTATTACTATTTTTACTTCTGCTATAAAGTCTCCTCTACCACCTTTTCCGTCTTTATATCCTTTAGCGGGTATTTTTATCTTTTCTCCACTACTAATTCCTTGTGGTACATATACTTGTATACTTTCATCAATTGCATCTAACATTACTCTTGTTCCTAAAGTTGCTTCCCATGGAGATAAACGTAAATCTGTATATATATCTACCCCATTTAGGGTATATTTTCTTGAATTTTCAATTTGTATTTTAATAAATAAATCTCCGTTTTTTCCTCCATTTTCACCAGGTTTACCTTGACCTATTAATCTTATTTTTTCATTATTACGTATTCCTGCTGGAATTTCAATTGTAAATTTTTTCATTTTTCCTTCTACTGTACGTAATGTTATACTTTGTTTTTTTCCAAAAAAAGCTTCTTCTATTGATATTTTTATTTCGGTTTCTATATTTTCACCTTTTTTAGCTATTTTTTTTGTTTGTTTTTTTTCTTTTGTGCTTTTTATATTACCAAATAATATTTCTAATAAATTGGCATTTTCCTCTCTTTGTTTTTTATCTTGCTGTTTTTCTCTTTTTTTACCTACATTTGAATACCAAATTCTATCATATTTCTTTTTTTGAACACTATCTGATAATATTTTATATGCTTCATTTATATCTTTAAATTTTTCTTCTGATATTCTATCACTGCTTACATCTGGGTGATATTTTTTTGCTTGTTCTCTAAAAGCATTTTTTATTTCGTTTATATTTACTTTATTATCTTCTAATCCTAATATTTTGTAATAATCTTTGAATATCATTGTTTAACATCCTCCCAAATTCATGGCATGGCTTTATTATATCATATTCATTTTTATATTAAAAGAATTTTGTATAATTTTTTAAATTTTTTAGTGCTGGATTATATATATTTTTCCCCGTATAATCGAATCTTGATCCATGACATGGACAGTCCCAAGTTTTATCTGCATCATTCCAGTTTAATATACATCCTAAGTGTGTACATATTGGTTCTACTGCAAAAATTTCTCCTTCTTTACTTTTATATATTCCAATTTTTTTCCCATCTTTTTCTATTATTCCTCCTGAATCATTTTTTATATTTTCTAATTTTGTTATTGGTGATTTTATTCTATCTACTACTAATGATTTTGCTGTTTGACTTACCATATTTTTTACTTCATCTATATTTACTATCGGGTTAACTCTTGTAGCTGTAAATATTTCTTTATATTTATTATCTTTTTCCATAATTTCATCTACTATTATTTTTGCTGCAACATTTGAAGATGTCATACCCCATTTATTAAATCCTGTTCCTACATATACATTTGGTAAAAGATTTGAAAATTGCCCTATATATGGAATTTTATCAAGTGTAATGCAATCTCTTGTACTCCAATGATATTTTATTTGTGCACTTGGATACCATTCTTTTAATTTTTTCTCTAACATTTTATAGCTTTGCTCATAATTTATATCTTCTCCTGTTTTATGGCCGACACCTCCTAATAGTAATATGTTTTTACCTTCAATTTTAGCTGTTCTTACGGAGTATATTGGAGCTTGTATATTAATATACATTCCTTTTGGTATAGGTTCTTCAATTTCAGCTCCTATTACATATGAAGATGCTTGGTACATTTTTGAGAAATATACTCCTGGGATATTTATAAATGGATAATGTGTTGCTATTACTACATATTTTGATTTTACTCTTGCTTTATCTGTATAACATATATATTCTCCATTTTCTTTTTCTATTTTTATACATGTTGTATTACAATATATTTTTCCTTTATTTTCTACTACTTTTTTAGCAAGCGATTTCATATATTTTACAGGATTCATTTGTGCTTGATTAGGAAATTTAATTGCTGATACAATTTCAAATGGTAATTCTATTTTTTTAACTTCTTCTGCTTCTGGAAAAATTTTTGATACTGTTTTCATTTCTTCTTGTATTTTTTCTTTTTCTTTTAAATTTGTTGTATAGATATAATTATTTTCTTTTTGAAAATCACAATTTATTTCATTTTCTATAATATTTTTTTCTATTTCTTTTATTGCTTCTTCATTTGCTTGAAAATATTTTTTTGCATATTCTAGCCCATATTGTTTTTCTAAATAATGATATATTAGTCCATGTCCGGCTTGTAATTTTTGCTGTAGTATGTGCTGATACTTTACTTGCAATTTCTTCTCTTTCTAATAAAATTACATCATATCCTTTTTGAGTTAAATAATAGGCCGTAGTAATTCCGAATATACCACCGCCTATAATACACACCTTTGTGTGCTGATTATTTTCTAACTTTTCAAAGTTATTATTTTCTTTGTTTTCTAACCATATTGAGTTCATTTTCTTACCTCCATATGATTAGTATTCCTATTTTTTTATAAATTATTTATTTGCAAGTTCAATTAATTTATCTAATAATTTAGAATATTTAATTCCACTTTGTTCCCACAATTGTGGATACATACTAATTTGTGTAAATCCTGGCATTGTATTTATTTCATTTAATATTATTTTATTTGTTCCTTCCTCTACAAAAAAGTCTACTCTTGCTAGTCCTTCTCCATTTACACTTTCAAATGCTTTTATTGCTATTTTTCTTATTTCTTCTGAAATTTCTTTTGGTAAATTTGCTGGTATTTGTGTTTTTGATTCTTGGTTATGATATTTTGAATCAAATGTGTAAAAATCTTCTGCTGATAATACTTCTCCTATACATGATGCTTTAGGTTCTTCATTTCCTAATACTGCACATTCTACTTCTTTTCCTTTTATTCCTTCTTCTATTAATATATGTATATCGTATTTTGCAGATGTTAAAATTGCTTTTTGTAGTTCTTCTTTATTTTCAGCTTTTGTAACTCCTACTGAAGATCCTGAATTACATGGTTTTACAAAAACAGGATATTTTATATTTTTTTCTACTATTTCTATAATTTCATCAATGTTCACTTGCTTTTTGTCAAAATCTTGTGATATATAATAATATTTTTCATTTGGATATGCCCTAATATATACATATTTTGCTTGTGCTATTTTAGCTTTTTCTAATACTATTTTGGTGTATGCTTTATTCATGCATACACTTGATGATAGTACTTTACATCCTACATATGGTATTCTTAATAGTTCTAATAAACCTTGTATTGTTCCATCTTCTCCATATAGTCCATGTAATACTGGAAATACACAGTCAAATTTTTTTAGTTCTTCTATTGGATTTTGCAATTCCTTAATTTTTTTTATTTTATCTCCTACTTTTAATTTTGATAATTCTTCTGTGCTTTCTTCACATTTATACCATTTACCTTTTTCATCTATATAAATCTTTTCTATTTTATATTTTTCCTTATCTAAATTTTTTATAACAGAAGCTCCTGATACAATTGAAACATCATGTTCAGTTGACATTCCACCAAAAATAACACCTATATTTTTCATCATTTTCCTCCATATTAATTTTTTTCATTTAGCATTTCTGCTATTTTAAAAAACTTCATACTATTTGATGCTTTTATTAATATTGCATCTTCTTTTTGTATAATATTTTTTAATAAATTAAATATTTTTTCGTTTTGTTTTTCCTCATTAAAATAATAAATATTATTTTCTTTCATTCCTCTTTCTTGTGCCTTTTTTACTATGTTTTTTGATTCTTTACCTGCACATATTAAAATATCTATATTGTTTTTAACGATTTCTTCTCCTACTTTTTCATGTAATTCCTTTGAGAAATCACCTAATTCTAGCATATCTCCTAATATTGCTATTTTTCTATTATTTTTATAATTTTGTGATAAATATCCTAGTGATGCTTTCATAGATTCATAACTTGCATTATATGCATCATTTATTATTGTGTAGTTATCTTTTTTTATTATTTCCATTCTTTTTTGTGTTAATTCAAATTTTTCAATACCGTGCTTTATTTCATCTACACTTAAGTTTAATAGTTTTCCAACACTTACTGCACATATTGCATTATATACAAAATGTTCTCCTCCTACTGGTACATGTATTTGTACATTTTCTTTAGTTAATCCTTCTACATTAAATATACTTCCATTTCCTACTGCTTTTATTTCTTTTGCTGAAAATTCACTTTCATTTTTTATTCCAAATGTATGTATTTTTAAATTATTATTTTCTCTATTTTTTTCATACCACTCATGTAGCATATCATTATCATTATTTATAACAATACATTTTTCTTCGCATCCTTCTAATATTTCTAATTTTGCTTTTAATATATTTTCTCTTGAACCTAAGTTTCCTATATGTGATGTTCCTACATTTGTAATTACACATATATTGGGTTTTGCAATTTTTGTTAATTTAGAAATTTCTCCTTTATGGTTCATTCCCATTTCTATTACTAATACTTCTTCATCTTTTAGTGAAAGTATTGTCATTGGAACACCTATATGATTATTAAAATTTGCTTTTGTTTTTAATGTTTTATATTTTTTTGATATTACACTTGCTATAATATCTTTTGTACTTGTTTTTCCTACACTCCCTGTAATTGCAACTACTTTTAAATTATTATATAAATTTCTTTTATATATAGCTATTTGAGTTAATGCTTCAAGTGTATCTGAAACTTTTATAATAAATTTATTTTTGTATTTTTCTATTTTTTCCTTTGGAATTTCAATTTCTTGTATTATGCAACCTATTGCACCTTTTTCTAGAGCTTGCTCATAATATATTCCACCATTAATAATGTCTCCTTGCAAGCCTACATATATATCTCCTTCTTCTAATTTTCTTGAATCAAAGCAATATTTATTGCATTTTGTTTCTAATTTTTCTCCACAAATTAATTCTCCTTTTGTAACTCTTAATATATCTTGTAGAGTTATTTCTTTCATTATTTTTTCCTCCATAATTTATATTATTTATTTATGCAAAATTATATTCATATTTTTGCTTTTTCATTATATGTCTTTTTTTTTATTTTTGCAAATTTTGTTTGTTACATTGATATGCTTGTAAAATGAATACTTTTATTAATTTCTAGGTAAAATATTTTTGAATAATTTAATTTGGAGGTTAAAATGTATTTAAAAAGATTAAGAGATTTAAGGGAAGATTCAGATTTACGTCAGAGGCAACTTGCTGAACTTTTAAATATTAAACAACAACAATATAGTTTATATGAAACTGGTAAAAGAGATTTACCTTTGCAATATGCTTTGGAATTATCTAAATTTTATAATATTTCTATTGATTATCTTGTTGAGCAAACTGATATTAAGGAACCATATCCTAAAAAATAGGTATCTAATTTATAGATACCTATTTTAATATGCAATATTTAAAATATTGCACATTAATAACTACTTATTTTCTACACTTCTATTTGCAATTTCTATTGCCTTTGATACAATATTCCCGCAAGTTTTAGAGGATACATTTCTCCAACTTCCTCCATCTTGTTTTACTTGTTCATATACTCCTAATTCTTTTGCTATTTCCTCTTTTAGGTTTTCAGACATAACGCTGTTTTTATTTGCAGACATAATATCTTCCTCCTTACGAAAAACATATATTTTTTGTTTTTCTAATTTTATTATTTGCTTTTTTATATTAATTATACATCCTAATTTTTACATTGTTAATGTTCCATTTGGAGTATTTTTTATAACTAAAATATCTTCTTCTTTTCCTGTTTCTGCATTAATATATACCAAAAATTCTGTATCTTTAACTTTTCCTTTAAATTCCCAGCAAAATATTTCTGTTTTAAATTGTGTTGGTATATATGCTAAATCTTCACTTTCAATTGTTAAATTTTTGTTTAAATTTTGTTTTGCTTGTTCCTTTGAAATTTTAACTTGTGGTATTTCTCTTTCAAAATGTGAATTTAAATAACCTGTTGTTTCAATTCCTAATATTTCACCATTATCTAATGCCATTTTTAATTTAATTAAATCTGGATACATTATTACTTTTCCTTGTGAATTTTCTTGTGCATATGCATAATTAATGGTTAAAATGTTATTTTCTTCTAAATAGTAAGTTTCTTGCATATTTTTATATCCTTTACTATTTAAAAATTCTTTTCCCAATTCATTTGCTCTTTCATAGGTAATAGTTTTTTCTCCTACTTCTCTATTTTCATTTGAATAAATAATATGTCCACCCTTTTGGCTAATTGATATATTTGCTGTTTGCTCCTCTTTTAATGTTACTAAAAAACTATAATTTGGAATATCTGTATTTTCTGTTAAGCCTTGTGAAGATATTTCTTTTATTTTTTCTTCTGTAAAAAACTCCTGTACTATTTTTTTTGCTTGTTCTTCTGAAATGTTTTCACCTGTCAACCCTTTCTTCTCTACACTTGTTAAATGTTCTGAAAAAGCTCCATCATATATAAGTCCTGCATATTCATGAAAATTTTCTTCTAAATTATCAAAACTATCTTGTGAAATATTACTAACTTCTGTTGCAAATACTCCACTTCCTTTTTTCTCTAATTCTCCCCATTTAATTCTTCCATCATTCATATCTGCTGATAGTTGATTTAATGTATTTGACAGTTCTAAACTGTAATCATGCAATTGTTGTAAATTGTTCAAATCTTCTTGTGATAAACTTTCATTATCTATGTTTTTTCTTGATAATGTAAAACTATAATCACTAACTTGGTTTAAAAATTTTGATGTATTTGCTAGTTCATTAGATGCTATTGGCAGTCTTCCTAAATAGCTTTGTGCTAAATTTGCCTCTCTCCAAACATGTGTCAATGTTTCTGCTCCATGTTCTGGTGTGCTTGATATTAGAGATTTTGCTAAATATGTTTCAACATTTTGAACATAATCTACTAATTCAAAAAATGCCATATTATAATTATTTTCTGTTGCTTGTCTAAAATCTCTTTCTCTTTTATAAATATATAATCCCATAGCAATTAGAATAATTGCTGATACTACTACAATTGTAAGCATATGTCTATCTTGTAATCTATTTTTCCAATCATATACTTTTTCTTTTAAACTACTCATAGTTTCATCTTTCCTTTCATTTTATAAATTTTAACGGCAAAATCTGTGTTTTCCTATTTTCTTTATTAAAGGTCTTGACCAAATCCATTTATTTGTTGCTGTATCTGGATTAAAATAATATATTGCTCCTCCTGTTGGGTCCCAACCATTTAATGCATCTCTTGCTGCTTTTACTACTGTAGAATTTTCTTCAATAGGCACATTAATTTGTCCATCTGCTACTGCTGTAAATGCTCCAGATTGATATATTACACCTGCTATTGTATTCGGGAAATCTGCATGTTTTACTCTATTTAATATAACTGCTCCTACTGCTACTTGACCTTCATATGGTTCCCCCCTTGCTTCTCCATTAATTGCTCTTGCCAATAACTGAACATCTGAAGTTGTACTACTTGATGCTGCATTTACATTTTGTGGTTTTAAATTTATTATACTTATTATTATTCCTATTAAAATTAATATTTGTGTACAACATATTAAAAATTTTTTCATACTCTTCCTCCCAATTTTTTTATTAGTTTTTCACTTTTTTATTTTTTTATTCAAATTTTGGAAATATTTTTTATATGTTGACTTTTTTTAATTTTATAGTATAATTTTATTTAAATGTGGCAGTAGCTCAGTTGGATAGAGCAGCAGTTTCCTAAACTGCGTGTCGGGGGTTCAATTCCCTTCTGTCACACCATTTTTTAAAAGTTATCCACATTTTATTAATAATATGTGGATAACTTTTTACAGGAGTGATATTTTTGCAAAGAATTTTAAGTGATATGAGAAAAGCAATTCGTGATTATAATATGATTGAAGATGGTGATAAAATTGCTGTATGTCTTTCTGGTGGTAAAGATTCTATTACTATGTTAATGGCTTTAAAACAATTGCAACGCTATTTTAAATTGAATTTTGATATTATTGCAGTTAGTGTAAATCCTAATTTTGAATTTTTTGATACACAATTTTTACAAAAAGTTTGTGATGATTTAGAAGTTCCTCTTATTATTGAAAATAGTAATATTAAAGAAATTGTTTTTGATATTAGAAACGAAAAAAGACCTTGTTCTTTATGTGCAAATATACGAAGGGGAATTTTAAATTCTGTAGCAATTAGAGAAGGATGTAATAAAATTGCTTTAGGTCATAATGAAGATGATGTATTAGAAACTTTTTTAATGAATCTATTTTTAACTGGTAATTTTTCCACTTTTGGACCTATTAATTATATGGATCGTTCAAAGATTACTGTTATTCGTCCGTTAATTTATCTTTCTGAAAAAGAAATTAAAAAATTTATTAAACGAGAAAATATTTCTGTTATGAAAAAAAATTGTCCAATGGATGGTGTTTCTAAAAGAGAGTATATGAAAGAATTACTTTTTAAGCTTTCTACTGACATTCCTATGTGCAGAGCTAATTTATTAGGCGTAATTAAAAGAAATCATATAAAAGGTTGGCACGAATAATTTTGCCAACCTTTTATTTTATCTATTTTTCATTGCATCTTCTATTTCTTGCATTTTATTATTAGCATCTTCTATACTATTTCCTTTTACTCCTATATAATATTTAATTTTAGGCTCTGTTCCAGAAGGTCTAACACAACACCATCCATCATTTTCTAATTCATAATATAAAACATTAGACTGTGGTAATTCTATTTTTTCTGTTTTATCTGTTTTGCAGTCTGTTAATATACTTGTTTCATAATCACGAATTTTTATTACTTCATAGTTTCCTAATTTTGTAGGTGGATTTTTTCTAAATTCTTTCATTATTTCTTTTATTTTTTCAGCACCATCTACTCCTTCTAATGTAACAGATACTATGCCTTCTTTATAATATCCATATTTTTTATATATGTTAATCATTTGTTCCCATAATGTAAGTCCTTTTTCTTTGTAATATGCTGCGGCCTCACATAATAGCATAACTGCTACTATCGAATCTTTATCTCTTGCATGAGTTCCTACTAAACAACCATAGCTTTCTTCAAATCCGAATACATATTCATATTCTTTACTTTCTTCAAATTCTTTTATTTTTTCTCCTATATATTTAAATCCTGTTAATACATCAAATAATTTTATATTATATTCTTTGCAAATTGCATTTGCTAAAGTTGATGATACTATACTTTTTATCATTGCACCATTTTTTGGTAATGTATTTTTTTCTTTTTTTTGTGATAATATATATTCTGCAATTAATAATGCTGACATATTTCCTGTAAATGGCATATATTCTCCTGTTTTTGTATCTTTTGCATATACTCCTAATCTGTCTGCATCTGGATCTGTTGCTAAAATTATTTCTCCATTTATTTTTTCTGCTAATTCTAAAGCTAGTTTAAATGCTTTTTTATCTTCTGGATTTGGATATTCAACAGTTGGAAAATCTCCATCTGGCATTTCTTGTTCTTTTACTACGTTTATATTTTCAAATCCTATTTCTTTTAATATTCTTCTTACTGGCACATTACCTGTTCCATGTAATGGTGTATATACTATTTTTAAATCTTTTTGTCTTTTTATTACTTCTGGATTTAATATTTGTTTTTTTAATGCTTCTATATATTTGTCATCAATTTCATTTCCTATTACATGATATAAGTTGCTATTTATTGCATCTTCTTCATTCATACTTTTTATTTCTGAATAATTTTTAATATTTTTTACTTCTTCTATTATTTGTTTATCTTTTGGTGCTGTAATTTGTGCTCCATCTTCCCAATATACTTTATATCCATTATATTTTGGTGGATTATGGCTTGCCGTAATCATTATTCCTGCTATTGCATTTAATTCTCTTACGGCAAATGATAATTCTGGAACTGGTCTTAAACTTTCAAACACATATGATTTTATTCCATTTGCATTTAAGCAAAGTGCTGCTATTTCGCTAAATTCTTTTGACATATGTCTTGAATCATATGCTATTACAACTCCTCTTTTTTGTGCATTCTCTTTTTTTATAAAATTTGCTAAGCCTTGAGTTGCTTTCCCTACTGTATATTTATTCATTCTGTTTGTTCCTGCTCCTATAATTCCTCTTAAACCCGCTGTTCCAAATTCTAATTCTTTGTAGAATCTATCTTCTATTTCTTTGTTATTCCCTTTAATTTTTCTTAATTCGTTTTTTGTTTTCTCATCAAAAAGTTCATTATTTAACCATTCATCATATTTTTCTAAAAAATCCATTTTAAATTCCTTCCTTTTTTATATTAGTATAATTAAAATAAAGTTTGGAAGATGCATATATCTCTATAACCATCTCCCAAACTTTTTATTTTTTATTATGGTAATCATTATATAATTGTCTTGCTGTTTCTGGACTGTCTACTCCTTCAGCATTTTTTACTGGTGCAAATTCTTCTTCTCTTTTTACTCTCATAATCGCCATATCTTCTAAACTTTCAAAAGCATCAAATAAAAATGTTTCAAATTTATATCCATTTGGCTTTTCTGGTTTTACAATATTTCCATCTTTATCCATATATTTAATTTTTTTATGTGCTATGTGGTATGGTAATTTGTCTTTGCTCATATCATCTATTGCATTAATATTAAATAAATTACATAAAATATGTGATTCTCCAAAAGTTAATTGTCCATCTTCTTCCCTTTGTTCTGACATTTCTTTTGAAATTTCACTATATTCTATAACACTTGGTCTTCCATTCTTTTTGCAGAATACACCTACTTTTTCCTCTGGACATGCTTTTACTACACTTTTACCTGCTGCCTGTACTTTTTTCTCTGTTGCAAGTCCTACAAAAACACTATCTACCATTTTTGCAAGTACATTATCCACTCCACAAATAAATGCCCATTCTACACCTTTTGTTTTCATATCAAATATAACTCCACTTTTTCTCATTGCAACAAAAATTCCACCATGACCATTTGCAGCTTTATTTATTGCACCTTCTTCATCAAGCATTAATTTTCCATTCTCATCTACAACTGGTTGTTCTCCCTGTATAAAAAACATTATTTTTTCCTTTGGATATTCAAAATAGTTATTTTTTTCAAAAAACTCTATTGTTTCTTTATTATTTTGTCTACTTGTCATAATATACCAAGGAACATATATGTCATAGATTTTTTGTGTTTCTTTTAATGTGTCACATAATAATTCAAATATACTTTTATGTGAAGGAAGTCCTAAATCATAAGTTCCTTTTGGTCCTTCATGTCCTAATCTAGTTCCTTGACCTCCTGCCATTGTTACTACTGCATATTTTCCCTCTTTTATTATATTTGTTCCTATTTTATCATATTTTTCATATTCTTCCTTTGACATTTTCTCTTTTTCTACATATGATATTGGTTCTATCTTTGTTTCTTTAAATGATACTTCTTGTTTTGATTTTTCATATAATTTTTCTATTTGAGAGAAATCTGTTGTTAAGATTTCATCTAATAAGCTATTTTGTTGTTCTTTTGATAATGATTTATAACATTCTAATAATTGCTCTTGTCCTGCTTTTTCTAAAACTTCTTTTGCACTTAAATATTTTTCCTCCATTTTGATTACCTTCCTTTAATTGATAATTTGTTTCTATACTTTTATATAGTGTCTTGGTTTTAATATAATATACCATAATTTATAATTCGTCAAATATTTTTAAAAAAATATATTTTTTATTTGTATATTATTATTTAGTATATAAAAATAGATAGTAAAACTAACCTGTATTTTTACAGATTATTATTTACTATCTATTTTAATTTTATTAATATCTTCTATCCTATTTTTTCTGTTCTTTTATATTCATCAAATACTTCTTCTATTTCTTTTTCGCCAGATGTATTTAAAATTTTATCATGACTATCTAATATTTCATTTATACTGCCATTAAATTCTATTATTTCATAACAATTAACTATTGTTATTTCTGTTCCCACTTTTTCTAATTTTTCTTTATTCTTTTCTATGTATCTTTTTATATTTTCATTAGCATTAGATATAAATTCTTTACTTCCATTTACTATTATAAGTTCTTTTTTTCCTAAAATTTCATCTAATTTTCTGGCTATTGTTGCATATCTTTTTTCATTTGTTCTATTCCAATCTATTTTTAAAATTTCTTCTTCGTTTTTTAATTTTAATCTTTGCAATAAAATATGAATATTTTCTTCTGTATTCTTTTCTAAAATTGTGGCTACTTTTGCCTCATCTACTAAAGATTTGTGGATATATGGCAACAACATTGTCACTAAATGCCAATCACTTACATAAAAATTACATAATTTTTTTACGCTATTTTCTGTTTTCTCCATTAATATAGCCTCCTATCTTTTGATATGGTAAATTTTACCATTTTATTTCAAATATGTCAATAATATTACAAATAAAGATTTCGATATTATTCGACATAATGATATTTCATTTTATCCTTAAAATTTTTTCCAAATATGTATATTATTTTTATTTTTGTAAATAATGAAAATAAATACATGAATTAACAATTTGTTTAAGGAGGAGTTTATATGAAATCTCTATTTTCTATTATATTCTCAAAAAAGGTAAAATATTCCTTAATTTTAATATTTTTATTTTTTATATATATTTCCATTAATGCTATTTCATATGCTAACTATATTTCAAATGATATAGCAGAAAGTGTATTTCGTTTACATGTGATCGCTAATAGTGATTCTGCTGAGGATCAAAATTTAAAATATATTGTAAGAGATAACATCATTGCTTACATGAATAAAATTAATAATGCAACTAATAAATCAGATGTAATTAACCTTGCAAAAGAACATTTAAATGATTTTAAAAAAATTGCACAACAAACAGTTTTTGATGAAGGATATAATTATTCTGTATCAGTTGAAATTGGAAATTTTAACTTTCCAACTAAGCATTATGGGGATATTTCCTTACCTAGTGGAAATTATGATGCTTTACAAATAAAATTAGGTTCAGCTAAAGGTCAAAATTGGTGGTGTGTCATGTTTCCTCCTCTATGTTTTGTAAATGTTTCATCAGGTATAGTTCCAGATGATTCTAAAAAAATGATGAAACATGAGTTATCTAATGAAAGCTATCAAATTATTAGTGATACAAATTCTTCTGAAGTAAAATTCAAATTTAAATTACTTGAATGGTTACAAGATGTAAATATTTTAACTGCAAATAAATAGTTGTAAAATAGTTGTAAATTTATCATTTTTATGTTATATATATGTTATAAAATAGAATAAATATTATTCTATTTTTTCTTTTTAAAAAAGATTTCGGAGGTAATAATTTTGGATAAATTAGTAATAAAAGGAAATTCACATTTAAAAGGTGAAGTTACAATTAGTGGGGCAAAAAATGCAGCAGTAGCTTTAATTCCCGCCACACTATTAATTGATGGTGTTTGTACACTTTCTAATGTGCCTAACATTAGTGATGTTAAAATATATTGTAATATTTTAGAATCTTTAGGTGCAAAAATTACATGGATTACAAAAAATGAACTAAAAATTGATACTACTGATATTGAATGCACTGATGCTTCTTTAGAATTAACAAGTAAATTCAGAGCCTCTTATTATTTATTAGGATCTCTTCTTGGTAGATGTAAAAAAGCTCAAGTAGGTTTACCTGGTGGTTGTAATTTAGGAGCAAGACCAATAGATCAACATATAAAAGCATTTGAAGCTTTAGGTGCAAAAGTTGATGTTTCTCAAGGTAAAATTACAGCACATGCTAAAGAATTAATTGGTACTTCTATTTATATGGATGTTGTTTCTGTTGGAGCAACTATAAATGCAATGTTAGCAGCTGTACTTGCTAAAGGTACTACAATTATTGAAAATCCAGCGAAAGAGCCACATATCGTTGATGTTGCAAACTTTTTAAATACTATGGGTGCTAACATTCGTGGAGCTGGTACTGACTCTATAAAAATAGTTGGTGTTGAGAAATTACATGGAGATACTACATATAGTGTTGTTCCTGATCAAATTGAAGCTGGTACTTTTATGTTTGCAGCAGTTGCTACACAAGGTGATATTTTAATAAAAAATTGCGTTCCAGAACATTTAGATTGTATTTCTGCCAAAATTACAGAAATGGGCGCTAAAGTAGAAATAGATAGAGATTCAATTAGAGTCATTGCTAACAAACGACCTAATAAAGCTTCTATTAAAACATTACCTTATCCTGGATTTCCAACAGATTTACAACCTCAAGCTGGTGTATGTTTAGCTTTAGCTAATGGAACCAGTATTATAAATGAAGGTATTTGGGAATCTCGTTTTCAATACACTGCAGAGCTTAATAAAATGGGAGCTAAAATTACGGCTCAAGGGAAATCTGCTATATTCGAAGGTGTAAAAGAATTGTTCGGTTCACCTGTTTCAGCTTCTGATTTACGTGCAGGTGCTGCTTTAATTATTGCAGGAATTGCAGCTAAAGGTACTACTGAATTATATAATCTAAGTCATATAGATAGAGGTTATGAAAATATAGAAGAAAAGTTCAGAAGTTTAGGTGCTAATATACAAAGAGTGATAGAAGAATAATTTAGAAAAGGAAGACTTAACATGTTTAAATTTTGTAGCTTATATAGTGGAAGTTCTGGTAATTGTTCATTGGTACAAACTGATAATTCAAATATTTTAATTGATGCAGGAGAAAGTTGTAAAAGGCTTACAGATTCTCTATCTTCATTAAATATTGATCCTTCTCAAATAGATGCTATTCTTGTTACTCATGAACATATTGACCATGTAAAAGGACTTGGCACTTTTTCTAAAAAATATAGTATACCTGTTTATGCAAATAAAGATACTTGGAACGCAATGCCTACTCAGCAAAATAAAGTATCTCCAGATAATATAAATACTTTTTCTATTGGAAAACCTTTAAATATTGGGAATGTTAAAATAGAACCTTTTTCCATTCCTCATGATGCTGCTAACCCTTGTGGTTTTAATATATTCTATGATAATCAAAAAATTAGTATTGCTACTGATATAGGGCACATGGATAGAAATATTTTGCAAAATTTATGTTATAGTTCTTTCATTCTTTTAGAATCTAACTATGATACTAATATTTTAAAATGTTCTCCTTATCCATATTCTTTAAAAGAACGTATTGCTGGACCTAATGGTCATTTATCAAATGATATGGCTGGTAATGTAATTTCTCATTTGACTAACTTTGGTTTAAAAAATGCTATGTTAGGTCATTTAAGTAAAGAAAATAATTTTCCAGAGTTAGCATATAAAACTGTATTAGAAAAATTAATAGAAAATCATGTTGATAATAAATTAAATCATTTATCTGTTGCTAATCGTTATGAAACTAGTAAGATAATTAATATTGGATAAGGAGTATTTATGTTACATATTAATGTTATTTGTGTTGGTAAATTAAAAGAGCAATATTTAAAAGAAGCTTGTTTAGAATATAAAAAAAGATTATCTAAATATTGCTTAATTGATATTATAGAACTTGCAGATGAGAAAATTCCTGATAAACTAAATGATAAATTATCTTTTGAAATTAAAGAACGTGAATGTAAAAAAATTCTTTCTAATATAAAAAAGGATAATTATATTATAAGTTTAGATTTAAAAGGAAAACAATTTTCTTCTGAAGAGTTCTCTCATAAATTAGAAACTATTAGCTTTATTAATAGTTCAATTACTTTTATTATTGGTGGAAGTTTAGGATTAACAAATTCTGTTCTTGAGCAATCAAATGAATTAGTTTGTTTCTCTAAAATGACTTTTCCACACCAATTAATTAGAGTATTTTTATTAGAACAAATTTATAGAGCTTTTAAAATTTCTAATAATGAATCTTATCATAAATAATATATGAGGATTTTGTAGAGGGTGGGGCTTTATAAGTGTTTGTTAATGGACAGATAATAATTTTAAATATTCTATTCTTGGGGGCATAAAATATTTAACACTTCCCTCTACAAAAATAATAACAAATTATATAAGAAACTTTGATGTTTCTTTTTTATTGCATAGGAAATTTTTTCTGAAATTCCTCTAGCAAAATTTTAATTTTTTATCTAGTACATCTTTTCTAAGAAAAACGCACCTTTGGCAACGCCACTTTCCTTATTTTTTTGATATTTTATTTGAATCTAATTTAATCTTGAATTTTAAATTCAATAACTATAGTACAAATGTATTCTATAATTCTTTTTATCAAAAAATATAATGAAAAAAATATAATGATTTCAAAAAGCATATATTCCTTCCTTGAATTAAAGTAATTATAGTTTACTACATTTTCCAATATTTGTCAATAAAAAAATTACGACAAAATACTACATAAAATGACAGAAGCCATCATTCCTACAAAATCTGCAATTAATGCTGCTACTAATACAAATCGTATTTTTTTTACCCCTACACAACTAGTATATATTGCAATTGTATAAAAAGTTGTTTCAGTAGATCCCATAATTGTAGAAGCCATTAACCCAATTTTAGAATCCACACCAAAAGTCCTCATAATATCTGTTGCAATTGCTGTAGAAGCACTACCTGAAATTGGTCTTACAAACATTAATGGCATTATTTCGCTCGGAATTTTTAAAAAATTAGTTATAGGAGATATCCATTGAATAATTAAGTCTAGAATTCCAGAACTTCTTAATGCCCCCACTGCTACAAAAATTCCTATTAATGTTGGAAAAATGCTAAAAACTATTTCAATTCCTTCTTTAGCCCCATTAACAAAAGTATCATATACTTTATTTTTTTCAATTAAACCATACACTATAATACACAATATAATTATTGGCATTGCTGCTGAAGATACATAATTTATTATTTGCATTTTTTTCTTTCCTTCCATATATTATTGTTGTTTCTTTTATCAATACTTATAAATATTTTTGTTGCTAAAATACCTGTAATTGCCGCTATAATAGTTGCTCCCCAAACAGGTATTATTATTGAAGTTGGATTTTGTGAATTTAATGAAGCTCTAATTGCTATAACTGTAGTCGGTATTAATTGAAGTGAGGCTGTATTTAATACAATAAACATTGCCATTGAATCTGTTACTGTATCTTTTTTATTATTTTCTCTTTGCATTGTTTTCATAGCTTTTAAACCTAATGGGGTAGCAGCATTCCCAAGTCCTAATATATTTGCAATTATATTAAGTGATATTTCTTGTTTTGCTTTTAAATTACATCTTAATTGCGGAAATAAAAAGTTAAGTGGCTTTTTCAAAAAATTACTTAATTTATCTACTAAAGTAGTCGTTTGTGCTATTTTCATTATTCCATTCCATAAGCATATTGTTCCTAAAAAAGTAATAGACAATTCCACTGCACTTGCTGTTGATTCAAAAATAGAATTATTTACCTTATCAATATTTCCTGTTATAAGTGCATATATAAATGATACTATTATAAAAATAGGCCAAATTTTATTTAACATATTGTTTTACATCTCCTAAAAAATGTTTATTCATTTTTAATTTTTTTATGATTTTTTATTGTTTTTTTACTAAATTTATGTTATTATATTTGTAGTAAATTTTGTCGAAAAATGGCGGATAAAGGAGGATATTGTAATATGAAATCAACTGGAATTGTTAGAAAAGTTGACGAACTTGGAAGAGTTGTAATACCAATTGAAATAAGAAACCAATTTAATATCGAAGAAAAAGATCCAATAGAAATATATGTAGACGGTTCTTCAATTATCTTAAAAAAATACGAAAAAACTTGTTTATTTTGCGGAGGTAACAAAAACTTAATTAGTTACAATGGAAAATTAATTTGTCAAAAATGTGTTGATAAAATTTCTGATATTGAAAATAAATAATTATTTTTTCTTATGATATAAAAGGTTTCATTTTAATGATTACCTTTTATTTTTTTATTACTATTCAAATATAATTTACATTTGTTATCTTATTATACTTCCATTCTCTTTTTTTACTTAGCTAAATACTGTATTTACTAATCATTTTATATTTATAATATATTTTTTCTAATTTAATAACAGTAACATGAACATTAGTGTAATCTGTGTTACTTTTACTGTAATCTTCCCAAAATTTTATTCTTTTCCCTATTCCATTACAAAGCTTAAAGCCATTGAAGATTTATATATCCATTATTTTATATTAATTTATTGTTTTTAATTAAAATTCGATTATAATTTTTTTATTTAAATATTATATATTCCTTATTAATTATTTCTTTATTTAATATTTCTATTAACTCCTATTATTTTTATTTTTAATATTTTATAAAAATATATTTTTTATTATAATAAAAAAATGTATATACTTTACTTTATTTATTTTTTTAATCTAAGTTAATATGTAGTATATTAGGTTTACTATATTATTATTTTGTCTTCTTTTTTGCTTTATTGCCAAAATTATATAATAACTATATTGAAATTAATTGTTATTTTATATATCTTAATTACTTATACATTGTTTGCTTATATAATAATTTATTTTATAGTTTTATGTAACTTATTATAGCCTATTTTATAGTTAAACAACAAAAATTGATTTTTCATTCATTCCGCTATATTATATACTTATCTTTTTTTATAAAAACTTATTAATTTACTATTTTATTTTGTACTCCATTTTTTATCATAACAAATTTATAACTTGTATCTATCTTTTATACATTCTACTATTTTCATAAATATTAAAATCCTTAAGATTACATTTGTCTTTTTGCATAATTAAATATCTTTAGCTCCTCTTTAAAATCACATATATTATGCTTATTATATTTACATATATTTCCATTAACTTGTTCTATTATTTCTATCTATATCTTTATACTTATTTATACAATTTATAATTATTTTATACTTTTTTTGATACAATTTAATTATGTGTTTTGTAATATTAGTTTAAATTTAATGTTAAATTTTATTATTTTATTTATTATTGTTTATTTTATTAAAAATATTTTTTTATTTTTTTAGGTATATTAATTTTATTAATTTAATTAATTATATATTTCAATAATTTATTTTTTAATCTTTATAAAAACATAAATTTTGAATTACAATTTTTTATTAATATATATTTTTTAATTATTAAAAAAAATGTTATTAATATTTTTAATTTTCTTTTTTAATTTTAATAATTGTTTTTATTTAGTTTTTTATTTTCAATTTTATAAATTTTTTCTATATTAACAAAAATATAATATTGTTGACTGAAATAAAAAACATTAATTGTACATCTTTCTGAAAAGTATTTAGTATGTTTTCCTTTTGCTAGTTGTTATTTGTTTTATTGACAAGTATATGAAATGATTATACGTAATTTACTAATTACCTTTTTATCTTTTACTTCTTATGTATTTTTTTATTTATTACTATAATTTAGTTTATTACTTTATGTAACCTATTATAACTTATTCAATAGCTCATAAGCAAAAATTGATTTTTTCTTTACTCCGTTAACTTATATCCATTATTTTTTTATACAGATTCAGATATATTTTATTATCCTATTATGTTTTACTAATTCTAAACAGCAAACTTACAACTTCTTTCTTATATATATACATTTTTATTACTATAACTTTTACATCATAAATTATTTATTTTGTCTTTTTGTATCTTTCTACATATCATATATTATTTACTACTCTCTTGTTTTTGTTTACTATTATCTATTACTTTTTCACTCACTTTTACTACAAATTATATCTTATTTTTTATGATAGTTTTTTATAAATAATTTAGTAAAATATATAAGATTGAAAAATACAGTATAAATATTTTTTATTTATATGTTTTATTTAGATTTTATTTTTATTTTATAGTTTTATTTTTTATGCTTATTCTCTGAATTTTGTTTTATTAAAAATTTATATTTAAATTAATTTTTTTATATCATTTTATAATTTTATTAATTAATTTCTTAATAATAATATTTTATAAAAATAATTATTATTTCTATATATCATTATAATTATTCTTTATTTTATATTTCATATTTAATATTGTTTTATGATTTTAAATTTTTTATTAATTAATAATAATATATGAAAATAATTATTATTTTTATATATTACTATAATTATTTATTTTATATTTTTTAAGATAACACACAAAATATTACTTTATTAATTATCATAAAAGATATAACTTTTTACTCATTAAAAAGTTATATCTTTTTTTCTTATTAAAGTCAGTATGTTGCTTTATTGTCAAATTATTCTAACTTTTATACAGCACATGTCAAATATTTTATTTATATATACTTCTACATAATCTTCATAATATACTTGTATTTTTTTATTAATTTATGTAACCCATAGTGTTTATTTCTCCATACTTTACTAAAAATTACTTTTTGCCTTTATTCCGTTATATTATATACTTAGTTTCTTTAATAAAAACCTATTAGTTCACTCTTTTATTTTGTACTCCATCTTTTATCATAACATATTTATAAGTCATATCTATCTTTTATAGATTCTACTATTTTCATGAATATCAAAATCCTTAAAATTGCATTTGTCTTTTTGCATAATTTAATATCTTTAGATATTCTTTAAAATCACATATATTGTGCTTATTATATTTACATACATTTCCACTAACTTGTTCTATTATTTCTATCTATATATTTCTACTTATTTATACAATTTATAATTATTTTATACTTTTTTTGTTATAATTTAATTATGTGTTTTGCAATATTATTTTAAATTTAATATTAAATTTTATTATTTTATTTATTATTGTATATTTTACTAAAAATATTTTTTTATATTTTTTTAAGTATATTAATTTTATTAATTTAATCAATTATTTATTTCAATAATTTATTTTTTAATCTTTATAAAAACATAAATCTTGAATTATAATTTTTTATTAATATATATTTTTTTAATTATTTTAAAAAAATGTTATTAATATTTTTAATTTTCTTTTTTAATTTTTATAATTGTTTTTATTTAGTTTTTTATTTTTAATTTTATATATTTTTTCTATATTACCAAAAATATAATATTATTAACTGGAGTAAAAAATATTAATTGCACATCTTTCAGAAAAGTGTTTGATATGTTTCCTTTTTCTAGTTGTTGTTTGTTTTATTGACAAGTATGTGAAATGATTATACGTAATTTACTAATTACTTTTTATCTTTTACTTCTTATGTATTTTTTTATTTATTGTTATAATTCAGTCTATTACTTTATGTAATTTATTATAAGTTACTCTTCAGTTCAAAAACGAAAATTGATTTTTTGTTTATTCCGTTATATTATATACCTATCTTTTTTATAAAAATCTATTAGTTTACTATTTTATTTTGTACTTCGTTTTTTCTCATAGTAAGCTTATCATTTTTATCTATCTTGTATGAATTCTACTATTTGCATAAATGTTAAAATCCTTAAGATTACATTTGTCTTTTTGCATAATTTAATATCTTTAGATACTCGTTAAAATCACATATATTATGTTTATTATATTTACATATCTTTCCATTAACTTGTTCAATATTTATATCTACTTATTTATACAATTTATAATTATTTTATACTTTTTGGTACAATTGAATTATATGTTTTTCAATATTAATTTAAATTTAATCAATTATACATTTCAATAATTTATTTTTTAATCTTTATAAAAAAATAAATTTTGAATTATAATTTTTTATTAATATATATTTTTTTAATTATTAAAGAAAAATGTTATTAATATTTTTATTTTTTTATACTCTTTTTAAATTTTGTTTTATACTTTGATTAATTAATATATTGAAATAATAATTTTATAGTATAATTATTATTTCAATATATTATTATAATTATTTATTTTATATTTCTATTTATTTACACAACTTATAATTATTTTATATTTTTTTGATATTATTTAATTATATATTTTTCAATATTAATTTAAATTTAATGTTAAATTTTATTATTTTATTTTTAATTTTAATACTTGTTTTTATCTAGTTTTTTATTTTTAATTTTATATATATTACCAAAATATAATATTGTTAACTGAAATAAAAAACATTAATTGTACATCTTTCAGAAAAGTGTTTAATATGTTTTCTAGTTTCAGTTATTATTTGTTTTATTGTCAAATTCATAAAATAATTATACGTAATTTACTAATTACTTTTTTACCTTTTACTTCTTATGTATTTTCTATTTATCACTATAATTCAATTTATCACTTTATGTAACCTATTATAACTTATTCAATAGCTCAAAAACAAAAATTGATTTTTTGTTTATTCCGTTATCTTATATCAATTATCTTTTTATCAAGATTCAGCTATATTTTATTATCCTGTTATATTTTACTAATGCTAAACAGCAAACTTACAACTTCTTTCTTATATATATACATTTTTATTACTATAACTTTTACATCATAAATTATTTATTTTGTCTTTTTGTATCTTTCTACATATCATATATTATTTACTACTCTCTTGTTTTTGTTTACTATTATCTATTACTTTTTCACTCACTTTTACTACAAATTATATCTTATTTTTTATGATAGTTTTTTATAAATAATTTAGTAAAATATATAAGATTGAAAAATACAGTATAAATATTTTTTATTTATATGTTTTATTTAGATTTTATTTTTATTTTATAGTTTTATTTTTTATGCTTATTCTCTGAATTTTGTTTTATTAAAAATTTATATTTAAATTAATTTTTTTATATCATTTTATAACTTTATTAATTATTATAAAAACTATAACTGTTTACTAATTAAAAAGTTATAGCTTTTTTTCTACATATTAAATTTTTTCGATTAATAATTTTTCATATTATTTTTTATTAATTTTATAAAATACTTCTAATTATAATTTTTGCTTTAATTTTTTACAGCAAAATTATTATTATACGATTTTATATAGTAATTTCATATCTTATTTTTATTTTATATTCAATATTGTTTTATCATTTTAAATTTTCTATTAAATAATAATTATTTTTATATATTACTATAATTATTTATTTTATATTTTTTTAAAATAAAATACAAAATATTACTTTATTAATTATCTTGGAAAGTTATAACTCTTTACTAATTAAAAAGTTATAGCTTTTTAATTAGTAAAATCTTTATGTTGCTTTATTGTCAAATTATTCTAACTTTTACACGGTATATATCATATATTTCGTTTATATATACTTTTACATAATCTTCATAATATACTTGCATTCTTTTTGTTAATTTATGTAACCCTTAGTGTTTATTTCTCCATACTTTACTAAAAATTACTTTTTTCCTTTATTCCGTTATACTATATACTTATCTTCTTTTATAAAAACCTATTAGTTCTCTCTTTTATTTGGTACTTCATTTTTTATCATAACAAATTTATAAGTCGTATCTATCTTTTATAGCTTCTACTATTTTCATGAATGTTAAAATCATTAAAATCACATTTGTCTTTTTGCATAATTTAATATCTTTAGATACTCTTTAAAATCACATATATTATGCTTATTATATTTACATATCTTTCCACTAACTTGTTCTATTATTTCTATCTATATATTTCTATTTATTTATACAATTTATAATTATTTTATACTTTTTTTGTTATAATTTAATTATGTGTTTTGCAATATTATTTTAAATTTAATATTAAATTTTATTATTTTATTTATTATTGTATATTTTACTAAAAATATTTTTTTATATTTTTTTAAGTATATTAATTTTATTAATTTAATCAATTATTTATTTCAATAATTTATTTTTTAATCTTTATAAAAACATAAATCTTGAATTATAATTTTTTATTGATATATATTTTTTTAATTATTTTAAAAAATGTTATTAATATTTTTTAATTTTCTTTTTTAATTTTAATAATTGTTTCTATTTAGTTTTTTATTTTAAATTTTATATATTTTTTCTATATTACCAAAAATATAATATTATTAACTGGAATAAAAAATATTAATTGTACATCTTTCAGGAAAGTCTTTAATATTTTTTCTCCTTTTAGTTGTTGTTTGCTTTATTGGCAAGTTTATGAAATAATTATATGTAATCTACTAATTACTTTGTTTTCTTTTATGTTTTATGTGTTTTTTATTTATCACTATAATTAGTTTTATTATTTTATGTAATCTATCTAGTTTATTCATTAATCTATTCATAATATTTGATTATTTTCTCTATTCCGTTACATTATAACTATCTTTATTTATACAAAATCTAACTATATTTTCTTATCTCTTTCTATGCTATTAATTATAATCAATAAACTTATAAATTCCAATTTTTACATATACAATTTTATCACTCTAACTTTTACAACACAAATTATTTATCTTGTCTTTTTGTATCTTTTGATATTTCATATATTATTTACTACTGTCTTGTTTTTGTTTACTACTACTTTTTCATGACTTTTTACTACAAATTATATTTTATTTTTTCTAATAGTTTTTTATAAATAATTTACTAAAATACATAAAAATTTAAAATACAGTATAAATATTTTTTATTTATATGTTTTATTTATACTTTTTTTATTTTATTATATTTTTCTTTTATTTGTAATTTTTATTCTATATTTTATATTTTTTTATTTTATATTTTTATTCTTAACTTTCTATTTAAATTTTCTATTTTATTTTTTTATACTCATTTTGAATTTTGTTTTATAAAAATTATTTATATTTAAATTAATTTTTTATATCGTTTTATACTTTGATTAATTAATTTATTTACAATAATAATTTTATAATATAATTATTATTTAAATATATTATTATAATTATTTATTTTATATTTTTTTTAAGATAAATTCAAAATATTACTTTATTAATTATCTTCAAAAGCTATCACTCTTTACAAATTAAAAAGTTATAGCTTTTTAATTTGTAAAATCTTTATGTTGCTTTATTGTCAAATTATTCTAACTTTTATAAGGTATATATCAAATATTTTGTTCATCTATACTTCTACATAATCTTCATAATATACTTGTATTTTTTTTATTAATTTATGTAACCCTTAGTGTTTATTTCTCCATACTTTACTAAAAATTACTTTTT
>CAUWFE010000013.1:0-42858 GCA_963558185.1 uncultured Clostridia bacterium
AACGCTAAAACCCTTGAGGGAGTATATATATATATATATATATATATATATATATATCGACAGATTTAATGAAAAAATAAAAGTAAAAAATAATATAAATAAGTTAAAAAAAGATAGCAAAACAATGCCTGTAATAGATACAGGTTAATTTTGCTATCTTTTTTGCATCTGTGCAAACACGATTACACAAATACGAGGAGGAAAGCGATGAAAGCAATATTAAAGGAAAATAAAGGTATAACATTAGTTGCTCTAGTAGTGACAATAGTAGTATTACTAATATTAAGTGGAATAACAATAAATATGGCAATAGGAGAAAATGGAATAATAACAAAAGCCCAAGAAACAGCGAGAAAAACAAATGAAATAGAAGCAAATACACAAAGTTATTTAAATGAACTGCAACAGGATGTGGCAGAAGAATTAGCAAATGCAGATATAGAAATTTACTTAGATAAAACAGAAAGTAATGTTAATAGTGTAATAATAACTATAGAAGGAACAATAAAAGATGATGAAATCATAGAAATAGAGTGCCCAGATGGAAGCAAAGTTCAAGGCAATATAGCAACATATGAAGTAAATAAAAATGGAGAATATGTATTTTGGATAAGAACTAAAAAAGGAAGACATATATCAAGAAGTATAAGTGTAACAAATATAAAGGAAGATGGAATTGATTTAACAGGACTAGTAACGGGAGAAGATAAACATAATCATATATATGAAACAAAATATGATAATAATAATCATTGGAGTGAATGCATAATTTGTGGAAATAGGATAAATGTTGCAAGTCATAATAAAGTTTTAAGTGGAAATCCAGCTACTTGTGATGTATATGTAAATTTAGGAAAAGAAGTATGTACAGATAATTGTGGATACGAAAAGCAAGTTGAAAGATTAGAACATATTAGACCAGAAAAGTTAAGTTGGCAAGATTATTTAGGGATAGAACATATAGTATTTCAATGCGAAAGATGTGGAGGCAGGGGTAGCAATGGTTTAATAGAATACCATACGTTTGATATTAATGGTAAGATAATGAATTTTATGCAAATGATAAATGAGGGAATAGATGTTCATAAATGTGGTATTAAACAATGTACGGTATGTAAACTAAATATTGATTTAAATAAACATTCATTTTATTCAAATACATGTTACTTATGCGGTAAACAATATGGACCTACAGCGACAATTGAAGTTAAACAAAACATACTAATAGAGGATGAAGCAAAAATAGACTTAATAAATAATGATATACAATATGTATATGTAAATGTGGACACAAAAGGATTAAATCTTTATAGTGTAGCTGCAAAAAGTTTACTTGGAGGAAATTATCAAGTAGGAATACCACAATTATTAGATAAACAAGGAAATTTATGGACATATAAAGTACCAATATCATTAAAAGATAGAACAAAAAACATTACAGAGAAAATGGAATTACTATTTGAATGGAATTCTAGCATAGGAACAGGAGAAGTACTAGATGGAATATATATAGGATATGGCTCTTTAAGAGAAGAAATATCACCTAATATTATACCAGTAAATACAAGACCAACAATTATAAGCATAGAACAAATAAATGAAAAAACAGTAGGAGAATGGACAACTAAGAAAAAGTTAAAAATAAAAGGAACATGTCCAAAAAGAGAAATAGTATATATTTCAATGTATGATGATACAGGAAAGGCAATATTTGAAAATAAAGCAACACAAGTAATAAATGGAAATTATGAATATATATCAGATTATGGAATAGAAGCATTTAGAGAAAGAAACTTTACAATAAAAGTTAAAGATATTTTTGAAAATGAAGAACAACAAATCTTAAAATTATCTAAAGTGGATTCACAAGCACCATCTATAATATCAGATAAAGAATATAATAAAGAATGGTCAAAAAATAAATTTGTAGAATTACAAGTAGAAGAAAAAGGAATAGGAGAAGTACAAATAGCATTTAATGATGAAAGTGACTATAAGTATGCAGAAAAGAAAGATGGAAACTATATAAGAAACTATAAATTTATAGGAGACATATATCAAGAAATGCAAGGTGCAATATATTTAAAAGATGGACTAGGGAATATACGAACAGAAAGAATAAGTATAGGAAAAATAGATGGAACAAGTCCAACAATAACAAAAGTAGAAACAAGAAAAGAAGAAGAAAATATAGTAGTAACAATAACAGCAAATGATATAAATGAAAAATTAGGACAAGAAGGTTCAGGAGTAGGAGGGTATGCGATAACAAACACAAAACAATTACCAGAAGATAGTATGTATCAAGAAAATAACGAAATACAATTACAAGAATCAGGAATATATTATGTTTATGTAAAAGATAAAGTAGGAAATATATCAGCAAGATATGAATTGAACATTTAAAATTTTAAAATTGTTCTCAAAAGAAAATTATGTAATATAATTGTAACAAAAATGTAAAGAAAAAACTATAGAAAGATATAAATATATATTGTATAATAAAAACAAAAAAGGAAAATAAAGAACATGAAAAATCAAAACGCTAGAAGCCTTGAGAGAGTATATATCGACAGATTTAATGAAATAAAAAATAATAAAATACAAATAAAAAAAGATAGCAAAATAAAGCCTGTAATAGATACAGGTTGATTTTGCTATCTTTTTTGATAGGGGGTTATTATATGTATGGTTAAAGATGTAACAAAACTGAAATATAAATGTAACCATTATGTAATTGAATTAAACAAAAGGATAATATATAATTTAAATTGTATAGAATGAAATATAAAATAGCAAAATATAACAAAGGAGAGAGAAGTATGAATAAATTATTAAAAAATAAACAAGGTGTAACCTTAATAGCATTAGTAGTAACAATAGTAATATTAATTATTTTAGCAGGTGTAAGTATGGCAATGGTATTAGGAAATAACGGAATATTTGAGCAAGCCAAAAAAGGAGCAAACTCAATGGCGGAGGCAGAAGTAAATACACAAAAAGGATTTAACAGTATGTCATCTGAAATTGATAAAATACTAAATGGGAATGGAAGTTCAGAACAACCAGAAGAAACAAAAAGTGAAATAGAAAGGGCAAAAGAAACAGGAAAAGAATTTACAGATCCAAAAACAGAAATAACAGATTCAAAAGGAAATAAGGTAGTAATTCCAGGAGGCTTTAAAGTAGCCAAAGATTCAGGAGATACAGTTGAGCAAGGAATAGTAATAGAAGATGTATCAGCAACAGAAGATGAAAATGTAAAAGGAAGTCAATTTGTATGGATACCAGTAGGAACATTTATAAAGGATGATGGAAGTACAAGTAGCGAAATAATTTTGGGAAGATATACATTTAATAAAACAGATGGAACTCCAACATTAGTACAAGCAGCATATACTAAAGAAAACCCAGAGAACTATACAAAACATGATGAAACAGAAATTATAAATTCTAGGTATATAGAATTAGCAGAGTATAGACAAGGAACAATAGATAATTCAAATCATGATAATGATTTAAATGCAACATCAGAAGACTTAAAATCATTTGTAGAAAGTACAAAAAGAAATGGAGGGTATTATATAGCAAGATATGAAGCAAGTTATGCAAGTGGAAGTAGTACATTAGATTATAAAGCAGCAAGCAAACAGTCAAAGGCTAATTCAATAAATAGTATGAATTATACAGCTAGAACATTGTGAAATTTTATTACACAATTAGATGCTTCAAAGGTATCAATAAATACATATAGTGGTTCTACAACAGTAAAAAGTGATTTAATGAATAGTTATGCATGGGATACAGCAATAGTGTATATCCAAGAAGCTGGAAATGCAAATTATGCAAATCAAATTAGCAAAAATAAATTACTATCAGATACAGGAGCAAATAGTGATGAAGTATGTAAAATAAATGATATGGCATCAAACTTATATGAGTGGACAACAGAGAGTTCAAAGATTAATAGATATGTATGTACAGATAGAGGAGGGGCATACATAGAACTAAATGCAAAGGTAACTGATAGATTTAATAATAATGCTTTTAATGTGCATGAGTATTTTGGTTTTAGATTATGCACATATATAATAAATTAAGAAATAAAAGAAATAAAAGAAGTAAAAGTACAAAATGTTTTACTTCTTTTATTTTTATTTCCAACTTTTCTTGTTTATATTTTTTTAGTATGATATAATTACAAAAAAATAAATGGAGAGAAAAATGCAAAAATTTTTTGTAGAAAATGAAAAAATAAAAGAAAATGAAATTATAATAACAGGTACTGATGTAAATCATATTTTAAATGTATTAAGATTAAAAGAAAATGATAAAATACAAGTATGTGACAAGCAAAATGCACATAATTATATTGTTAAAATATTAAAATATGATAAAGAAAAAATTATCACACAAATAGTAAAAGAAGAAAAAGCAACAATAGAATCAGATATTATTATAGATGTGTACCAAGGACTACCAAAAGCAGACAAAATGGAATTGATTATACAGAAAACAACCGAAATAGGGGTAAACAAAATAATACCTGTACAAATGGAAAGAAGCATTGTAAAAATAGACCAAAAAGCTTGTATAAAGAAAATTGAAAGATGGCAAAAAATTGCAGAAGTAGCAGCAAAACAAAGTAAAAGAGATATAATACCACAAGTTGAAAATATAATAGATATTACAAAATTAATAGATAAAATAAAAGAATATAACATATTTATAATTGCATATGAAGAAGAAAAAGATTTAACTTTAAAAAACATATTAAAAGAAGTAAAAAAGGAAAAAAGACCAATAAAAATAGGTTTTTTAATAGGGCCAGAGGGAGGAATTGACAATAAAGAGATAGAAAAATTAAAAAAGACAAATGCAAAAATAATTACTTTAGGAAAAAGAATATTAAGAACTGAAACAGCACCAATAGTGCTTTCCTCTAATATTATGTACGAATTAGAAAATGAAGAATAGGAGAAAAACTATGAAAAAGAAAGAAGAATTAAATACAAAAAAAGAAGAAACAGAAGATAAAAAGGTACAAAAACTAAAACAGCCAAAGGAAACTATACAGCAAGAAAATAAAAAAGATGCAAAAGAGAAAGAAAACACAAAAAAGAAAAAAAGTATCAAAAAGCAGGAGCAAAAACAACAAAAAAATAAAGAGCAACAGAAAGAAACAAAAAAACAAGAATCAGAAGAAGATATAAAAGAAGAAAATGAAACAAAAGCACTTGCAAAAATAGATATAAAAAGTAAAGAAATTTTAGATAAAATATCAAAAGAAATAAAAAGGCAAAAACAAGTATCTGAAAACAAAATGAAAATAACTCAAATTATAATTACAAAAAATATAATAATTGCAGCAGGAATAATTTTGTACTTTATGTTTTTCAAAATAGCATATATACAATTAGATTTATTATATTTTGTGAAATTAGTAAATGCCTTTAGCATTATAACAATGGTATGTACAATAATAATATTTGAAGTAGCATATAAAAAAGATAATGATATGTTAGCTATAAATGGTATAGAATTTATGTTTTTAGCAATAACAACATTACTTATAAAATTTGCATATATGGAATATAAACAATATTTTATTATGCTATTAACTGTAGTTCCAATATTATATGCAATATATTATTTAGCAAAGTCAATCAGGTTTTACATAAAAACTAAAAAGAAATTTAAAAATAATGCATTAGAAATAAAAGATATAGTAAAAACAAAAAAATAATATAAAGAAATACTAGACTTCTTCATAAATATGTAGTAAAATTATAAGAACTTATAAGAATGTTACATTGCAAATTGTATATGGCACTTAACTCATTACAAAAGTAATTATTTTTTAATTTGAAATTTACAAAAGAATTAAAAAATTTTAATTGTAGGATAGGAGGAAAAAAATATGCAAATTATAAATGTAGGATTTGGAAATATTGTTGCAGCAAATCGAATTATTGCTATAGTAAGTCCTGAATCAGCACCAATAAAAAGAATAATACAAGATTCAAAAGAAAATGGTTCAGCTATTGATGCAACTTGCGGAAGAAAAACAAGAGCTGTAATAATTATGGATACTGGTAATATAGTATTGTCTGCGATGCAACCTGAAACAATAGCAGGTAGAGCAGAAAAAAATAATGATAAAAAAGAAGAGGTGAATTAATTATGATGGTAAAACCAACAACAGCAGAACTAGTAAAGCATTCAGAAAATAAATTTAGATTAGTAATTGCAACAGCTAAAAGAGCAAGACAAATTTCAACAGGTAGTGAAATATTAACAGATGTAGATGAACAATCACCTGTTACACTAGCTGCAAATGAAATTGCAGAAGGAAAGGTGAAGGTAGTATGTTAGTATTATTAGCAGGAGTAGCAGGAGCTGGAAAAAATACTGTACAAAGAGAACTAATGAAAAGAAATAAAAACATTGTTGCAATTCCTTCATATACAACAAGAGAACAAAGACCAGGTGATATACCAGGTGAAACATATAATTTTGTTTCTAAAGAAGAATTTGAAAGTATGATAGAAAAGGGAGAATTCTATGAATATGATGTGCACCATAACAATTATTATGGAACATCTAAAAAAATTCTAAGTGATAAAGTAAAAGAAGGAAAAGTAATAGTAAAAGATATAGATGTAAATGGCGTAGAAAATTTAGTAAAACTATTAAAAAATGATGTAAAAATAGTAACTATATTTTTAAGAGTACCAAAAAATATATTAATACAAAGACTAAAAAATAGAGTAGACAAGCCAAGTGAAAACGAAATTGAAATGAGAATTTCTAGATTAGAATATGAAGAATCAAAAATGGGAGAATATGATTATATGATAAAAAATAATAGTCTAGAAAAAACAGTAGAAGTAATTGAGCAAATTATAAAAAGTGAATATAATATAAGAGAAGTTGAATTTTAAAAAAATTTAGATACGTTAATAACTATCTAGTATAAAAACCATACTAATATATAAAAAGGAGCCCCCAAGCTGTAAAAAGCTTGGGGGTTACAACGTCAAATATTGAAATTAAAAATGACTAAAATCAATTGTACGCTGTTCTTCATTAATGAAAATTGGTGCTCTATGCCCTGTGTGTTCCATCAGATAACTCTGACTAAGTTTTGGAACTATCTTTCCTTGTACTTTTACAAGTTCATCAGGATTACGTATAGCATCCTTAAGTAATTCTCCATCAGCATCATCCTGATTAATGTTTGTTCCATTTACCCGCCATGGGCATCCACCAACCATCAAAATCATAAAAGAACCTCCTATAAAAAATATTTTATACTAATATATTAACATAAAAACTTACTAAAGTCAAATAAATAAAAATGAAAATTAAAGTAGATTTTTATTCGTTTTTTTGATATACTTTCACAATAAAAGCAAAGGAGATAAAAATGTTTGCACAAGTAATAATAAACAGTAATGTAAAACAATTAGATAAAGAATTTTCATATAATATACCTTTAGAATTAGAAGAAAAAATAAAAATAGGAGATAGAGTATTAGTTCCATTTGGTAGAAGTAAAAAATTAGAAGAAGGCTTTGTAATAAATTTCATACATAATTGTGAGTTTGAAACTAAAGATATTGCAAAAATAATTGATGGATTAAAACCAGAGCAGATAAAAATGGCAGAGTGGATATCAAAAAGATATTTTTGCAATTTAGCAGAAGCGATTAAATTAATGTTACCACCAGGAACAACTTCAAAAGACCCAAGCAAGCATGTAAAAGAAAAGGTAAGGTGTTTTGCAAAAATAAAAAACAAAGAAAAGCTAAGAATTGCTGTAAATAATTTTGAAATAAAATCTGAAAAACAAATGCGAATAATATACTTTTTGCTAAAAAATGGAGAAACAGAAGTATCAGATTTACTATTATTTGCAGATACTACTAGAGCAGTACTAAAAAATTTACAAAAAAAAGGATTTATAGAAATAAATGAAAAACAAATAAATAGAAATCCAATAGCTAATAAAACTGCTAAAAAAACAAACAAGTTAATATTTACAGAGGAGCAATTACATGCTTATAACGAGGTTGAAGAAGCAATGGAAGATGGATTTAATACAAAATTTTTATTATTTGGTGTAACAGGTTCACGGAAAAACAGAGGTATATTTACAATTAATAGAAAAGGCATTAAAACAAGAAAAAGATAGCATAATGCTAGTTCCTGAAATTTCATTAACACCACAAATGGTAAATAGATTTATTGCAAGATTTGGAGAAGAAAAAATAGCTGTGCTTCATAGTAAATTAAGCATGGGAGAAAGATATGATGAGTGGAATAGAATAAAACAAGGAAAAGCTAAAATAGTAATAGGTGCACGTTCTGCTATATTTGCACCTGTACAGAATTTAGGACTAATTATAATAGATGAAGAACATGATTCTTCTTATAAATCAGAAATGACACCAAAATATGATGCAAAAGAAATAGCAACTTATTTGTCTAATCAAAATAATATACCGCTATTATTAGGAAGTGCAACACCTAATTTATCAACATATTATCAAGCTACAAAAGGAAATATAGAATTATTAGAATTAACTAAAAGAGCCAATAACTCTAATTTGCCAGAAGTGGAAATTGTAGATTTAAGAGAAGAATTAGCCAATGGAAATCACAGCATGTTTAGTAGTTTATTATATAATAGCATCAAACAAAATTTAGAAGAAAAGCACCAAACAATATTATTCTTAAATAGAAGAGGATACTCTACATTTATTATGTGCAGAGACTGTGGGTATACAGCAAAATGTAAAAATTGTAATGTAAGTTTAACATATCATAGAAAAGAAAATAAATTAAAATGTCATTATTGTGGGTATGAGCAAATTCCAATGAAAATTTGTCCACAATGTAAAAGTAAAAATATACGTTATTTTGGAACAGGAACACAAAAAGTAGAAGAAGAAATAAAAAAAATATTTCCTGATGCAACAACTATAAGAATGGATGTAGATACTGTAACTAAAAAAAATTCGCATGAAGAAATATTAAAAAAATTCCAAAAAGATAATATAGATATTTTAATAGGAACACAAATGGTAGTAAAAGGACACCACTTTCCTAATGTTACATTAGTAGGAGTGTTAGCAGCAGATAGCTCATTAAATATAGAAGATTTTAGAGCAAATGAAAGAACATTTCAAATTTTAACTCAAGTTGCAGGTAGAGCAGGAAGAGAAAAATTACCAGGAAAAGTAGTTATACAAACTTATAACCCAGATAATATAGCAATAGAATTAGCAAGTAAACAAAATTATAAAGCTTTTTATGATACAGAAATACTATTGAGAAAACAGTTGAAATATCCGCCTTTTTGCGATATAATAGTAATTGGAGTAAATGGAGAAAGTGAAGAAAAAGTAAAAACAACAATCAATATGATTCATAAACAAATAAAAGAAAAAATGCTACAAAGAAAAATAGGTATGTTATTATATCCAGTTGTTCCTTCACCAATAGACAAAATAAACAATAAATATCGTTATAGAATGATTATAAAATGTTTATATAATAATGAAATTCAAAAAATAATAGATGAATCAATAATAGATGGGTATAACAATAAAAACATAAAAATTTCTGTAGACTTAAATCCAAATAATATGATGTAAAGGAGTGGAAAAGAATGGCAATTCGTAATATAAGACAAGAAAATGATGAAATATTAAGAAAAAAATCTAAAGAAGTAGAAGAGGTAGATGACAAAATAAGAGAACTTTTAGATGATATGGTAGAAACAATGCATAAATACAATGGAGTTGGATTAGCTGCTGTTCAGGTTGGAATACTAAAAAGAGTAATTGTAATAGATTTATATGATGGAAAAGGTGTAAAAAAATTTATTAATCCAGTAATAAAAAAATCAAAAGGATCACATGAAGTAGAAGAAGGATGTTTAAGTTTTCCAAATAAATATGCAAAAACAGTTAGACCAGAAGAAGTAACAGTAGAAGCACTAAATGAAAATGGTAAAAAAATAAAGGTAACAGCAAAAGATTTATATGCACAAGCTTTATGTCATGAAATAGATCATTTAGATGGAATATTATTTGTAGACAATATGTTACCAGGAACATTAGAATATGTAGAAAATAATTAACATAAGTGGAAAGGATAAAGTTAAATATGAGAATTATTTTTATGGGAACACCAGACTTTGCTAGAGAATCTTTAAGATGTATATATGAAGCAGGTCATGAAATTATAGGAGTTGTTACAAATCCAGATAGACCAAAAGGTAGAGGAATGAAGATGATACCTTCACCTGTAAAAGAATATGCGTTAGAAAAAGAACTAGAGATATTTCAACCAGAAAAAGTAAGGAAAAATGAAGAATTTATAGAAAAAATTAGAAAATTAAATCCAGAATGTATATGTGTTGTAGCATATGGAAAAATTCTTCCAAAAGAAATATTAGATATACCTCAACATGGTTGTATAAATGTACATGCTTCACTATTGCCTAAATATAGAGGAGCAGCACCTATTCAATGGGCTGTTATAAACGGAGAAGAAAAAACAGGTGTAACAACAATGTACATGGATGAGGGAATGGATACAGGAGATATAATTTTAACTGAAGAAACAAAAATAGGAGAAAACGAAACAACAGGGGAATTATGGGAAAGACTTTCTAAAATAGGAGGAAATCTATTAGTAGAAACTTTAAAAAATATAGAAAAAGGGATAGCAGTAAGAAAGAAACAAGGAGAAGATTTTTCAATGGCTCCAATGTTAGATAAGGAAATAGCACATATTAATTGGGAAGAACAAACGGCTGAGCAAATAAAAAATTTAATAAGAGGCTTAAACCCTATAATGGGAGCATATGCTTTTTTAGAAGGAAAAAAAATAAAATTTTGGAAAGCAAAAGTAATCGAAACACAAACTAAAAATAATGAGCCAGGAACAATTATAAAAGCTAATTCAAAAGAAGGTATGTATATACAAACAAAACAAGGAACTTTAGCAATAGAAGAGATACAAGCAGAAAATTCAAAAAGAATGCCAATTTGTGATTTCTTAAGAGGAAATGCAATAGAAGAAGGAAGCAAATTACAATAAAAACAAATGTTACAAAAAATAAATAAAAAAATTAAAAAAACTGTTGTAAAAATACGCAGATATTGGTATACTAATAGTAGCTAAAATAAAAAACAAATGGATAAAATTAAGGAGGTCTTATTATGGAAAATGAAGAAAAAAAAGAAGAAGTAATAGTAAATGAACAAGGTGAAATTGTACTTGCAGACAATAGTGAAATAAAAATTGCAGATGAAGTTGTTGCTGTTATTGCAGGTTTTGCTGTTTCTGAAGTACCAGGTGTTTCAAACATGGCAGGTGGATTTGCAGGTGGAATTACAGAAGTATTAAGTGGAAAGAAAAATTTAGCAAAAGGAATTAAAGTAGAAGCAGGAGAAAAAGAAACAAAAATTGACGTTAATATAATAGTAGAATATGGAGTAAGAATTCCAGATGTTGCTTTTGAAATTCAAAACAGAGTAAAAAAAGCAGTTGAAACAATGACCGGTTTATCAGTAGTAGAAGTTAATGTACATGTACAAGGTGTTAATACAGATGCTAAAATGAATACAGAAGGAAATGAAACACAAGAATAAAATTTTAACTAAATAAAGGGCGTTTTTTATAGCGCCCTTGTTAAATTAGAAGAGAAAGAAGGAAAAAGATATGAAATTTTTTGATAAATTAGGATTAATACTATTTTCAAGCTTAATATTAATATTATCCATTATTGTAGTAGTTATGTGCTTTGGATGGCTAAATCTTGACATGATGGGAACTTTAATAAAAAATATGTTTGATAGTTCAACAACAACTAGTATCTTATTAGGAATATCAATTGCATTAATTGCACTTGCAATAAAATGTATTTTCTTTCCATCAGATGAAAAAACTATTAATGGAATAAAAGATGGAATTATTTTAAAAAATGCAGATGGAGAACTTGTTATATCAAAAACAACATTAGAGGAATTAGTGAATAATATAGTAAAGGGTTTTGATAGTGCACAAGATGCTACAACAAAAATTATAGTAGATAATAATGGAGGACTAGTTGTAAATGTAATTCTTAGTGTTACAAAAGATGCAATTATAAAAGAGCTATCTACTAATTTACAAACAAGCATAAAAAGTTCTATAAAAAAAGTTTCGGATTTAGAAGTAAAAGAAGTTAATATTAGTATAAAAAAATTGCAAGAACAAGAAAATGTTATAGGAACAATGAATTAATTAAGAGGTGATTTTTGTGGAAGAATTAAGGAAAATTTTTGCAACTTATGGGGGAATGATTATAGGTGTATTAGTTGCTGTATTCATTTTCTTTACAGGGTTATATCAATTATTTGTAGGACTATTGTTAATAGTAGCTTGTGGGTATATTGGTAATTATATTCAAAAAAATAAAGATGAAGTAAAAGAAAAGGCAAAAAAATTTATTGATAAATTATAAGAAAGGTTTATACTATGAAAAGAACAGAAATTAGAGAAGTAACATTTTCAATATTATATACAAGAGAAGTTCAAAAAGATTTAAATGAAGAAGAATTAGATTTTTTACTAGAACAAAATAATGTTCAAAATAAAGCAGACCAAAAAGATGTAAAGAAAAATCTTTTTGGTGTTCAGGAACATATTAAAGAAATTGATGATTTAATAAGTGAAAATTTAAAAGAAAAATGGACAATAGAAAGAATTTCTAAGATAAACCTTTCTATTTTAAGACTTGCTATTTATGAATTATTATATACAGAAGTACCTTTCAAAGTAGTTGTAAATGAGGCGGTAGAACTTGCAAAAAAATATGGAGAAGATAACTCAAAAATATTTGTAAATGGAGTTCTAGCAAGTGTTATAAAAAATAAAAATATAAATTAAAGAGGAATGTAAATTGAAATATAATCCAATTACAGTAACAGAATTAAATACATATGTAAAGAATAAAATAGAGGATGATGAATACTTAAATAATGTGTTAGTAAAAGGTGAAATATCAAATTTTAAACATCACTATACAGGTCATATGTATTTTACTTTAAAAGATGAAAATTGTTTGATAAAATGTGTAATGTTTAAAACATATACTAACACATTAAATTTTGTTCCAAAAGATGGTTCAAAAGTAATAATACTAGGAAAAGTTTCTGTATTTGAAAGAGATGGAGTATACCAAATTTATGCAAAGGCAATGAAAGAAGATGGAATTGGAGATTTATATGCAGAATATGAAAAGCTGAAAGCAAAACTTGCTGAAGAAGGGTTATTTGAATCAAACCATAAAAAGAAAATACCATTTATGCCAAAATGCATAGGAGTTCTAACTTCAAATACTGGAGCTGTAATAAGAGATATTATAAATGTATCAACCAGAAGAAATCCACATGTATATATAAAATTATTACCAGTGCCAGTGCAAGGAACAGGTGCAGCAGAAAAAATTGTGAAAGCAATTGAAACAATGAATGAAAAGAAACTAGCAGATGTAATAATATTAGCTAGAGGCGGAGGGTCATTAGAAGATTTATGGCCATTTAATGAAGAAATTGTAGCAAGAGCAATATATAAATCAGAACTACCAATAATATCAGCAGTAGGTCATGAAACAGATTTTACTATTTCAGATTTCGTTGCAGACCTAAGAGCTCCAACACCATCAGCAGCTGCAGAATTAGCGGTGCCTAATATAGAAGAGGTAAAACTTAAAATAGAAAATAATAAAAATAGATTTAGGCAAGCTTTAAAAAGAAAAATGGAATTAATAAGATTACGCTATGAAAAATGTATTAATAGCAAAAGCTTTAAAGATCCTATGCAAAAAATAAATGAATATCGTATGATACTAGATATGAGAGTAAAAAGCATAGAAGGAAGTATTAACAAAAAAGTACAAGAAAAAAAGACAAAAATGATAGCAAACATTGCAAAATTAGATGCACTTAGCCCATTAAAAACTTTAACAAGAGGGTATTCAATTATAGAAAATAATGAAAACAAAGTCATAAATAGTGTGGATAAATTACAAACAGGAGAAATTGTACATTTAATATTAAAAGATGGAAAAAAAGATGCAAAAATTTTATAAAGAAATTTTTGATTTGCAAATATGTGCAGATTAAATATACAAAAAATTTATATGCAATAAATGCAATATACGAAAGGAGAAATTTAAATGAAAAAAAGTAATAATAAAGTATTAACAATAATACTTATAATTTTATTAATAGCATTAATTGGATTAATAATGTGGGTAATACAAAAAAATGAACAAGGAAATGGAACAATTACAACAGCTAATAGAATTTATAATGAAACAAAAAACGAGTTAAATGAGCAAGAAATAAATACAAATATACAAACAAATGCAGAACAAAATAATAATGTAGTAAATAATGAAATTTCAAAAGAAAATGAAGTACAAGGAAACTCATCTTCAGAAACTTTTGAGGAAGACCCAAAAACAGAAGAAGAAAAAGCAATAGAAATAGCCAAAAAAGACTGGGGAAATACTACAGGTGTATATTTTGATGTAGATGGAATTGAACCATCAGGAGAATATAGGGTATTAGTTACTAAAGATACTAAATTAATAGCTTATTACATGGTTAATGTGTCAAATGAAACTTTCACTAAAAAAGTATTAAATAACTAGTAGAAAGAAGGAAAAAGTATGGAAGAAATAGATTTTGAACAAGCAATGCAAGGTTTAGAACAAATAGCTCAAGAATTAGAAAAAGGCGATTTAAGCTTAGAAAAATCTTTAACAAAATTTGAAGAAGGAATGAAACTTTCTAAAAAGTGTAATGAAATATTAGAAAATGCAGAAAAGAAAGTAACAATTTTATTAGAAAAAGAAGGAAATTTAACTGAGGAAAATTTTAATCCAGAAAGTAACCAAGATTAAAATATAGAAGGGGATAACAATGGAATTTTACGAACAATACAAATATTTAATGGTTCCATTCCTAGTATGGTTTTGTATACAATTATTTAAACTATTATGGGATTTGGTAACAACACATAAATTTAATTTTAAAAGAATTTTAGGGGCTGGAGGAATGCCAAGTTCTCATTCCGCAGTTGTTACATGTTTAGCAACAATGATAGGAAGAGCAGAAGGAACAACAGCACCTATATTTGCATTATCTGTAGTATTTGCAGCAGTTGTAATGTATGATGCAGCAGGAGTTAGAAGAGCAGCTGGAAAACAAGCAAAATTATTAAATAAAATAGCAGAAACTCCAGGTCTTACAGGAATTCAAGTAACAGAAAAATTGCAAGAAGTGTTAGGTCATACACCAAAGCAAGTACTTGTTGGAGCAATTATAGGAATTATTGTAGGTTTAATAGCCTAAGAAATTGGAGGTAAAAATGAAAGATATTGAAATTGCTAAAAAAGCAAAAATAGAAAAAATATCTGAAATTGCCAAAAAAATAGACATTAGTGAAGATAAGTTAGAATATTATGGAAAAGATAAAGCAAAAATAAATATTGATGATATTAATGAAAAAAAAGAAGAAGGAAAATTAATATTAGTAACAGCTATTAATCCAACTCCGTTAGGAGAAGGAAAAACAACAGTATCAATAGGATTAGCAGATGCTTTACACAAAATTGGAAAAAAGACAATTTTAACTTTAAGGGAACCTTCATTAGGTCCTGTATTTGGAATAAAAGGAGGAGCAACAGGAGGAGGTTACTCACAAGTGCTTCCTATGGTGGATATCAATTTGCATTTTACAGGAGATATACATGCAATTACCTCTGCAAATAATTTATTGTCAGCAATTATAGATAATCACATATATCATGGAAATATATTAAATATAAAAAGAGTTACATGGAAAAGATGTGTAGATTTAAATGATAGACAATTAAGAGTAGTAAATACTGGCTTATCAAACGAAAAGAACATTGTGCCACGAGAAGATGGATTTGACATCTCAGTAGCTTCTGAAATTATGGCGATACTATGTTTATCAAAAGACAGAAAAGACTTAAAAAATAGATTAGGAAGAATTGTAATAGGATATGATAATAATGAAAAACCAATTACTGCTAAAGATTTAAAAGCAGATGGAGCAATGGCTGTATTATTAAAAGATGCTATAAAACCTAATTTAGTGCAAACATTAGAACATACACCAACATTTATTCATGGAGGACCATTTGCCAATATTGCACATGGATGCAACAGTGTAATAGCTACAAAATTAGCACTTAATTTATCCGAATATTGTGTAACAGAGGCAGGCTTTGGAGCAGACCTAGGAGCAGAAAAGTTCTTAGATATTAAAACAAGAATATTAGAAAAAACACCAGATACAGTAGTTATAGTAGCAACATTGAAAGCTTTAAAATATCATGGAGGTGCTACAAAAGAAAATGCAATAAATGAAAATGAACAAGCATTAAAATGTGGAATACATAATTTAATGAAACATATAGAAAATATAACTGAAAAATTTAATATACCAGCAGTTGTAGCAATTAACCATTATACACAAGATTCAGAAAAAGAAATTAACATTTTACAAGAAGAACTAAACAAAAACAATGTACAAATGAGTTTAGTAGAATGTTGGGAAAAAGGTTCAGAAGGAAGTATTGATTTAGCACAAAAAGTAATAAAATCATGTGAAAATAAAAAAGAATTCAAATATATATATAATTTAAATGACAGTATTGAACAAAAAATAACAGCAGTTGCAACTAAAATCTATGGAGCAAAGAACGTAGAATTTGCAAAAGAGGCAAAAGAGCAAATTCAAAAAATTGAATCTATCGGATATGGAAAATTGCCGATATGTATAGCTAAAACACAATATTCATTATCAGATGATGCAAAAAACTTACAATGTTTAGAGCCATTTAATATTCATGTTAAAGATGTACAATTAAAAGCAGGAGCAGGATTTATAGTAATAATAACTGGTAAAATTATGACAATGCCAGGACTTCCAATACATCCAGCAGCAGAAGAAATAGATATTACTGATAACAATGAAGTTATAGGAATATTTTAAGGAGGAAATAAAATTGAGAAAAAAATGCTTAAAAATAGGAATTATTTTAACTATGCTACTAGCAATAATACAAAATGTGTATGCAACAGATGTAGTTACTAAAGAAAATAATATTGAAAATACAGTGGGGCAAACATCAAATGAAGTATCACAAAATAATAACAAAATAGCAGGAAACACAGGTGAAAATATACAAGATACATCTGCTACTGAGGAAGATAAATGGATATTATCAGATTATATAAATTATGCTGATGATATTGTAATTGATAAAATAGTTGATGGAAATGCATTTGTAATGGGAAATAAAGTTACTGTTAAAGGTGAAATTGGTGGAAATTTATTTGTACTTGCAAACGAATTAATTGTAGAATCAACAGCAGTAGTATATTCTAGTATATTTGCATGTGCAAATAATATACAATTTAATGGTGCTTGTTATGATATGTTTGCATCTTGTGCAAATTTTACAATGGGAGAACAATCATATATATCAAGAGATTTAAAAATCACATCAAATGTTTTTAATTTAAATGGTACAACAAGAAGAAATATATTTGCGAGTGTAGGAACTATAAATATGCAAGATACAGCAGTAGTAAACGGAAATTTAGAATATACAGCAAAAACAGAGCAAAATATAAATAAAGATAATATAGTAGGAGAAGTAAAATTCACTGAGTACCAAGTAATTAATAATGCAACAAGTTACATAGTTTCTTTTGTATCTAGCATATTATTTACATTAGTTATTGCATTATTTGTTATATTTTTAGCACCAAAATTTGCTAACACATTATCAGAAATAAGTGTAAAAAAATTAGGAATAACAATAGGAATTGGCATTTTATCAATAATGGCATTTATTATAGCATTTATAGCATTATTATGCACAGGTATTGCTTCTAACATTGCATTACTATTATTAGGAATTATGACGATATTAATGCTTGTAAGTAATTCTATAGCATATATAATTATAGGAAAAGTAATTGCTAAAAAGATGAAATGGGAAGGAAAAGGAAAAGAATTATTAATAATTTTAGCTATTACTGCGATAGCACTATTAATTAACTTTATCCCAATTGTAGGAACATTATTAAGTATTGTATTTATGTTACTAGGCCTAGGAAATATAATAACTACAATAATACCAATTAAAAATAAATAGAGTTATGTATAAAAATGGTGTACTTAAGATTTTTAATTAAAATCTTAGGTGCACTTTTTTTGTTTGTGTAACAAAAAACAATAAAAAAAATATAATAAAATAAAAGGAGGTAATAGATTATGTTTTGTGCTTTTAAAAAAACAATTGGGGTATGTTTAGTAGGAATAGGTGTAGGAGTATTATTAGTGCTATTACTTCCTATAACAGGTTGGCTGTTTTTAATAGGAGCTGCAGTTTTATGTATGGGATTAGCATGGCTTTTCTGTTAAAAGAATTGAGAAAAGAAAGGGGTAGAGTTTATGACAATAGTAGTAAAAAAAGTTCCGAAATGTTTAAGAGGGATAGTAAAATTAATATTTAGAATTAAATAACATACATAAAAGACTGCTTTTGGATAAGCAGTCTTTTAGTACTATTTCTTAAGAAATTTTAATATCACATTTATTAAAAAAACGATGCACCATTTTTTTAATAACCTATATAATCAAAATAAGTTTTAGAAAAATTAAGCTCTTGTAACTTTTCCAGAACGTAAACATTTTGCACATACAGATATTTTTTTTGGTTGTCCGTCAACGATAGCTTTTACTGTTCTTAGGTTTGGTTTGAATGTTCTAGAAGTTCTTCTACTAACGTGAGAACGTGCAATACTAATTTTATTTCCATGAGATAGTGTTTTTTCGCAAACTTCACATTTTGCCATAAGTCTTACACCTCCTAAAAAATTTGACATATATAATAATACCATATAAAATACAAAAATTCAAGTTTTTTTCGAAAAAATATGACAGAAATATTACATTTTAAAAACATTATATAAACATGTTGACTAGTAATTTTGGCAATGATATAATTCAGCTAGAAATGTCGGATAATGTAAAAACATAAAGAAAAAAGGTAAATAAACTGTAGAAAAAGGGAGGAAATATAATGAAATTGCAAAAACTAGTAAGTATAATATTAGTAATGACTTTAATGACATATATACTTATGAATTATATTTATAGTAATATATCTCAGGCAGCTATAGTGCAAACAAGAGAGGAATATTCAGATAAAATAAACAAATATCCGGGATATAAAGAAAGGATAGATGCATTAAAGGCTAAACATCCTAATTGGAATTTTACTATTTTTTATACAGGTTTAGACTGGAACCAAGTTGTAAAAAATGAATCAGTTGCTTCTCATGGTAGAAATTTAGTATCAAAAAATAGAGGTAGTGAATGGATATGTTCTATTTGTGGGAACAAACCATATGATAATGGCTCATGGAGATGTGCTTCAGAAGCAGCAGTTGCATATTATATGGATCCAAGAAATTCATTAAATGAGGACTATATATTCCAATTTGAAACTTTATCATATAAAGAGACTGTGCAAAATATAGAAGGTGTAAAGAAAATATTAAGTGATGCACCATATTTACTAACAGATACAATTACATATACTACAACATCAGGTCAAACTACTACAATTAATAAATCATACCCACAAGTTATAATGGAAGCTGCAAAAGAAAATAATATAAGTCCATATCATTTAGCCGCAAGAATAAGACAAGAACAAGGACCAGGAGATAGGCCAAGTGCTACTGCTTCAGGTACTTATGGAGGATATACAGGATATTACAATTTTTGCAATATAGGTGCAACAGGTAGTGGTTCAGCTCAAGTAATTGCCAATGCATTAAATAAAGCAAAAATTGAAGGTTGGACAAATCCAGAACTTTCAATTAAAGGTGGAGCAAAATTTTTAGCAGAAGATTATATAAGTACAGGGCAAGACACATTATATTTGCAAAAATTTGATGTAGACAATTCAGATGGAACTTTATATTGGTTTCAATATATGCAAAATTTGTCAGCATCTAAATCAGAAGGATTAGATGTAAAGAAATCTTATGATTCATTAGGACTAACAAATTCTAATTTTGACTTTGTAATTCCAATATATGAAAATATGCCAAGTACACCTTGTATGGAACCAGGAACAGCAGGAATAGTGACAGAAGACATAAAAATAAAAGGTACAAAGGTATATGTAAGAGATAATCCGGGAACAAATAGTAATATTATAGCAACAGTTAATATGCCAGATGTATTGTTAAGAATAGAATTAGCTACAGGTCAAGTAAATGGATATTACTGGGATAAAGTAGTATTGCCAGATGGAAAAAAAGGATATATAGCTAGAAATTATATTATGGCAATTAATGATATTACAAATTGTAATGATACTATGTTTGCAACAACAGGTGTATATTTAAGAAATGGACCAGGAATTAATGGTACAAGAGAAATAACAATGCTTTCAGCAGGACAACAAGTAACAAGAATTGAAACTGGAAAATATAATGGATTAGATGGATATAATTGGGATAGAGTTGTATTATCAGATGGAAGAAAAGGATATGTGGCAAGTAAATATCTACAAGCAAGTAAGCCAGATGATGGAGAAAATGAAGATCAGAAAATAGAACAAATACGAGTAATTTGTCCATCTGGAGTAAAAGTAAGAGAAAATCCAGGAACTGGAGAAAAAATATTAACATATTTAGATAATGGAGATATTGCAACTAGAACAAGAGCAAATGTTTCAAATGCAAATGGTTATATATGGGATAAAATAACAACTAAAGAAGGAATCATAGGTTATATAGCAAGAGGAGATAGTAGTGGACCATATATAGAAGTAATAGGAGAAGTAAAACCAGACCCAGAACCGGAACCAAAACCTGATGACGAAAAAGGAGTAAAATTAGTAGGTACTACAATTTATTGTGAGCCAAAAGCAGATGTACAGACTTTAGTAGATGGAAATCCAGGAAAAACTGTAGTAGTAAAAGATAATAAAGGAAAAGTTATAACAAGTGGTCTTTTAGGAACAGGATATCAAATTACAATAAACGGTAATCACTCAGAAATAGCAAAACTAGGAGATATTAATGGGGATGGATTGATTAATTCTGCTGATACATTAGCTTTAAAAAAACATATTTTAGGTCAGATAAACATAGAAGGAGACTGCAAGAAAAAGGCAGCTGATTTAAATGCTGATCAAAAAATTAATACAGCTGATTCATTAATGGACAAAAAATATATTTTAGGACAATATAAAATAACAATAGATTAAAATAGAAAGGAACAAATTATATGAAGATAATACAAAAAATAATATTAGCAGTATTAATTACTGTAGGAATAGTATTAATTAGTAGTTATTCTCAAGCAGCTACTGTAAATATTGATGCACCAAGTTCTGCAAATGTAGGAGATACAATAACAGTAACGGTAAGTATTAATGCAGCACAATGGGATTTGACAATAAATTGCAATGGCAGAGCATTAAAAAGAGATTATGAATTAGATAATGCAGAAGGAAATATTTCACATTCATTTTCTGCAACTTATACAGCAACACAAGAAGGTAATATAACATTTTCTTTAACTGGAGACTATACTGATAATGATATGACTAATACAATAGTAAATAATAAAACAAAAACAGTTACAGTAAAGCCAAAAGTAGAGCCAACACCTGAGCCTGAACCAGAGCCTACTCCAAACCCAGAACCACAAACACCATCAACACCAGACACACCAAGTAAACCAAATTACACAGTAACAGAAGCAAGTGGAACATTTTATATTACAACAAGTGGGGTAAATTTAAGAGAAGGACCAGGAACTAAATATAATGCAGTAATTTCTGCACCAGCAAATACAGAGGTTCAAAGAACAGGAACATCTGGAAGTTGGACAAGAATAAAATATAATGGGCAAGAATTATTTATAAGTTCACAATTTTTAACAGCAACAAAGCCAACAGAAGAAACAGATGAACCAAAAGAAGAAGATCCACAAGAAAATACAGTAGTAAATCAAATACAAAATGAAATTACAAACGAAACAACAAATGAAGTTACAAATGAAATTAGTAGCGAAACTTCAGATGAAAACAATATAGATGATGAATTACAATTAAAAGAGCTAAAAATTGAAGGGGTAGATACAAGTTCCATATTTAAACCACAAGTATATGAATATAATATAAATGTACCAAAAGATGTAAAAAAATTAGAAATAACCGCAACTCCAAACTACAAAGATGCAACAGTAGAAATTCTTGGAAATAAAGATTTTACAGAAGGTGAAAATATAGTTACAATTATGATTAAATCAAAAGATGGAGAAAAAACAGCAACATATCAACTAGTAGTAAATGTAGGAGCAGTTGCACAAAGTCAGTCATTTCCATTTAATATTGTAATATATTCTATAATAGCAGTTATTGTAATAGCTATAATAGTATTAATAATTTTAATTATACGAAATAGAAGAAACAATGAATATAATGAACTAGATGAAGACGAACTATCAGAAGAAGATAATTTTAACTATTATAATAATCCAATGATATCAAATGAAAATGAAGAGGAAGCTCCAAAAAGTAAAAGAGGAAAACACTTTTAAAGAATAAGAGTAGCTTTATAATATGTACATTTTGCTCTGTAAATATAAAATTTAATCATAAATAATGAGATAATCTCCAAATTAGTTTTTTAATAATTTGGAGATTATTTATTGTTATAAAATTCAAGACTAAATCATGAAATTTTTTTAAAACTCTGCTAATCATTGATATTAAATGGTTAGCAGAGTTAAATTTGTTAAAAATTTGATTTTTTTGAGATTATTTATTAAAATATATTTGGCGATTATACAAATGAAAACAGAAAATATAAAAAATAAATTGTGAGAAATTTGATATGAAAAAATTAAGTATAAAAGAATTAAAACATCTAAAAAATCAAGCCGAAACAAATGAAATAACAGCGATACCAAAATTAATAGAAAGATTAAATTTAAAAGGTGCAATATGTACATGGGATGTATTATTACATATAGCAAATTAAATGACAATGGCAGAAAAGAATAAATATAGTCACTTAAGCAATATAAAAAAAGCCTAGAAATAGGCTTTTTCTTTATGGTGCCTCAAACGTGAATCGAACCAGTAACACAGGGATTTTCAGTATTTTTTAATAATTTTTTATAAAATTAATTTCTTGACAAGAGAAAATAAATAATGTATATTGTATTTGCCTTTCGCCAGAAGGTAGAAAGGAGGTACTAAGATGCACGACTACATAGAATTGCTGAAACTTATTGTAATTTTACTTATTGTAAAACACTTAAGTGATTAGGCAAACAAAAAGACTAGGAAAAGTTTTGAGGACTTCCTAGTCTTTTATTTGGTACAATTTGCACGACTTTTTTGCAATTGCTAAATATATATTAGCACATAATTTATTGTATGTCAAATTTTTTAAATTATTCTTTCTATTTTCAAGGAAATTTTTATATCGATGTACAAGACTATATATCAACCTTATTAAGAGATATAGAAACATTTTCAGAAGCAATTAGAAGTCATTGGGAAGTAGAAAATAAGTTGCATTGGCAGATGGATTATACGTTTAAATGTGATAAAAATCAGGCAGTAAATAAAAAAGCATTGTTCAATTTACAATTTTATTTACTACATAAGAAAAAATCAAATTTTCAACAAATTCAAGTCTGCTAACTATTTAATATCAATGATTAGCAGACTTTTTTTGAAAATTTCATGATTTAGTCCTGTATAAAATTAACATAATATTGAAAAGATAATATAAATATGATATAATAACATAGAATTTTTTCAGTAGAGATGGCGAGAAATAAATTTTCTAGCCAATAAAAAATGTAACAAATCAAAAAAGCTAAAAGCAGGAGGAGAAAAAATGGAAAAAAAGCGGATAATGAATTTAAAAAAAGTGTGCATAATCATTATTATTATTGCAATACTTGGTGTAATTTCGTACAAAGAAAGTATTAACAAAGTAACTATGAAAGAAACATACATGCAAAGAAAAATAGAATACCTAGAACATAATTTAAAAGAAAAACCTCAAAATTTAACATATTCAACATATCAACCAAATTTACCGGATGTTGTAAAAAAAGATATTGAAGAATTAGAAAAAAATAATCTTTACTATGTTTTATATAAAGGTAAAGAAATTGATGTGCGGGTATATAAAGATGGCAGTGCATGTATAGTTGGTAATGGAAATTATCATTTACTTAACAAACCTTCTATATACAAGAATAACGGTGAAATAGTTATATATGGTATAACAAATAGAAGATTTGTAAAGGAAACAACTTTTGGATATTCAATTGATGTATTAGATAATATTGACATTCCAGAAAGTGTAACTTATTTTGGGAATAATATATATCCACTTAAAAAAAGCACAATTTTGATAGAAGAAAATCAAATTTCAATATATCAAAATGGAATAAAAATGGCATATGAAAAAGTAGAAAATGTTAGTCAAATTAAAAATTGGAATACCTATAATTACTTAGGATTTGAAACAAAAAATGGAGATAACTATATGTTATTTGTTTCAGAAGAAGAAGGAAATTATTGGATAAAAGCAGAAAAAATATTGGCTACACGTGGAAATATAATAAATAAAAAAATATATCTTTCAGAAGAGGAAAGATATATTTACTTCCCAATATCAAAAGACAAAAATGATAATTATTACACAGTATTACCAGAAAATATGTCATATTTTGAAAAGTATAATTACACATATTTTCACACAGATATAAAAACAGACTACATAGGAGGTACAAAAAAGGACAATGTGATATTAAATGAAATTTGTCTTAATAATGCTTTAAAAAATGTAGAATTTATGTATACACCAAAGGAATCATATGATATTAATAATTATAGCACATGGTATGCAAAATTTAATTTTTCTACTAATCCAGTGACAAGTATTTTGATTGAAATAGATGGATATGATATACGAAAAAGTTTATCGAGGTCTAAAGTAGGTGAGTTAGAAATAACTGTAAATACAATAGAAGAATATTGGAACAATGTAGATAAAATAAGAAATGCATATAATGATTTGTATACAAAACCAATTGAAGAAATAACACAATAAAAGATAGTATTTTTTATTGCAAAAGAAAGCGTGTCTAAGATTTTCTAAAAAAGAAATCTAGGGCACGCTAATTCTTTTTCATACAATGCAAATTTATTACTATAAAAATATAAATTTATGTATTTAATTTTTAGAAACATGATATTTAAAAGGAAGTTTTTTGTGCATAAAAGAAGAAAAATCATTGTAATTTCCTAATTTAAAACCATCTTTTTTTAATATAAAAGCATAATTTTCATCTATATATAAATAAAAATAAGTATCATCTTCAAAAACACGGTAAAGTTTAAAATATTTATATGAACTTTTACCAGAAAAATTAGAAACAACAAAATGATTATCATAAAAATAGAAATTATTAACATATTCATTTTGCACTTTTTCACTTTCAGATTCTTGCTTTACTTTATAAATAGGATATAAAAAACGATATCCTATAAAAAACATTAAAATAATAGTAAATAAAGCAAATAAATTCATAAGATTACTTTGAAAAGTTGTGAACATGCAAAATAGTAATAATATAATAGATAATGCATTAATGAAAATATATTTATTATTATATTTGTTTTGATGAAAATTTAAAAAGTCAGAATATAAATCAGCACTTAATTTTGTAGAATTTTTAAATAATAATTTCATATATTTTCAAGCTCCTTTACACTATTATTAAACAAAATTATACATATATAAATGAGAGATGTCAATATAAAGTGAGGAGTAAAATATGCATGGTTATTAGATAATAGTTTCAATAAATTAATACAAAGAATATCTTGGAATATAATCTTTTCGTTACATTCTTTAAGTTTATATTCCAAGGCATTCTATCAAAAATAATAAAAAACCATTAAATAGTAGCTGTGCATGGACGAAGAAATAACAATTTATTGACATCTATTATAAAAATGCTATAATTGAAATGAATTTATAAAAAACGAAATATGAGGAGGAAAAGCAATGAAAAAAATTGTTTTTGCAAGTTGTAATGCTAAAAAAACAGCAGAAATACAGCGCATGGCGCCTAAAAATATACAAATATTATGTTTAAAAGATATTCCAGAGGCAACTAATTTACCTCAAGCAGAAGAAGATGGTAGTACTTTTATAGAAAATGCAACAATTAAGGCTAAATACTGGTATGAAAAATTAAATATGCCTATACTGGCTGAAGATTCTGGAATTGAAATAGATGCTTTAAATGGATATCCAGGAGTGTACACTAAACGATGTATTGAAAAATTTAGACCAGGGGCAAATGTTAATGAAGATAATCCAGAAGAACTATATCCTATTATTTTAGAAATCATGAAAGAAAGTGGAAATACAAGTACTATAGCCCACTGGATTTCTGCAATGGCTTTTATTGAATCTGAAAGAATAATTTGTGAAGAAGAATCTTTAGATGGTAATATGTGTTCTTGTGCAGGTGAAAGAAAATTTGGATTTGACCAATATTTTAAGCCATATGGTTCTGATAAAACACTTTCTGAGCTTACTTCTACTGAAAAGGATGAAATTGGACCAAGAAAAAAAGTATTCGAGAAAATATTGAAACAGATTTAAAATTAGTATAAATAAAGTGTAGTCAAATTGTATATATTTTTCAATTTTACAAAAATAAAAAAATATCATAAAACACTTGTAATTTTAATATAAAATATATATAATTCTAAAAAGAAAGAAGGAGAGATAAAAATATGAACTTAGCAAACAAATTAACAATATTAAGATTAATACTAGTGCCAATTATGGTAATTATTCCATTTTTACCGATAGAAGGTGAAATAGCTGGAATATCAATTTCAATATGGATTATTACAGCAATATTTGTTATAGCTTCTGCAACAGATAAATTAGATGGATATATTGCAAGAAGTAGAAATCAAGTAACAACATTTGGCAAATTCTTAGACCCAATTGCAGATAAAATTTTAGTAATAGTAGCTATGATAATGCTAGTAGAAATGCAAAAACTACCAGCATGGATTCCAGCTATAACAATTTTCAGAGAATTTTTAGTTTCTGGTTATAGGCTAATAGCTGTAGAAAAAGGCGGAAAAGTAATTGCAGCTAGCATATGGGGAAAACTAAAAACTGTAACACAAGTAATTGCAGTATTCTTTGCATTCTTAGATATAAATGCATATGGAGCAATATTTAGTGGAAATCTAGCAGGAGTAGACTTTATAGTGAACTGTATAACAACAATAACAATGTCTATTTGTGTAATTGCAACAATAGTATCAGGTTGGGATTATTTAAAAAATAGTAAAGAACTTTTACAAGATAAATAGAAAAGAGGATAAATATGTACAAAAATATTTTGCAATATTTAGAAAGTAAAGTGCAACAAAATAAAGAAAAAACAATATTTGTAGAAAATCAAAAAATGGTTACAAGAGGGGAATTTGTTAAAAATTCACAGAAAATTGGTACATATATAAATCAAAATACACAACAAGAAAAAAAGCCAATAGTAATTTTTATAGATAAAACTATAAACTGCTTACAAGCTATGATGGGAGTGCTATATAGTGGTAATTTTTATACTATAATAGATACAAATTCTCCAAAAGAAAGAGCAGAACATATTTTAAATACATTAAATCCAATAGCAATTATAATAGATGAAAAAAATATCAAAAAAGCAGAAAAGATAGGATTATTAGATAAAAATATACCAATATTAAAAACAGAAGAAATGTTACAAAAAGATGAAGATATTCAAATATTAAATGAAATTCGTAAAAGACAAATAGATACAGACTTAATGTATGTGCTATTTACATCTGGTTCTACAGGAATACCAAAAGGAACAGCAATTTCACATAGAGCAGTTATCAGCTATACAAATTGGGTAAAAGATGCCTTTCAAATTGATGAAAATACAATATGGGGAAGTCAAACACCATTTTATTTTAGTATGTCAATTACAGATGTATTTACTACAATATTAACAGGAGCAAAACTTTGTATAATACCTAAAATGTACTTTTCATTTCCAATAAAATTAATGGAATATCTAAAAGAAAATAGCATAAATACAATTTATTGGGTACCTTCAGCATTAAACATAGTGGCAAATTTAGGAGCATTAGAAGGACAAGAATTACCAGCCTTAAAAAATGTTCTATTTGCAGGAGAAGTAATGCCAGTAAAACAATTAAATATGTGGAGAAAACAATTTCCTAAAATACGATATGCAAACCTTTATGGACCTACAGAAACAACTGATATCTGTACATATTATGTAGTAGATAGAGAATTTAAAAATGAAGAAAGTCTGCCAATTGGAAAGAAATGTGATAATTGTGACGTAATGATAATTAAAGAAGATGGAACAGAAGCAAAAGAGGGGGAACAAGGAGAATTATATGTAAGAGGTTCATTTTTAGCAAATGGATATTACAACAATATTGAAAAAACACAGCAAGTATTTGTACAAAATCCATTAAATAAAGAATATCCAGAAATATGTTATAAAACAGGAGATATTGTTAAATATAATGAAAAAGGAGAACTAATATATTTATCTCGAAAAGACTTTCAAATTAAACATATGGGATATCGCATAGAATTAGGAGAAATAGAAAACACAGTAAATAATGTTGATGGAATGGAATCATGTGCTTGTATATATAATAGTGAAAAATCACATATAAATTTATTTTATCAAGCTAAAAAGTGGGAAGAAGAAAAATTAGCAGTTAAATTAAATTCAGAACTTTTACCATATATGAGACCAAATGAAATTTATAAAATAGATAGAATGCCATATAATGCAAATGGCAAAATAGATAGAGTAAAATTAAAGGAGTGGGGAATTAATGGAAAGATTAATTGAAATATTGGAGAATTTAAAACCAGGAGTTGACTTTGAAGAAGAAAAAAACTTAATAGATGATGAAATATTAGATTCATTTGATATTGTTAGTTTAGTTTCAGAAATTGAAGATGAGTTTGATGTAAAAATTACTGCAAAAGATATATTGCCAGAAAATTTTAATTCAGCAGAAAGCTTATATGAATTAATAGAAAAATTAGAAGAAGAATAAATATTGTTTAAGCTTAAATAAAAGGGGGCAGTTATGGTAATTAATTCATTAGAATTTTTAGTTTTTGTTGCCATTGTTGTATTGATATATTTTGTTTCACCAAAGAAAGTAAGATGGGTAGTATTATTAATTTCTAGTTACTTATTTTACTTTCTTTCAAGCAGTTTTTTAACAGTATTTTTAATAATTACTACAATATCAATTTATGTATCTGCATTAAAAATTGGCAAGATAAATGAAAATATCAAACAGCAAGTAAAAAATTGTACAAAAGAAGAAAAAAAGGTATTAAAATAAAAAGCAAATAAAAAGAAGAAAATTGTTATAATTCTTGCAATTCTTTTAAATATTGGAATATTAGCAGTTTTAAAATATACTAACTTTTTTTCTGGTAATATAAATTCACTATTAAGCATTTTTAATATACAATTTAGAATACCGCTAGTTAATTGGATATTACCATTAGGAATATCTTATTATACATTACAAGCTTTAAGTTATGTTATAGATGTATATAGAGAAAAAATTATGCCAGATAAAAATTTAGGAAGAGTATCATTATTTTTAGTCTTTTTTCCACAAATAGTAGAAGGACCAATAGGAAGATATGACAAATTAGCAAATCAATTATATGAACCACATGAATTTTCATATACTAATTTAAAATTCGGTGTTCAACTAATGATATGGGGATATTTTAAGAAAATGGTAATAGCAGATAGAGCAGCATTACTAGTAGATCCGATTTTTGCTAATTATACACAATATTCAGGAGTAATATTAATAATAGCAATTTTACTATATACATTGCAAATATACGCTGAATTTTCAGGATGTATGGACATAGTAAGAGGAACAGCACAAATATTCGGAATTAATTTAGATAAAAACTTTGAAAGACCATTTTTCTCACGTTCTGTACAAGAATTTTGGAGAAGATGGAATATAACTTTAGGAACATGGCTTAAAGATTATGTATTTTACTCAGTATCATTTTCAAAAGTTACAATGAAAATAACAGGAGCATTAAAGAAAGTAAGCAAAGGATATTTAGTAAAATTAATTCCGGCAGCATTTGCATTATTCTTTGTATGGCTTTGTAATGGACTATGGCATGGAGCAAGTTGGAAATATATTTGTTATGGACTATATTATTACATTATCATGGTATTAGGAATGGCTTTAGAACCACTAGGAAAGAAGGTAATTGAAAAACTAAAAATTAATACTAAAGTTTTTAGTTATAAGTTATGGCAAACTATTAGAACAGGAGCATTTGTATGTGTTGGAATGCTAATTTTTAGAGCTCCTACATTAGAAGTAGCAGGTCAAATATTTAAAAATTGTTTGAGAGTTTCTGGACTAAATGATATAGTAAATGGAAAAATATTTACACTTGGATTTTCAATATATGATGCATTAGTATTAATATTAGCAGTAGGAATATTAATTATTGTTAGCATATTACAAGAAAAAGGGCATGAAGTTAGAAAGGACTTATCTAAGCAAAATCTTGTATTTAGATGGGGAATATATTATATTGCTATATTTGCAATAATTGTTTTTGGAATATATGGACCAGGTTATAATCCAGCAAGTTTTATATACGGAAATTTTTAAGGGAGGAAGAAATGAGTAAAAAAATTATACAAATTATTATATTTTTTGCTATTGGTATAGTTTTATTTTATATGATATCTTCTATCCTAATGCCTGAATGGATGTCACCAAAGTATGTTACCTTAGGAATAAGAGGATTTTACAAAGAAAATAAAAATACAATAGATACATTATTTATAGGTGATAGCAATATATATAATGGAGTATCACCTATTAAAATATGGAAAGATACTGGAATAACCTCATATAATTATGCATCATCAGAACAAAAAATATGGACATCATATTATTTAATAAAAGAAGCTCTAAAATATCAAAAACCAAAAGTTATAGCAATAGAAGCATTTGGTTTACTAGGAGAAGAAAACAGTGCTAATGATTTAGTAAGACAAGTATATGATAATATGCCATTTAGTTTTAATAAATTAGAAGCGATACAAGACCCTATTTATAAATTTTCTACATTAGATAAAATTAGTTTTGTATTTCCAATTATTCGTTATCATTCAAGATGGAATACAATAAGTGAAGCAGACTTTTGGAGATATAGATTTGACTATAATAGCCCATATAAGGGATATCAAATGGAAAAAGATAAACGAAATGGACCAAGAGACCAAAAAGAAGCAATTGCAACAATTGTAGGGGATAATGTAAGAACATATATGAATAAAATACAAGAACTGTGTAAACAAAATGACATACAATTATTTATAATAAAAATACCAACCTCTAAACTTTGGGGAATACCACAAAATCAAGCAATTGAGCAATATGCAAAAGAAATACAAGTACCATATATAGACTTAAATGCAGAAGTTACTATGAATTGGGATGAAGATACCTATGATAATGGAGTTCATCTTAATGTATATGGAGCAGAAAAAGTTTCAAAATATTTAGGTAACTACTTAAAAAATAACTATAACTTACAAGACCATAGAAATGAAGAAAAATACCAAGACTGGAATGATGATTTAACAAAATATGAGGAAGAAAAAAATGAAGTTTGAGATATATTCTCAAACTTCAAGTTTTTTCTAAAAATCATTGTAAAAAAGAATAAAAAATGATAGAATAAATTCATTAAAAATAGTCAAAAAATTTAAACTTTTCTATACAATTAAAAGAGGAGGAAATTTTTTATGAATATAGAAAAAATAAAAAAAGATTTAGAAAATAAACTATCATTTTCTAAAATAATTTTACAAGAAGATATGAAAAAACACACATCTTTCAAAATAGGAGGAAAAGCAGATATCTTCATTGAAGCAGAAAATCTAAACGATATTATATACATAATAAAATATACAAAAGAAAATGAAATACCAGTAACAGTAATAGGAAATGGAAGCAACTTATTAGTAAAAGATAATGGAATACGAGGAATAGTACTAAGTATTGCAACATCTAATTTTTTAATAAGAGAATCAGAAGAAAATATAGAAGTAGAAGCAGATGCAGGAGTAAAATTGGGATTTTTAGGAGGAATTTTACTACAACAAGAAATTGAAGGTTTTGAATTTGCAGCAGGAATTCCAGGAACAATAGGTGGAGCAATTAGAATGAATGCAGGAGCTTTTGGGAAAGAATTTAAAGATATTGTAAAACAAGTTACATATATAGATGAAAATGGAGAAATTCATACAATAGAAGGGACTAATAGTCAATTTTCATATAGACATAGTAGATTTATAGAAAGTAAAGAAATTATAATATCATGTGTTCTAAAATTAAAAAAAGGAAACAAACAAGAAATACAAGAAAAAATGCTATCATATGCGAACACAAGAAAAGAAAAACAACCACTAGAAATGCCTAGTGCAGGAAGTACATTTAAAAGAGGAACAAACTTCATTACAGCTCAATTAATAGATGAAGCAGGGCTTAAAGGATACACAATAGGAGGAGCACAAGTTTCTACAAAACATGCAGGATTTGTTGTAAACACAGGAAATGCTACGGCAGAAGATGTTTTAAAATTAACAGAACATATCACAAAAGTAATATATGAAAAATTTGGAAAAGTAGTAGAATTAGAAGTAGAAATAGTTGGAGAGTAAATTTAGGAGGTTATTATGAAAGGCTTTTTTAAGTGGTTTAATTCAGAAACGAAAATTAAAAGATGGATATTATTAATTATAGTAGGAATAGTGCTTGCTTGTTATGGAATGTCAAAACTATTAGTAGAAAAGCAATTACAATTTAAAGAGTTAGCTATAATAGTTCTTTCATTTGTGTGTGGCTTTACATTTGTAGTAATAGGTATGGTATATATGCAAAAAAGAACATTAGAAATATTAGTTCAAGAATCAGATACAAGAAAAGAAAACAAAAATGGAAATGTAAAATCTTTAATATTTAATAAAAAAGTATATGATGAAGGCCCAAACATAGTTGTTATAGGTGGAGGAAAGGGATTAGACTCAGTACTAAGAGGACTAAAAAAATATACAAATAATATTACAGCAATTGTTACAGTTTCAAGTTATGGTGAAGAAATCACAAATTCAAGAAAACAATTAGAAACATTACCATTAGATGATATAAAAAGTAGTTTAGTAGCATTATCAAGTAATGAAGAAATTATGAACAAAGTTATGAATTATCAATTTACAGAAGGAAAATTACAAAATTTATCTTCTGGAGATATTTATTTATCAACTATGAACCATATTTTAGGAGATTTTTCATCAGCTGTTCAAAATTGTTCAGAAGTATTAAATATAACTGGTAAAGTTTTTCCAGTTACATTAGATGAAATGCACATTTGTGCTGAATTAGAAGATGGAACTGTAATAGAAAAAAGAGAAAACATATTAAAAACAGTAATGGAGAAAGTAAGCAAAATAAATAGAGTATATTTGCAACCATATCATTGTTCACCAGCACCAGGAGTTATAGAGGCCATTCAAAAAGCAGATGCAATAGTCATAGGACCAGGAAGTCTATATACAAATGTTATACCAAACTTATTAGTAAAAGGTGTTGCAAAAGCAATAAAAGAGAACAATGGATTCAAAATATATATTAGTAACTTAATGACTGAAGCAGGTCAGACAGATGACTATAAATTATCAGATCACATAAAAGCAATAGAAGACCATGCAGGTAAAGGAATTATTGATTATTGCATTTATGATACAGGGGAAATAATACCAGAATTTGTTAGAAAATATAATAAAGAAGGTTCTGAACTATTAGAAACAGATACATCAAAAGTAAAAGATATGGGTATAAAATTAATTCAAAGGAATTTATCTTGTGTAGATGGAGATAAATTAAGACATAATCCAGATGGAATAGCACTTGCAATTATTCAATTAATTTGTGAAGATATGAAATTTAGAGATATGCAAAATGATGCACAATATGTAATGCTTAATGAACGTGCAAAAGAAAATAAGAAAAACTTAAAACAAAATAATAAGAAAGTATCTAAAAATAAGGTAAAAGAAAATAAAAATAAAAATGCAAAAAAGGGAAGTAAATTTGCAGAAAAATATAAAGAAAGAATTGAATCAATAAAAGAAAGTGATAAAAAATAGTTACAAATGATATGGAGGAAAACAAATGAAATTAAAAAATTTAAGCTTGGAAAATGGAATACAAAGAGAATGGATTATTACAAATGGGATAGGTGGATTTGCAAGTTCTACAGTATTAGGAATTAATACAAGAAGATATCATGGACTATTAGTTGCATCTTGCAACCCACCTGTTGAGCGTAAGCTGATTTTATCAAAAGTAGATGAAAGCATAATAATAGATGGAAAAAAATATGACTTATATGCAAATATTTGCAAAGACTATATTTCTAAAGGATATGAAAATTTAGTTGAGTTTGAAAAAAATTATATTCCAATTTATACATATAAAGTAGAAAATGTAATAATAAAAAAATACATTTGTATGGAATATGGAAAAAACACAGTTGGAATTTTTTATAGAATATGGAACACAAACCATGATGTAAAATTAATAGTAACACCACTAGTAAATGATAGAGATTTTCACTCTCAAAGTTTTGAAGAAAAATTTACAATAGAGCAAAAACAAGAAGATGCAAAAGTTACAGTACAAATAAATAATGGAAATAGTATATATATGTGTATGAAAGAAGCACAATATATTAAACATGAAAATGATGTTTTTTGTAATATGTTTTATTTAGAAGAAGAAAAAAGAGGCTTTAATCCAGAAGAGAACTTAGCTATTCCAGGAAGATTTGAAATAGAAATACCTAAAGGCACTTGTAAAACAGAAAAGTATGAAGATATATTAAATCAAGAGCCAACAAAAGAAATATCTTTTATTGCATCTTTAGAAAATAATATTGAAAACAAAGATGTAAAAACTATGATAAATAGAGAAATTGCTCGTCTTACTAATTTGATATATGATTCAAAATTAGAAGGAGACAATGAACTAATTAAAAACTATATTATATCTTCTGATAATTTTGTTGTGTATAGAAAAAATACAAAATTACATACATTAATTGCAGGATATCCATGGTTTGCAGACTGGAGTAGAGATACTTTAATTTCTTTTGAAGGAATTTTATTAAAAACAAAAAGATTTTCAATTGCAAAAGAAGTGCTACTAACAATAATAAAAGATGTAAAAGAAGGCTTAGTTCCTAATGGATACTCAGAATATGACAATATGCCATTATATAATAGTGTAGATGCTTCATTATTATTATTCGAGGCAGTACAAAAATATATAGACTATACACAAGATATTAATTGGGTAAAAGAAGAAATATATCCAGTGCTAAAAGAAATAATTAATAATTATCAAAATGGAATACAATTAGATGGAAATAATATATATTTAGATAAGGAAGACGGACTGATTTCATCAGGAACACCAAATACACAAAATACATGGATGGATGTAAAAATAGGAGTATATGCAGTTACTCCAAGAAATGGAAAAGCAGTAGAAATCAATAGTTTATGGTATAATGCACTAAAAATTATAGAAAAACTAGCTAAAGATTTTGAAGAAAATTCAAGTAACTACAAAAAACTTGCTGACAAATGTAAAAAATCATTTGAAGAAAAATTTTATAATAAAAGAAGAAAATGTTTATATGATGTATTAGGAGATTCAAAAATTAGACCAAATCAATTATTTAGTTTATCTTTGACATATCCTGTTATTAATCCACAAAGTGATATTGCAAAAGAAATATTAGAAACCGTAGAGAAAAAATTATTAACACCATATGGACTAAAAACTTTAGCAAAAGGAGAAGAAAATTATATAGAAATATATGAAGGAGATAGTTTTAGAAGAGATTTAAGCTATCATCAAGGAATTACATGGCCTTGGCTATTAGGTCTATATAATAATGCTTTTAAAAAAGTAATACAAGCAGAAAAAGCAAAAACAAAGAAAAAAGAATTAGAAGAAAAATATAAATTATTTGTAGAAAACACAAAAATTATATTTAAACAAGAACTAAGAGAAGGAAAAACAATAGAAGGAATTTCAGAACTTTACGATTCTAAAAAACCATATGAATCTAAAGGAGCATTTCAACAAGCTTGGAGTGTAGCTGAAATATTTAGAATTATATTGTAAAAAACATTAAGAAAAAGAGGAAAGAAAAAATGCGCATTTTAGGTATAGATCCAGGTTTTGCGATTACAGGTTATAGTATTATAGATTACATTGGCAACAAATTTAATCTTATTACATCAGGAGCAGTGTTAACAAAGGCAGGAGAATCATTTCCGCAAAGACTATTAAAACTAAACAATGACCTAGAAAATATCATTCAAACATATCATCCAGATGCAATATCTGTAGAAGAATTATTTTTTAACAATAATGCTAAAACAGCAATAAATGTTGCACAAGCAAGAGGCGTTATATTAGTAGTAGGATGTAGATTAGGAATTCCTACTTATGAATATACACCATTACAAATAAAACAATCAGTAGTAGGGTATGGAAGAGCAGATAAAATACAAGTACAAAAAATGGTAAAAACTATTTTAAAAGTAGAAAAATTACCAAAGTTAGATGATACAACAGATAGTATGGCAGCAGCTATCTGCCATGCCCATTCTGCTAGATTTTCTCAAAAATTATAATTATAAAAAAAGGGGGTATATAATGTTAATAAAAGTAGAAGAATTAGAAAAACAATTAAAACAAGGAAATATATCACATTTATACCTATTATATGGAGAAGAATTATTTTTATTAGAAAATTGTTTAAAAAAAATACAAAAAGAATTTGGAACATTGCAAAAAGGAATTAACGATATTCGTATTGGAGAAGATAATGTAGAACAATTAATTTCAGATATACAAACTCCAGCTTTTGGATTTGAAAAAAAATTAATTATAGCAAGAGATACAGGATTATTTAGAAAAGAAGCAAAAAAGAAAGGTCAAATAAATAATAAGTTAATAGAAAGAATATCAAATTATATACAAGATAATGAAAAAACTTTAAAAGAAAGTGTAGTGTTAGTATTCGTAGAACAACAAGCAGAAAAAAATGAATTATATAAACAAATAGAAAAGCAAGGTACTATATGTAACTTTGAATTATTAAAACCAATGCAAATTACAGTTAGGCTAAAAGCAATTTGTAGTGCATATGGGGTAAAAGTAGATGAATCTACTTTGCAATATCTAATTGAATGTTCAGGCACAAATATGCAAGACTTGATAAACGAAATCAGAAAATTAATAGAATATGCAGGAAATGGTGGAACCATACAAAGGCAAGATATTGATAAATTATGTATAAAAAAAATAGATAGTGTTATTTTTGAACTAACTGATAGTTTAGGAAAAAAGAACATAAAACAGGCATTACAAGTATTACAAAATTTGCTTTATGCTAAAGAGCCAATTCAAAAAATATTAATTACATTGTATAATCATTTTAAAAAATTATATTTTGTAAAATTAGCACAAAAAACAAATAAACCATTAGTAGAAGCATTAAACTTAAAACCTAATCAAACTTTTTTAACTACAAAATATAAACAGCAATCTTCATATTTTCAAGAAAATACATTAAGAAAAATCTTACAAGAATTAATAGATTTAGATACGAATTCTAAGAATGGGCTTATAGATACACAAATAGGCTTAGAGGCAATCTTATGTAGATATTGTTCTTAAAAAGCTATATGCATAGATTTCAAAAAATTAATTTAAAAAATGCTTTGGAATATAAGATTTGGTTATTAGATAATGGTTTCTGTAAATTAATGCAAGAAATGCCTTGGAATATAAGCTTTTCATTACATTTCTTAGGTTTATTACGAAATTTAAGAAATTCTAATTTATTTTATGGCACCCTTCCACTAAAAGTGAACTCTTTCCATAAAATTGCACAGAATTTCTAAAATTTCTCCATAAACATTCGTCATTTCATTCAAAGCTTATATCCCAAGGCATTCTAGCAAAAGAATAATAAAACCCATTATCCAGTAACAAAATTTGAATGAAATTTAACTTAAAAGGTTGAATTTTATAAAATATTACGATAAAATAATCAAAGTTGTGGAGGAGAAAAATGATAAGTTTAGAAGATGTCAAAAATAATGAGGAGATTAAAGCCTTAGTAATAGGAGCTCAAAAGCAATTAAATGCTTTGGGATACACAGAACACTCTATAAGGCATATTACAATAGTATCAAATCGTGCAGCAGAAATATTAAAAACATTAGGTTATCCAGAAGAAAGAATAGAACTTGCAAAAATAGCAGGATATATGCATGATATTGGTAATTGTGTAAATAGAGTAGACCATGCACATTCAGGAGCAATTTTAGCATTTCAAATCTTAAAAGATATGGGAATGAGCGTAGATAAAAGAACTGAAATTATGATGGCAATAGGAAATCATGATGAAAATACAGGAACAGCAGTTAGTGATATTTCAGCAGCATTAATTTTAGCAGATAAATCAGATGTGCATAGAGATAGAGTAGTAAATCAAAATATGTCAACTTTTGATAAACATGATAAAGTAAATTATGCAGTAACAAAAGCTAATTTTACAATTAATAAAGAGAAAAGAATGGCAACATTAGATTTAACAATAGATACAACAATTTGCCCTGTATTAGATTATTTTGAAATTTTTATGGATAGAACAATGATGAGTAAATATGCAGCAAAATATTTACACATATGGTTTGAACTTATAATAAATGGAACAAAACTTTTATAAAATTAGGAGGAATAAAAAGTGAAAAGAAACAGAATTTTGAGAACAATTTTTATTATTTTGGTTATTATTTTAATATCATTAATATCATTTGCAGGAATTTATGTAATAGATAAAAATTCAACTAAAAACATGGTAAAAGATTATACTTTAGGAAGAGATTTATTAGGCTCAAGAAGAGTGCAATTAGATGTAAGTAATGCTACAAATGAAATAAAATATGATAAAGATGGAAATAAAATAGAAGCATCAGATACAAAAACAGAAGTTGCAAATAAAGTAAATGAACCAATTAATAAAGAAGAAAATAAAACAGAAGAAAACTATAAAAAATCAGCAGATATATTGGAAAAAAGATTAAAAGAATTAAAAGTAGAAGATTACACAATAAGACTAAACAAAGAAAATGGAACAATTATGATAGAACTTCCAGAAATTACAGAAGTAACAGATTCAGTAGTTTCAACATTAATGCAAACAGGAAAATTTGAAATAATTGATAGTACAACAAAAGAAGTATTATTAAATAACTCAGATATAGAAAAAGTAGAAGCAAATATTGGACAAACTTCTTATGGATATGTAGCATATATAGGCATTCAATTTAATAAACAAGGAACAGATAAATTTAAAAATGTGACAAATACATATAAAACACTAGAAAATACAACTACAAATACACAAATAACTGAAGGGGAACAAGAAAAGAAAGAAGAGCAAAAAAAGATTTCATTACAATTAGATGGGCAAACAATAATGACTGATAGTTTTGAAGATGAAATTGCAAATGGATATTTACAGTTAACAATAGGTTCAGCTTCTAAAACAGCTAATTCAAGTGAATTACAAACATATTATAGAAGTGCTAAAACCGAAGCAGCTTTATTAAATCAAGAAGCTTTACCACTTGTATACAAAACAGCTCAAAATAAATATGTAGGTTCAGACATAACAATTCAAAACTTAAAAATTGCTATAGGAGTAGTAATTGGGCTTATAGTAATAGGAATTATTTATTTAATTATTCGTTATCATGTAAAAGGATTACTTGCTTCAATATCTTTTATAGGATATATAGCTTTGTTATTATTGACTGTAAGATATACAAATGTAACTATTTCTATTATAGGATTAATAGGAATTGTAGTTTCTATAATTATTAATTATATTTTATTACAAAAATTATTGAAAAATATGGAAAAAATAGAGGACTCAAAACTAGCATATAATAAAACAATGTCAAATTTCTTAAAAATAATTGTACCAATTATTATTATTGCAGTAGTATTTTCTTTTTCAACACATCTTGCAATATTTAGCTTTGGAATGGTTATGTTCTGGGGAATTGTATTAGATTGGCTTTATAATTTTATAGTAACAAAAAACTTATTAAAAATGTAAGAAAGGAATGGTAAAAGATGAAAAAAGTTATTGTTGCAATTATTGCATGTATTGTAGTAGCGGGTATTGCAATTACTTGTGTAATGGGATTAAACTATGAGTTAATGTATTCAGACAATACACAATTTGATATATATATTGGAAAAGAATTTGATAATAATGAAATAAAAAATATAGTTCAAGAAGTAATAGGGAAAGACAAACAAGTATTAATTCAAAAAGTTGAAATGTATGAAGATATGGTAACTGTAACTACTAAAGAAGTTTCAGATGAACAGTTAGAACAAATTAATCAAAAAATAAATGAAAAGTATGGAATAGAAAATAAAAAAGAAGACATACAATTAGTAAAAAATAGCAAGATAAGAGGAAGAAATATAGTAAAACCATATGTTTTTCCAGTAGCAATAAGTTTTATAATAATAATAGTGGTTATGGCAATTTTATATCGTAAATTAGGAGTATCAAAAGTAATTCTTAATTTTGTAGGATATACACTTTTAGTACAAGCAATATATTTAAGCGTAATTGCATTAACAAGAGTAGAAGTTAATAGATTTACCATGCCAGTAGCAATTGCTTTATATGCACTTACACAATTATACGTAATTACAAAATTAGAAAATAAAAAGAATAGTCTACAAGAAGAAAATAAAGATAAAATAGAAGAAGAATAGTACAAATAGTAATAAAATTACATATATTATATAAAGGTTGATATTTGATACAAACTTGAAATGAGGTGTATCTGATTGAAACTCTTGAAAATATGGTTTCAAAAATATAAAAGAAACCAGCAAGAAGCTATAACATATGAAGAATTAAAACTAAAGCAAGCTAAAAATGCTAATATTTTATTATTAGATGTACGAAGTAAGCAAGAATATGAAGAAGGCCATTTACCAGGCAGTATTTGCATACCAGTATATGAATTGCAAGAAAGTATGAGTATTTCTAAAGAATCTGAAATAATAACATATTGTCAAACAGATAGTAGAAGTAAAAATGCAACAAAAATTCTTAAAAAAATGGGATACAAAAATGTATATTACATTAAAGGCGGAATAGAAAGTTGCAAAGAATATTATTAAAAAACTAGGAGTTATTTTATCTCCTAGTTTTTTATAAGATAATAAAGGTATTCTCTACTTAATTAAATTTCATGAGATACATTATTTAATATGCGATAAGTCCTACATATATGACAGTTTTTACAAATGGAAATTCGATTTCTAAAAATAAGTTCTAAAGTATGAACAAAATCATCACTTTCTCCAATAATGTGTAATTCTATTGTTTTGGGTAGTAGAGTAAGTAATGTATTTAAAGTATAATCATTTGAAGAAAATGTAATATCTGAAAGATATTTTGCCTCTAAAGAATGCTCTGTAACAGATATAATACTTTTATTTTTATCTAACAAAATTGATTCTCCATTTGTATAAATTAAATGAACAAAATCTTTTTTACTTTCGTTACTATCAATATATATTTTTAATAAATCTATAAATTCCACATATTCTTTTTCTATTACATACTGATTCACTTCATAGTCAATTATTTCCTCTAAAATTTTGATATAATCAAATAATCTAAAATTTATAAAACCATCTAAAATTACAGACTTATTACTATTAATATAATTAGTGAAAGCAGAAAAAATAATATCCTCTCTAATTGGAAAATCAGAAATATTTTCTTCTTCTGAATACATATTTTCTTCAAAATTTAGAATATAGTCATAACAATTTTCGGCAATGTATTTTTTTTCACTATTATTAAAGTAAAAATAATTAAAATTAATAAGGCTACGAATAAGTTGTGGTTCGTAAAATAAAATAACACAGTCAGTTAATATGTGAGAAATAGCATTTACAAAACTATTTATATTTTTTTCGTTATAGTGAATAATAATATTGTTGTAAATCTTAAATTTTTTATGCACAAAAATAATATCTGGTATTGAATTTAGACTCTTTAGTAGATGAGTAATAATAGAGTTGTGATTAGTTTTTATACAAAAAGATTTCATCTCCAGAAAAATCCCCTTTCTTAGTTAGAAATATTATCTACCAAAAAGTGTTAAGCTATACATATTTTATGCTAAAAAATATTTTTTGTGATTTAAAAAAGTATATTAACATTTTGCGGCAAATTCTAATTTGTAGGGATGATTTCCAAGAAAAAATTAGCAAAAAAATATATATATTTTTTGCTAACTATTCATCTTTCAAATATTTTTCCCAATCCATAAAAGCATGACCTATTCTCACTACTAATGCTTTAG
>CAUWFE010000014.1:0-38848 GCA_963558185.1 uncultured Clostridia bacterium
AAGTTTAGCAAAAACAGGAACAGAGTTCTGGCTTTCGTCGCGTTGCGTGTATGCGGGCTGGTACGGCGCTTTCTTCCGCTTGCGCTATGTGTTGGGCAGTGGTGCATTTGGCAATAGCAATGTGTTCAACTCTAGCGCTGACACGGACTCTAATTGTCGCGGCTTGCGTCCGGTCTTGCAGGTTTCTAAATAGGGTCTGATCTTGTCAAGAACCAGTGTGTAAATTTTTTAATAATATTTTTACTGTAAATGTCAAGAATTTTTGTAGTTTTTTGGCAAAGAAAAATGACATTTTTCTTTGCCATTTTCCTACATATTATTTTACCATTTACATTTACAGAAGTGATATAGTAAACATAAAACTATGTCACTTCTTTTAATATATCTATTAATGCATGTTTTATTGAATATGGATCTCAAAAGTTCATAAAATACCCTTGAAATATCACATAAAATGTAATAAAATAAACAAAAAAGAGCTACAAGGAGGAATATTTTTGGAAAAATTAGATATAAAAAATGAACTACAATATATAGAAAAAGTAGCAGACTTTAACCAAAACAAAAACTTAAAATACTATATTCTAACAATGGGATGTCAATTAAATGAAAATGACTCAGAAAAACTAAGTGGAATGTTAGAAAAAATGGGATATACACAAACTCAAGAAATGAAAGAAGCTAATTTTGTTTTATTTAATACATGTTGTGTAAGAGAAAACGCAGAAGAAAAACTTTTTGGAAAAGTAGGAGAAGTAAAAAAACAAAAAGAAGAAAAAGGCACAATAATAGCAATTGGTGGTTGTATGATGCAAGAACCACATATAATAGAAAAATTAAGAAAAAGCTATCCATATGTAGATATTATTTTTGGCACACATACATTACATAAATTACCAAAAGATGTATATCATATACTTCAAAATAGAAAGAGAATTGAAGATATAATAGATATAGATGGAGAAATTATAGAAGGCCTACCAATAAAAAGAGAAGATAATATTAAAGCTTCTGTTACAATTATGAATGGATGTAACAACTTTTGCACATATTGCATAGTACCATATGTTCGCGGAAGAGAAAGAAGTAGACATCCAAAAGATATAATAGAAGAAATAGAAAGTTTAGCAAAGCACGGATATAAAGAAATTACACTTTTAGGGCAAAATGTAAATTCATACTTAAGAGTAGAAGGTTGGAAAGAAAAAAATATAAATTGGGAAGGTGTGAACTCTTTTGCAACTTTATTAGAAAAAATCTGTAGGGTATCAGGAATTGAGAAAATAACATTTGTTTCTCCTCACCCTAAAGATTTCACAGATGATGTTATTGATGTTATAGCAAAAGAAGAAAAAATATCAAAATTAATTCATTTACCATTACAGTCAGGAAGTACAGAAGTATTAAGGAAAATGAATCGTAAATATACAAAAGAACAATATTTACAATTAGTAGAAAAAATGAAAAACAAAATACCAAATGTAAAATTTTCTACAGATATCATTGTTGGATTTCCAGAAGAAACAGAAGAAGACTTTGAAGATACTTTAGATGTTGTAAAAAAAGTAAACTATGAGCAAGTATTTATGTTTATATATTCTAGGAGAGTAGGAACAGTAGCAGATAAAATGGAAAATCAAATACCAGAAGAAATTAAACATAAAAGATTTAATAGACTAAAAGAGCTAGTTGAAACACAAATAGCAGATAATAATAAATTATATATTGGAACAAAACAAAAAGTTATAGTCGAAGGCTATAGTAAAAATAATGAAAAAATGTTAACTGGAAGAACTGACTCGAACAAAGTAGTTATTTTTGAAGGAAATCAAGAAAAAATAGGAAAAATGGTTACAATAGAAATTATATCTGAACATATGTGGTATTTAAAAGGAAAAATAGTAGATTAAAAATAGATAGAAAAAATGAAAAACGGAAAAAAGAAAGGAAAAAATAATGGCAGGACAAACTGAACAAATTACACAAAGTAGCAAAGATGTAAATATAGAAGAATTTTCTCCAATGATGCAAAGATATTTAGCAACAAAACGTGAATATGAAGACTGTGTTTTATTTTATCGTTTAGGAGATTTTTATGAAATGTTTTTTGAAGATGCAATTAATGTATCAAGAGAATTAGAACTTACGCTTACTGGTAAATTATGTGGTCAAGAAGCACGAGCACCAATGTGTGGAATTCCATATCATGCTGCTGAAACATATATTTCTAGGCTAATAGAAAAAGGATATAAAGTAGCAATTTGTGAACAATTAGAAGATCCTAAAACTACAAAAGGAATAGTAAAAAGAGGAGTAATAAGGGTTGTAACACCAGGAACAGTACTTGAAACTAACTTATTAGAAGAAAAGAAAAATAATTATATTATGTCTATATATAAAGTAGGAACATATTTTGGAATTGCCATTTGTGATATTTCTACAGGAGACTTTAGAACAACACAAATTACAGAATCTAATAATTTTCCAAAATTATTAGATGAAATTTCTAGATATTCACCAGCTGAAATTGTAGTTAATGAATTTATGACTGAAAGTAAGGATGAAATAAATAAAATAAAGGAACGTTTTGAATTATATATATCAAAAGTTCCAGATGAATATTTTTCAAGTGAAATTTCTAACATAAAAAATAAATGCAATTTTGTAGATGATATAGGAAAGGAATATGTACCAACAAACCAAGAAATATCAATTTGTGCAATACAAGCATTGATACACTATTTAAAAGAAACCCAAAAAACAAATTTAGACCATATAAATAAAATTATATTCTATAAAACAACAAAATACATGGCTTTAGACATAAATGCAAGAAGAAATTTAGAAGTAACAGAAAAAATGCGTGATAAATCAAAAAAAGGAACACTTTTATGGGTGTTAGATAAAACATCTACATCAATGGGAGGAAGATTATTAAGAAGATGGCTTAATGATCCTTTAATTGATGTAAATGAAATTAAAAATAGATTAGAAGCAGTAAGAGAATTAAAAGATAATGTTATATTAAGAGGAGATATTTGTGAATCACTTAAAAAAGTTTATGATATAGAAAGATTAACAGGGAAAATATCATATGGTAGTGCAAATGGAAGAGATATGATATCACTTAAAAATTCTTTAAGGCAACTTCCAGATTTAAAAAAAGAACTTGCAAATGTAGAGTCAAATATGTTAAAAGATTTATCTAGTAATCTAGATGAATTAACAGATATATGTGAACTTATAGATAAATCAATTGTTGATGAACCACCTATGTCAGTTAAAGAGGGTGGGCTTATAAAAATAGGCTATGATGAAGAAATAGATAAACTAAAAAAAGCAACTACAGAAGGTAAAACATGGCTTTTAGAATTAGAAGCTAGAGAAAAAGAAGCAACTGGAATAAAAAATTTAAAAGTAGGATTTAACCGTGTATTTGGATACTATTTAGAAGTAAGTAAATCAAATATGAGCCAAGTACCAGATAGATATATAAGAAAACAAACTTTAACAAATGGAGAAAGATATATTACAGAAGAACTAAAAAACTTAGAAAATCAAATTTTAGGAGCAGAAGAAAAGGTAATTAATCTAGAATATAATGCATTTACAGAAATTCGTGAAAAAATAGAAGGAGAAATACGTAGACTACAAAAATCAGCAGAAGTAGTATCTACTTTAGATGTATTATGCTCATTTGCTACAGTAGCAGAGGACATGAATTACGTAGAACCTATAGTAGATACAGAAGGAATAATTGACATTAAAGATGGTAGACATCCTGTAATTGAAAAAATGTTGCCATCAGGAAGTTTTGTACAAAATGATACATACTTAAATAAAGAAGATAATAGGTTAGCAATTATTACAGGACCTAATATGGCGGGAAAATCTACATATATGAGGCAAGTAGCATTAATTACATTAATGGCACAAATAGGTAGCTTTGTACCAGCTTCATATGCAAAAATAGGAGTAGTAGATAAGATTTTTACAAGAGTAGGTGCTTCAGATGATTTAAGTATGGGGCAAAGTACCTTCATGGTAGAAATGATGGAAGTAGCCAATATTTTAAAAGATGCTACTAAAAATAGTTTAGTTATATTAGATGAAATAGGAAGAGGAACTTCAACATATGATGGATTATCTATTGCATGGGCTGTAGCAGAATACATAGCTGACAAAGAAAAATGTGGAGCAAAAACTTTATTTGCCACACATTATCATGAATTAACAGAATTAGAAGATAAACTAGAAGGTGTAAAAAATTATTCGATTGCAGTAAAAGAAAAAGGAGAAGATATCATCTTTTTAAGAAAAATAATTCCTAAAGGAACTGACGAAAGTTATGGTGTACATGTTGCAAGATTAGCAGGTGTTCCACAGGTGGTTACAAAAAGAGCAAATGAAATATTACGTTCTTTAGAAAGAAAAAATGTATTAACTGGAAAAGCTATAGAAAAGGAAAGCAAAAAGCAACAAACAAGTGGTCAGTTGGATATGTATAATTATAAATTAGCAGAAATTGCTGAAGAAATAGACAAAATAGACTTAAACCAATTAACACCAATAGATGCATTAAATACATTATTAAAAATAAAAGAAAAAATGAGATAATGTTATTTTACAGGTATGAATAAAAACTAGACAAAAGCATAAAAATAAAGTAAAATAAATATGCAAATAAATTGCAACTAAAGAAAGGAAGTATGCATATGAAAATTACATATCAAAATAAACAATTAGAAGTAAACCAAGGAAGTAGAGTAGTAGATATATTTAAAGAAGAAATAGATAATTCTAAAACTCCAATTTTAGCTTGTAAAATTAATAATGAAGTTAAATCACTAAATGAAAAATTAGAAGAAAATGATGTATTAGAATTTGTAGATTTATCACAAAGAGATGGTGGAAGAATATATTCAAGAGGCTTATTATTCATAATGGCAAAAGCATTTGAAGAACTATATCCAAAGCTACACTTAAATATAAATCATCAAATTTCAAATGATATATTTTGTGATATATGTAATACAATACCAGATGAAGAAATGATTAAAAAATTACAAAAAAGAATGCAAGAAATTATAAACCAAAACTTAGAAATAAAAAAAGTAGAAATGTCTAAGGAAGAAGCAGAAAAATTATTGAAAAAAGATCCAACAGATACTTCTATAAAATTACAATTAGAAATAAAAGAAAAAAATTATGTTTCTTTATATTTCTGCGGAGAATATTATAACTATTTTTATGGAATTATGCCACCTTCAACAGGATATATAAAAAACTTTGAACTTATGAAATATCAAGATGGATTTTTTGTAAGATATCCAACAAGAAATAGTCCAAACATAATAGAAGAATTTAAGGACAGCAAAAAACTATATGCAACAATGAAAGATTATGAAGATATTTTTCGTGCTATTGGAGTAACAACATTAGACAAAATGAATCAAACTATAAGAGAAGGAAAAGGAAAAGAATTAGTATTAATAGCAGAAGCATTACATGAAAAGAAAATATCTCAAATAGCAGATTTAATCGCACAAGACAAAAATAAAAAAATGATTTTAATAGCAGGTCCCTCTTCTTCAGGAAAAACAACATTTGCAAAAAGATTAGGAATTCAATTACGTTTAAATGGCTTAAAACCAAAAACAATTTCAGTTGATAACTATTTCGTAGAAAGAGAAGATACACCAAGAGATGAAGATGGAAAATATGATTTTGAAGCATTAGAGGCAATTGACTTAGAATTATTAAATAGAGATATTAAAGCATTGTTAGAAGGAAAAGAAATTGAACTACCAACATTTGATTTTAAAGATGGCCATAAATATTATAAAGGTGACAAAATGAAATTAGCAGATGATGAAGTTCTTATAATGGAAGGAATTCACTGTTTAAATGATAAACTAACACCATTAATTCCACAAAATCAAAAATTTAAAATATATATAAGTGCTTTAACAGTATTAAATATAGACTATTATAATCGAATTACTACAACAGATACACGTATTATAAGAAGAACTGTTAGAGACCATAACTTTAGAGGATATAGTGCAAATGATACATTAGCTTCATGGCATTCAGTATCACGTGGAGAAGAAAAAAATATTTTCCCATTCCAAGAACAAGCAGATGTTATGTTTAATAGTTCATTAATATATGAAATTAATGCATTAAAAAATTATGCATTACCATTATTTGAAAAGATAACAAATGATAGTCCTGAATATGCGGAAGCAAAAAGACTAACTAGATTTTTAAAATACTTTGAACCATTAGAAATAGATGATATTCCAAGGAATTCTTTATTAAGAGAATTTTTAGGAGATAGTATATTTAAATATTAAAAAGGAAATAATATGGAAACAAAAAAATTTACAAAAATAGATGAAGAATTTATATGTGAAAATTGTGGGAATAAGGTCTCTAAACTAGGATATACTAGTAGAGACCATTGTCCTTTTTGTTTATATTCTAAACATGTAGATATTTATCCAGGAGACAGAAAAGAAACTTGTCATGGAGAGTTAGAACCTATAAGTGTAGAAATAAGTAATAAAAAAGGATATGTTATTATATATCGTTGTAAAAAATGTGGAGAAATCAGAAAAAATAAATCTGCACAAGACGATAATATGGACTTAATTATAGAACTTACTAGTAAGCCGTATATTAGAAAAGATTAAAGTTTAGCTATAATTGTGCTATTAGAAAGGATTAGAGATGGAATATTTAATTGTATTTTTAGAAGGAATAGCTTCTTTTATATCACCATGTTTATTACCAATGCTTCCAATGTATATATCTTATTTTGCAGGACAAGAAGTAGGAAAGAGAAAAACAATTATTAATGTACTTAGTTTTATACTAGGTTTTACAATAACTTTTGTATTGCTGGGAATATTTGCAGGAACTTTTGGCCATTTAATGAAACAATATTCTACTTATATTAATATAATTATGGGGTTAATAGTTATACTATTCGGACTAAACTATTTAGGCATAATTCATATATTTGACAAAACAAAAGGAATTAAAAAAACAAATAAAAATTTAGGAATATTGTCATCTATAATTTTTGGAACAATATTTGCATTATGTTGGACACCATGTGTAGGAGCATTTTTAGGAACAGCACTTATGCTTGCTGCAAGTACAGGTAGTGTATTAAAAGGAGCATTAATGTTATTGTTATTCTCTTTAGGCTTAGGAATACCATTTTTACTTAGTGCATTATTTTTAGAAAAGTTACAACGTACTTTTGCATTCATAAAAAATAATTATGATACAATAAATAAAATATGTGGCGTTATTTTAATAATATTAGGAACACTTATTATGGTAGGATTTAATTTTCAAGGTTTTACAATAAATCAAGAAAAAGAAGAAATATATAGTAATACGCAAAACAACAATATTACAAATAACGAACAAACATTTGAAAATGTAATACAAAATGAGCAAGTTACTAACAATGTAACAAATAATCAAGAGCAAAATACAGTAGAAACTCCTTTACAAAATGTTGTTCAAAATAATATAGCTAATGGAGAAACTACGGTTACTACTGAATATAAACCAATTAAAATTAATGAAAGCCAATTTGAAGAAGTAGTATTAAATTCAGAAGTTCCAGTATTGGTGGAATTCTATGCTACTTGGTGTCAACCTTGTAAATATATGACACCTATATTAAATCAAATTGCAAGTGAAGTAAAAGATAAAGCAAAAATAGTAAAAATTGATGTAGATGAAAATGAAGAGTTATCATATAAATATAATGCAATGAGTATCCCAACAATGTATATATTTAAAGATGGTAAAATCACAAAAATGTTTATAGGAGTAAGAGAAAAAGAAGAATTATATAATGCCTTAGTAAATTAATAGGGAAATCTCTCATATAGATATTTAATGATTTCATTTACATTACTATCTGTTACATGAATTAACATATGTGGATCTAATGATATCCACATATGTATTTGAAATTTATCATTATTATCTATAAAATCACCAATAATATTAGCAATTTCAATAGGATTTTGGTAATTATGCTCCCATTCTAGTGTGGAGCTTTTTACATCAAAATCTTTCATTTCTAAATTAGAAGAAATAGAATAAAAACTTTTTAAAAATCGAAAAATTTCAGATTCTTTTTTACTATATAATTTTACAATTGTATTCATAAATCAACCTTCTTTATTATAAAATACTAAATTTACAAAGCAAAATTCACTTTTAATATTAGTATAAAAAAATAAATTAAAAGTATACTAGGAATAATTTTGAAGAATTTGCTCATAATAACCTATAAGAGGTGCTATATGAAAAATTATATGTATAAAGCTTTGATAATCTTGTTAATTATAGGTATTATAGTTAGTATATCTTTGCTTTCTTTTTCTTCTACAAATAAAGAAAATGAAAGTAAATTAATGCGGAAAGACCCAAGAAGAAATAAAATATGTTGAAAGTACTTTATTTTCAATGTTAAATGAGCTAGAAAATATTTCATTTGATATTTATAGATTAAGCATAGAAAATGAAAAGAAACAAAATACTGGTAAAGAATCTGAGGAGTCAGAAACAAGCAAAAAAGAGTCTTCTTCTAGTTCTTCTGAAAAAAGTAGTTCTTCTGAAAATACTAGTGATGAAAACCAAAATCAAAAGAAATACAGTATGGAAAAATCAAGTGTTTTATTGAATAATCCTAAAAAAGAAATAAATTGGGATTATCAAAAAGTAACTATAGAAACTTTATATCCATATTGGAATACAATGATGGTAGATTTTAATGAAATAGGTATTGATAAAAATGATATTATGAATTTTACTAAGTTGTTAGATGATGCAATTACTAAGATACAAGAAGAAAATAAGGTCGATACATTAGTAATATTGTCTAATATGTATGATTATATTCCAAAATTTTTAGAACAAATAACACAAGATAAGAAATATGTATATATATTGCAAGTAAAAGCTTATATATTACAGGTATATGCAATAGCAGAACAAAATAAATGGCAAGATATGTCTAATATAATACAAAAAGCTATAGATACGTTTTTACTAGTTATGAACCAATCAGATGAAATAGATAATAATATAAATACTCTAAACAAAGTATATATTTATTTAAATGATATATTAACAGCTATACAAAAAGAGAACAAAGATTTGTTTTTGATTAAATATAAAAATTTAGTAGAAACTATTACAATATATCAAGAAAATTTTTAAATGCTTGACATAGATGTAAAAAGAGTTTAAAATAAATAAAGTAAGTAAATTGAATAGTCGCGTATAGCAAGACTGAAAAGTAGCGTACGAGGAAAGTCCGGGCCCCATAGAGCAAAGATGCTAGATAACGTCTAGTGAGGGTGACCTTAAGGAAAGTGCAACAGAAAATAACCGCCTTTTATAAAGGTAAGGGTGAAAAGGTGAGGTAAGAGCTTACCGCAAATATGGTGACATATTTGGTCAATGTAAACCCCATCTGGAGCAACACCGAGACTAGGAGGTTAAGACTGCTCGTCATCTCCTAAATTTGGTGGCTTGAGCCATATAGCAATATATGGACTAGATAAATGACTATTCAAGACAGAACCCGGCTTATAGATTTACTTATCTAAGAATCCAGCTTATATATGATAGCTGGATTTTTAGTTGTTTAATATTTTTATGAGAATATGAGTAAGTTTTTTTATATAGAAAAGTTAGGTATAAAATTAATACAATTTTCTATATCATTAGGTAATGGAGCTATACATGTAATATTTTCTAAAGAAATAGGATGTATAAATTCTATTTTATAACTATGTAGAGCTTGTCTATTTATAAAAGAAGAGGGAACACCATATAGACTATCTCCTAATAAGGGATGACCTATATGTTTCATATGTAGTCTAATTTGATGAGTTCTTCCTGTTTCTAATTTACATTGTATAACTGAAAAGTTATGTTTTATACTAATAGCAAGTACATTATAATGAGTAACTGCTTTCTCACCATTTATATTAATTTCGCGTTCAATAATACTTTCTGCTTTTCTTGCTATTGGAGCATCTATAATTCCAGAACCTTCTAATATTCCATTACATATTGCAATATATTCTTTTTGAAAGATATGTTCTTTCATTTGAGAGATTAAACATTCTTGTATATATTCATTTTTAGCAAAAACAACAATTCCAGAAGTGTCTTTATCTATTCTATTAACAGGACGAATTTTTTTATATAATTTAATACTATTAAAGTAATAACTAATGCCATTTGATAAACTATCTGTATAATGTGAATGTGAAGGATGTACAGGCATATTATATGGTTTATTTACAATTAATAAACTTTCATCTTCATAAATAATATCGATAGGCATATTTATAGGAACGATATCATTTTCTTCAGAATAATTAAAAGAAATGCTAATTTTGTCATTTATAAGAACATTATCATTTACAAAACATTTAATATCATTTTTATATATACAATTTTGCCTTTTTAATTTAGTAAGTAATCTATGTGAAATTTTAAAATGCTTAATTAGAACATCTTTTACATTTTTATATGTATCTTGTGCTTTTATTATATATGTTAATTCCATAAATTTCTCCTTATATTATTTTATTGTTTAAAATGATACTAGATATTATGAGGTATAAGCTTTTCATTACATTCCTTAGGTTTATTACGAAATTTAAGAAATTCTAATTTATTTTATGGCACCCTTCCACTAAAGTGAACTCTTTCCATAAAATCACAAAGAATTTCTAAAATTTCTCCATAAACATTCGTCATTTCATTCAAAGCTTATACCTCATAATATTTTAGTAAAACTTATAAAGAATGTATGACAAAAATTCTAGCATAAAAATATTGAAAAATCAATTAATGTTTTTTATAATATATTTAAAATAATTATAGAAGAGGGAAGCATGGAAAAGATAGAAAATGTAAGAGAATATATATGTGAAAAAAGTGAGCAAGAAGAGGATATTTCATATAAAGCTTTTGAAAGTGAAGAAGAGGGAATTGACTGCTATGGAATTGAATTAAAAAATTGTGAATTTAAAAATTGTATTTATCAAAATAGTAAATTTGTTAAAACATCATTTTCAAATGTAATATTCGAAAACTGTGATTTTTCTAATACAAATTTTAATGAAAGTACATTTGTTTGCACAAAATTTAAAAATTGCAAATTTATAGGCTGTAAGTGCATAGAAACGTTATTTTTACAGGTTAGCATACAAAATAGTAATTTTAGTTATACAAATTTTTCTAATTCACAATTAAAAGATATATGTTTAGAAAATAGTATGTTGGTAATGTCTAATTTTGAAAATACAATACTAAAAAATACAAAAATTAAAGAGTGCAACTTAATGCAAAGCAGTTTTTTTGGAACTAATTTAAAAGGAATGGATTTTACAACTTGTAATATAGAAGGAATAACAGTAGATATAAAAGATTTAAAAGGAGCTATTGTAAATGAAATACAAGCTATAGATTTAGCTAAACTTCTAGGAATTATTATAAAATAGGTTGTATTAACATAAAATATATAGTATAATTTAATAAGTAACTGATAAATTCTTTTTTCGTTAATTAACAAGGAGGAAAAAGCTTATGAATTTAATAACAAGAAAGGAACTCTATAATTTAGATTGGAAGGTCTTACAAAATCACGCATTGACGTTTAAAGCTATTAATCAGCTAAAAACGTCTGATGAAGATGAAAAAGCTTATGCTTTTTATTTAGGAATGCGGGTCGAAGGGTATAGAAGCATCTTTTTTTATGAGGGTGATTATTCAAAAACAGAAAGTGAAGATGAAAAAGAGAGAAATTTATTATTAGTCTCTTTAGGAAAATGGTTTGAAGAAACTGTTTTGAAAAAAGATCCATCATTAGACTTAAAGTGTATCATTTTAGGAAAATCTAGCAATGTAGAGCTTGAAACATTTGACATTCAGTACAATTGGATGAATTCAAATAAAACACTTACAGAGTTGCTGGTAAATGACTGGAATGAATTATATTTTAGAGCTTTAACTGTTATGGGAATATGGAAAATATTAAAAGTTAAAGAAGTGAATGGAGAAGATGTTCATGACATTAAGAAAACTCTTGAAGCCTTTTACTTCTATATTGGTATGAGAATGGTAACATATAGAGGGGTGTACCCATATGAACCAGCTTTTGTGGATATCGATAGTATTGCTACAAATGCGCAATTAGAGGTAATTGTTGCAATGTTGGTTATGGGGCAAGAATTTGAAAAAATTTACCTGCACAAAGAATATGGAACACCATTAGAAGATTTTTTATTTACAGACCATAAGAAGTTTTTACAAATGGCATATTCTCATCCAAAAATCGGAAAAACTATGCGTAGGAGGCAGACTTTTACCAACAGACTTTCCATTGAAGAGATAAGGAATTTGTTATATTAAAATAAGCAAAAACAGGAAGCCACTTCATTTTATGAGGTGGCTTCTTGTGTATAATATATATTTTTTTAGTTATCTAAAAAATGAAGTAAATTGTTAATAATAATTAATTATAAAAATACTAAAAATCTCTTGTGCTTTTTTACTTTTAAATATATAATAAAAGCATCACAAAAAGGAGGACTTGAAATAATGTCATTTATTGATGAAATTAAAAATAGAGCAAAGCAAGATATTAAAACAATAATTCTTCCAGAAGGAGAAGATATAAGAGTTTTAAAAGCTGCATCTATGACAAAAAAAGCTGAATTTGCAGATGTTATAATTTTAGGACAAAAAGATGAAATAATTAATTTAGCAAAAGAAAATAATATTGATTTACAAGATGTAAAAATTATTGATCCACAAAAATCTGAAAAATTTAGTTATTATGCTAATCAACTATATGAATTAAGAAAAGCAAAAGGCATAACTTTAGAAAAAGCAAAAGAATTATTGAAAGAAAATATTTATTTTGCAACAATGATGCTTAAAGAAGGAGACTGTGATGGTTTAGTATCTGGAGCTTGTCATTCTACTAGTAATACTTTAAGACCTGCATTACAAATTTTGAAAACAGCACCAGGAACAAAATTAGTTTCCGCCTTTTTTGTAATGGTAACACAAGAAAAAACTTTAGGAAAAGATGGAACTTTTGTATTTGGTGACTGTGGATTAAATGAATATCCAGATGCAGAAGCATTATCTGAAATAGCAATATCTTCAGCAAAATCATTTAAACAATTAGTAGGAGATGAGCCAAGAGTTGCTATGCTTTCATATTCTACATATGGAAGTGCACATTCTCCATTAGCAGATAAAGTAGTAGAAGCAACACAAATTTTAAAGGAAAAAAATCCAGATTTTATTTTTGATGGAGAATTACAATTAGATGCTGCTATTATTCCTGAAATAGCAGAAAGAAAAGCAAAAGGAAGCCCTTTAGAAGGAAAAGCTAATGTATTAATATTCCCAGATTTAGATGCTGGAAATATTGGATATAAATTAGTACAAAGATTAGGAAAAGCAGAGGCTTATGGCCCACTTTGCCAAGGAATTGCAAAGCCAGTTAATGATTTATCAAGAGGTTGTTCAGCAGAAGACATCACAGGAGTAATTGCAATTACAGCAGTGCAAGCACAATTACAAGATTAAAAGAAAGGATGTCATGTATATGAAAATATTAGTATTAAACTGTGGAAGTTCTTCATTAAAATATCAATTAATAGATATGGAGAATGAAAAAGTAATAGCAAAAGGTTATTTTGAAAGAATAGGAAATTACGATTCTTTTGTAACACACAAAGTAAATGGAGAAAAATATCGTTATGATGTTATTGCAAGAAACCATGGAGATGCTATAAAATTTGTTTTAAAACAATTTACAGATGAAAAGTATCCTGTAATAAAGAGTTTAGATGAAATTACAGCTATAGGCCATAGAGTTGTACATGGTGGAGAGAAATTTAAAGAATCTACTATTATAACAGAAGAAGTAAAAAAAGGAATTGAAGAAGCTATTACATTTGCACCATTGCATAATCCTGCACATCTTCAAGGAATAAAAGCAGCAGAAGAAAATTTACCAGGAAAAATTAATGTTGCAGTATTTGATACAGCATTCCACCAAACAATGCCAAAAGAGCATTATTTATATCCAATACCTATGGAATATTATGAAAAATATGGAATTCGTAAATATGGAGCACATGGAACCTCTCATAAATATGTATCTCAAAAAGTTGCTGAATTAATGGGAAAACCAATAGAAGATTTAAAAATTATAACTTGTCATATTGGGCAAGGAGCTAGTCTTTGTGCAGTACAAGGAGGAAAGAGTGTAGATACATCTATGGGATTAACACCTTTAGGTGGTGTGGCTATGGGAAGTCGTTCAGGAGACATAGACCCTTCAGTTATTACATATATTATGGAAAAAGAAAACTTAAATGCAGCTCAAGTAGAACATATTTTAAATAAAAAATCTGGATTATTAGCTTTATCAGGTATTTCAGCAGATAATAGAGATGTAGAAAGGGCAATAGAGCAAGGAGATGAAAGAGCAATATTAGCTCTTAAAGCATATGATTATATAATTGCTCAATATATTGGAAAATATGCAGTTACAATGAATGGAGTAGATGCAATTGTATTTACTGCTGGAGTTGGAGAGAAAGGCCCTATTACTAGAGAAGATGTATGTAACTATTTAGGATTTATGGGAGTTGAATTGAATAAAGAAATAAATAATATCACAAAGGATAAAGAAACAGAAATTTCTACTCCTAATTCTAAAGTGAAAGTTTGGGTAATACCTACAAATGAAGAGCTAATGATAGCTCGTGAAACTGTAAATTTAATAAAATAGAGAGGATTTGAAAAAATGAAAATATTAGTATTAAATTGTGGAAGTTCTTCATTAAAATATCAATTAATAGATATGGAAAATGAAAGTGTAGTAGCAAAAGGAAATTTTGAAAGAATAGGGGAGAAAGAGTCTTTTTTAACACATAAAATAAATAGTGAAAAATATGTATTTAATGAAACTGTTTTAAATCATGAAGAAGCATTGAAAATTATTATGAGAGAATTATTAAATTCTAAATATCCAGCAATTACAAGTTTATCTGAAATAGATGCTGTAGGTCACAGAATTGTTGCTGGTGGGGAAATATTTGATAAATCTGTAGTAATTGATGAAAATGTTATTAAAGGAATTGAAGAATGTAGCAAATTAGCGCCATTACATAATCCTGCTGCAATACTTGGTATTAAAGCATGTCAAACTGAGATGCCTGAAATTCCAATGGTAGCAGTATTTGATACAGCATTTCATCAAACAATGCCAAAAGAAAATTACTTGTATCCAATACCTATGGAATACTATGAAAAATATGGAATTCGTAAATATGGAGCACATGGAACTTCTCATCAATTTGTATCTATTTTAGCAGGAGAAATGTTAAACAAAGATATAAAAGATTTAAAAATAGTAACATGTCACTTAGGGCAAGGTGCTAGTATATGTGCAGTACAAGGTGGAAAAAGTATAGATACATCAATGGGATTAACTCCTTTAGGAGGAATAACAATGGTAACACGTTCAGGAGATTTAGATCCATCTGTGGTAACCGCTATAATGAAAAGAGAAGGACTAACACCTGACGAAACAGAAAATATATTAAATAAAAAATCTGGTTTAACAGCAATTTCTAAATTACCACCAGATTTTAGAACAATAGAGGAAGCAGCTTATGAAGGAAATGAAGATGCTAAAGTTGCAATTAAAAAGTTTGTATCTACAGTAGCTCAATACATTGCTAGATATGCAATTGAAATGGAAGGCATAGATGCAATAGTATTTACAGGAGGAATTGGAGAAAATCAATTCCATGTAAGAGAAGCAATATGTAATAAATTAAAATTCATGGGAGTAGAAATTGATGCTAAGAAAAATGAAGTAAAAGGTGAACAAATAGATTTATCTTCTGAAAATTCTAAAGTTAAAATATTATTAATTCCAACAAATGAGGAATTAGCAATAGCAAGAGATACAAAGAATTTAGTAAAATAATGAAGATTATTTAGTTTTTGAACTCTATTTTACATAATATCATAATATATAAGTAGAAGGGAGGGATAAAATTGAAACTAAAAGGAAAGAAAATAGGCTTTTGTTTTACTGGCTCTTTTTGCACTTTTTCAACAGTTATAACTTATTTGAAACAAATTGTAAAAGAAGGAGCAGAAGTATTACCAATTATGTCTTTTCATGCATATAAGTTAGATACAAAATTCGGTAAAGCACAAGAATTTATAGATAATATAGAAGAAATTACAGGTAATAAAATAATTCATACTATTCAAGACGCCGAACCGATAGGACCTAAAAAATTAACAGATATTATGGTAGTAATACCTTGTAGTGGAAATACATTGGCTAAATTAGCAAATGGAGTTACAGATACTCCTGCTACAATGGCTGTAAAATCACATTTACGTAATCAAAATCCTGTAGTTATTGGAATTTCTACAAATGATGCTTTGGCACGGAAGTGGTGAAAATATTGGAAAGTTACTAAATAGAAAAAATTATTATTTTGTACCATTTAAACAAGATAACCCTATTACTAAACCTTGTTCATTAGTATTTGATAAAAATTATATTATACAGGCAATTGAACAAGCATTAGATGGAGAACAAATTCAACCAATATTAACATAAACACTTGAAATGTTATGTAAAATATTATATAATAAATGTACTAAAAACGTAGGAGGAAGGAATATGAAAAACAATTGTTGCCTTCAATGTAATAAAGTTACTTTAACTCCTATTTCTCCAGAAGACTTTAAAGAAATAAAATATCTTATATTTAAAGAGCGGGAAAATTTAAAAACTGCTTTTCCTTTTATTATTAATATAGATACATTTATTCAAGAATTGAAAAAAATCAATTTAAACACTAATTATATGGTACTGAAAGTACTTAATCGGTGTAGAATAATTATTGGAATAATAATTCTTGAAAAGAAAAAGGATAAAGTGATTTTATATTATTTCTTAGGCTCAAGGTATAGGAATTATTCCTTTTTAACAGTAAAAGAAGTTATACAATATTTAGAAAATGCATTTGACTTTAAAAAAATTGAAACATATGCTGAAGAAACAATGTTTAAAAAATGTAATAAAAAATCATTTTTAGAAAAGTCTTCTTTAAATTTCAAAAAGCAATATACAAAAAAATCTTCTGGAAGGAATAAACAAGTAGTTACATTTTCAAGAAAATTATGTAATTACAAAGAACAAACAAAGCCACCAATCTAAGGGTGGTTTTGTTTGTTTTGGTACTTAATTTGTGTGGTTTTACGAAGCAAATTACATATTGAGAATTTATTTTTTATTTGTTTAAAGGATTATTATTTACTGCATTTCTAATTTGATCGTTATTTACATGTGTATATATTTCAGTTGTAGAGATACTTTTATGCCCTAATAATTCTTGTAGTGCTCGAATATCTACTTTTCCATATTGATACATTAATGTAGCGGCGGTGTGCCTTAATTTATGAACAGAGAATTTACCAGTGTCTAATCCTGCTTTTTGTAATTCTTTTTTTACTATATATTGGACTGTACGATTACTAATTCTTTCTCTACGTTCACTTAAGAACAATGCCTTTTCGGAATTTTTTGAATCATGTTTAACTCCTTGAGTAGCTCTAGTAGGTAAATAATTTTTTAATGCATCTATACAAGCTTTATTTAAATATATGGTACGTTCTTTATTGCCTTTACCAATTACTCTTAAAGTTTCTTCTTCAAAATTAATATCTTTTACATTAATTCCAATAAGTTCAGATAAACGCATACCACAATTTAAGAAAAGTGTAATAATTGCAAAATCTCTTTCTTTAAATTTTCCATCTTCGCTTTCAGTAATGTCTAACAATTTTTGACTTTCCTCAAGTGTAAGATATTTTGGTAATCTCTTATCTTTTTTTGGAGTTTCTAAATTTTGAGCTGGATTTATAGTTATTAAATCGGTTTTAATAGATAAATAATTAAAAAATACTCTAATAGTAGAAATTTTCCTTGCCCTTGTTGCAGCTTTACTATTATTGTTAATAGCCATGTAATAAATGAAGGAATGTATATCGTCTAAGGTTATTTTTTGCAAAATATCTGTAGGAAAATCTTTAATAGATATATATTTCATATCTGTTTCTTTGGTAAGCCCAAAATGCATTTTCATAAATTTAAAGAACATATTTAAATCATAATTATATTCTGATATAGATTTTGGTGATTTATTTAATATGGTAATAGAATAATCTAAAAAAGAATTAATAAAATCGGGATTTTCTTCACGATTAATCATTTTTAATTCACATCCATTTCTTATATAAAATAGAGTTATTGTTTAATTGATAAAACAATAACAAGTTAGTTAATATTATAATAAAAAAGATAAAAAAAAGCAAACATTTTTTTATCAAAAATATAGTACATTTTTTGTATTTATGATATAATTCGTTAAAATTAGAAAGGAAAATTTGTAAATGGATTATAGAAAATTTAATAATACAATTATAGCTAGAATAGATAAGGGAGAAGAAATTTTGGAAACAATAAAAGAAATAGCTCTAAAAGAGAATATCAAATTAGCTAATATAAATGCTTTAGGTGCTGTTAATGATTTTACTGTAGGTGTGTTTAAAACAGAAGAAAAGAAATATTATTCAAATAATTTTAAAGGTAATTTCGAAATTGTATCTTTAACAGGAACAATAAATACTATGAACGATGCTTTTTATGCACATATACATATGAGTGCAGGAAATGAAAAAGGAGAAGTTTTTGGAGGACATCTTAATAGAGCAATAGTAAGTGCAACTTGTGAGATGATTATAAACATTATTGATGGGAAAGTAGATAGATATTTCAATGAACAAATAGGGCTAAATCTATTTAAATTTTAATAAAAGGAGAAAATGTATATGTGTACATGTATAAATTTAAAAACGAAAGATAATTATTTTGGAAGAAATCTGGATTTAGAGTATAGATTTAATGAGAAAGTAGTTATTACACCAAGAAACTATGAATTTAAATTAAAAAATAAAACTAAAATTAAAACAAAATATTCTATGATAGGAATGGCCACTGTAGTAGAAAATTACCCGTTATATGCTGAGGCTACAAATGAAAAAGGTTTATCAATGGCAGGACTATATTTCCCTAAAAATGCACATTTCTTTAATGAAGATAATTCTAAGTTAAATTTAGCACCATATGAACTTATTCCATATTTTTTAGGATTATACTCAAAAGTATCGGAAATTAAAGAAATTATCTTAAACTTAAATATTACAAATATACCATTTGCTGAAAATTTATCAGTTTCTGAATTGCATTGGATGATAAGTGATGACAACGAATGTATTGTTGTTGAGCAAATGAAAGAAGGAATCAAAATTTACGAGAATCCTATAGGAGTATTAACTAACAATCCTCCATTCAACTATCATTTGAATAATATAAATAATTATAGTAATTTAACTCCATATTATGAAAAAAATAGATTTTCAGATAAAATTAATTTAGAACAGTATGGGCAAGGGATGGGAGCAATTGGATTACCTGGAGATAACTCTCCTGCGTCAAGATTTGTAAGAGCAGCATTTAATAAATTAAATTCAGTTTGTAGTGATGATGAAGAAAGCTCAGTGACTCAATTTTTCCATATATTAGATTCTGTTGCCATGGTTCAAGGTAGTACAATTACTAAAGAAGGAAAAAAAGATATAACAACATATTCTTGCTGTATTAATACAAGCAAAGGAATATATTATTATAAAACATATACAAATAATCAGATAATAGCAATAAAAATGAGTGAAGCTCATAAAGAAAAGGAAGAATTATCAATTTATGATTTGATCGAAAAGCAACAGATAAAATATGTGAATTAAATATATAATTTGTTGTAAAATGTAAATGAACAATTTAGGAAAATAAATAGTAGTAAAATATTAATTCTACTATTTATTTTTTATGTAAAAATATAAAAAGTAATTAAATTTTTATAAAAATATTGACAAATGTTATATGCTGTTATATAGTGTTATAAATTAAATATAAGTGGAGGAACACATGAATATTATTATAACCAATAGCAGTAGTATCCCTATATATGAGCAGATAAAACAAGCAATAAAGCAAGCAATATCTAATAATGAATTAAAAGAAGAAGACATATTGCCTTCTGTAAGAGTAATGGCAAATGATTTAAAAATAAGTTTTTTAACAGTAAAAAAAGCTTATGACGAACTAGAACAAGAAGGATATATAAAAACAGTTCAGGGAAAAGGTAGCTTTGTAGCTCCAAGAAGTTCAGAATTTATGCAAGAAGAAAAAAGAAAAGAAATTCAAGAGCATATAGAAGAAATTGTTAAATTGTCACAAATATTAGATATTTCAGAAGAAGAAATTATAGAACTTTTTAAACTAATATATAAGGGGGATTTGTAAAATGGAAAATAACATAGAAGTTAAAAATTTATGCAAGAAATATGATGGTTTTGAATTAAAAAATATTAGTTTTAATGTACCTCAAGGTAGTGTAGTTGGCTTTGTTGGAGAAAATGGAGCTGGTAAAACTACAACAATAAAATCAATTTTAAATGCTATTAATTGTGAAGGAAGTGTACATATATTTGGAAAAGATATAAAATTGAATGAAAAAGAGATTAAACAAAATATAGGTGTTGTTTTAGATGATAGTTTTTTATCAGACTATTTAACAGCAAAACAAATAAATTCTATTATGAAAGATATATATCAAGAATGGAACAAAGATAAGTATATTAGTTATTTAAAACAATTTAATTTACCAGAAAATAAATTAATAAAAGACTACTCTAGTGGTATGAAAATGAAATTAAAAATAGCAACTGCAATTTCTCATAATCCTAAGCTTCTTATTCTAGATGAACCCACAAGTGGCTTAGATCCAGTTGTTAGAAATGAAATTTTAGATATTTTTAGAAAATATATTGAAGAAGATGAAACAAGATCAATTTTTATTTCAACACACATAACAACAGATTTAGAACACATATCAGACTATATTATATTTATAGAAAATGGAAGAATAATTTTTAATATGCCTACAGTAGAATTATTAGAAAATTATGGAATAATTAAATGTAGTGAAGAAGATTTTTCAAAGATAGAAAAAAATGATTATATAAAATATAAAGAGCAAAAATATCAATATGAAATTTTAACTAATGATAAATATAATATTGTAAAAAAATACAATATAACAACCATTGATAAACCTTCAATTGAAGATATAATGTTATTTTATATAAAGGGGGAGAAATAATTATGATAAAAGGATTAATAAAAAAAGATTTATATAATTTAGCAAGTTATAAAACATCTATAATAATTATGGTATTATTTTGCAGTATTGCAATAATAGGGACAAAAGCAATTACATATGCACCAATAATAATATGTACAATAATTGGAATGATATCACTTTCTACATTTAACTATGATGAAATTTCAAAATCGAATAAATATATATTAACATTACCTACAAACAAAAAGGAAATAGTAAAAGCAAAATATATTTTATCAATAGCTTCAGCTATAATTGGAGGTGTATTAGGCTTAATATTAACAATAATAATTGCAAATATAATGAATTACATAAAAACAGAAGATATAATAAATATAGATTATCAAAGTTTAATTACTACAACAATAGGAGGAATATTTGGAATATCTTTAATACAGTCAATTCAAATACCAAGTATATATAAATGGGGAGCAGAAAAAGGTAGAATTCAAATGTTTATATTAGTATTTGCAATGGTCATGCTAGTATCTGGAATAATATTTCTTTTTATGAAAATGAATCTAAACATAAATATACAAATGTTTGAAAATTTTTTTGGGAACTTTGGGTTAGTTTTACTTATTACATTAATTATAATAATGTATTTTATATCGTATAAAATGTCTTGTAAAATATACAAAAATAAAGTAGAATAGATATTATAAAAATACATTATAAATATGTGGGTGAAATTTCATATGAAAACAAGATGCAAATGGTGTAATTTAAAAAATCCAATATATATAAAATATCATGATGAGGAATGGTGCAAACCTAATTTTGATGAAAAATATTTGTATGAAATGTTAATACTAGAATCTTTTCAAGCAGGACTTTCTTGGGAATGTGTATTAAATAAAAGAGAAAATTTCAGAAAAGCATTTGATAATTTTGACATAGATAAAATAACTAGCTATGATGATGAAAAAGTACAAAAATTATTACAAAATAAAGACATTATAAGAAATAAATTAAAAATAAATGCTACTATAAATAATAGTAGAATATTTAAAAGAATACAAGAAGAATACGGCACTTTTAATAATTACTTAAAAACTTTTACAAAGGATGTAATTATATGTGAAAATGACAAAACTACAAATCAATTATCAGATATATTATCAAAAGATTTACAGAAAAGAGGAATGAAATTTGTAGGAAGTACAATTATTTATTCTTATTTGCAAGCAATTGGAGTTATATATTCTCATGATAAAGAATGTTTTATGTATAAAGAAAATAATATATTGCAAAAATGTAAGGATAATATAATGAAAAATGATAGCAGTAACAGAAATAATTTGATATAATATATATGAATTAATTGATTAGCAAAGTTAAAATAACTATGCAAAAAAATCACATAAAGAGTAATTAATGTTGTAAAAGGAGAATACAATATGAGTTTATTAGGAAATATTTTATGGTTTATATTTGGGGGTCTTTTTAGTGGACTTTCATGGATATTATCTGGTGTAATATGGTGTATTACTATTGTTGGAATACCTTATGGTAGACAATGTTTTAAATTTGCATCAATGTCATTTGCTCCATTCGGAAAAGAAATTGAATACGGTGGGGGAGTGCCATCACTTTTTGCAAACATAATATGGATTATATTTTTCGGTATTCCAATGGCAATAGAAAACTTTTTATTCGGTTGTATATGGTGCATAACAATTGTAGGAATACCATTTGGTTTGCAATTTTTCAAAATTGCAAAACTATCTTTAGCACCTTTTGGAGCAAGAATATTATAATAAAGAGTAAAACATTGATTACAATTTGTGTGATTTTGGAGAGGGGGATAATATTTTCCTCTCTTTTTTTAGAACTACACTATAAATTAACTTATAGACTGAAATTTACAATAAAGGCGAGCAATAAATGTTGAAAATTATTTATTTTTTATGCTATAATGAAACCACAAGTAAATGAGTGTTAAAATTTATAAAAAGGGAGCAATAATAAAATGGAAATAGCATTAGGGATAGCTGTGATAGTAGCAATAGTATGTGCTGGAATTGCAATATACTTTGGAAGAAAAAATAAAGAAAAAGAATAAGTATGTTAATTTAAAGTGAATAATTGTAAAATATATTTAAAAATAATATTTTTTGGAGGGAAAAGTGGAAAATTATATACATAAAGTAAATTATTACGAAACAGACAAAATGGGAATAACTCACCATTCTAATTATATAAGATGGATGGAAGAAGCTAGAGTCGACTTTTTAGAGAATATAGGATTTGGATATTATAAATTAGAAAAAGATGGAATTATTTCTCCAGTAATATCAGTAGAATGCGACTATAAAAAATCAACAACTTTTGGAGATATCATAAAAATAAATGTTGAAATTGAAGAATTTAAAGGAGTAAAATTAATAATTAAGTATACAATGAGTAATATCAAAACAAATGAAACTGTTTTAATAGGAAAGACTAAACATTGCTTTGTTAGTAAAGATAATAAGCCAATAATATTAAAAAAAGATTTTCCAGAATTTGATAAAAAATTAAAAGAATTAGTAAAATAAAAAGTAATAATTAATAACATAGGAGCAAATTAGCAATAGAAAGGACTATCTTATGGGAAAAATAAATGAAGATGAGTTAAAGGAATTATTTATAGAAATTAAAAAAATAGTGTTAATTTAGAAGCAATTTATAACTTAAAAGATGAAAACGATGATATAGATAACTACATAAATATAGATTCATATAATAGGTTAATAAAAGGTTTAGATAAAAAAGAACAAGAAATTATTTCATTAAAAATATTATCAAATTTAACTTTTAAAGAAATTGCAGAATTACTAGGAGAATCAACAAACACTATAAAATGGAGATATTATAAAGCTATATATACACTAAAAATAACTTTAGGAAACTTAAGTATGTTTATAATAACATTTGTATTAGGAATACTAACTTTGAAAGAACATAAAAAAGATGCACCTACTATTCAAGAAGAACAAAGTTCTAATCATACAGAAATAGAAGGTAAAGAAGATTCAGTTACCAATTATAACGAAATAATACAAGAAAGTGATGAAACAAATTCATTAGAAAATGTTATTGTACAACAAAACATTCATGTAGATACTACAAATTATTTAAGCATTGAAATGTTTAGCGTTTCAGGGATATTTTTAATATTAACAATAATTTTTGCAATTTTTTGGGTAAATCACCAACTAAAAGTAAATAAAAAAGCATCTATATAATAGAAAGGTAAAAGGTGATTATATGAAAAAGAAAAAAATTTTAATTATTGCAATAATAATATTGTTAGTAATATTATTATTTCCAATTCCAATGAAATTAAAAGATGGAGGAAGTATTGAGTTTAAATCACTATTATATAGTATTACAAAATATCACAAATTAGCTCGCGAAGGAGAAAATACAGAAATAAGATATATTGATGGAATAGGAATAAAAATATTAGGAAAAGAAATATATAATAGTACAAAGGAAAAGCTATCTAACACTCTGCAAGATTCATTCGATACAAAAAATATTATAACTACATTAACATTAGATGACGAAATAGACCAAAATACCGATACAATTTGGTGTGCTACATTTCAATTAATCTGGAATGATTTAAAAAATGACTTAGCAAAACAAGATATTGTATTTACGCCACAACTAAAAATTGTAGAAAATTTAAATAAAGAAACTTTTACAACCAATGATTTGTCAGAAAAATATTATTATAAAAAACTTGGCACTCCATCTTTAAAATTAAAACAAGAAATTGAAAAAGGAATAAAAGAAAAGTTTAATGAAAAAAGTGACATATTAGATGATTTTAATTGGGAAGCAAGAGATCCAAAAGATTATTTCTTATATGCAATGCTAAAGAAAAATTTTGAATTTGAAAAAGTATTTGAAGAATTTGAAAATGGGGCATTTAAAAACGGAAAATATTGAAAACTATATACTACAACTTATGCATGAAATTGAACTTTTAAATATTAGATTAGAAGAAAATATTAGTTATGAAATATCTGATAGAAATACATTATTAAAACAGTACCAAAAAAGTAGGGAAGAGCTATCACAATATTATGGCAATATACAAGATTATAATCAAAAATTGCAATATAATAAAGTTTTAGCACAAACTAAAGAATTGGAGTATAAAATTTATCATAATATTCCAACACTAAAAGCAGATAATGCAAGAGATATGTTAGTTAATTCTATGAACTATTATGAAATACTAATTGTTATGGTTATAATTATTATATCTGCATCTATAATAAGTGAAGAATTTAACAAAGGAACTATAAAACTATTATTAATAAAACCATATAAAAGATGGAAAATATTATTATCAAAATTAATAACAGTTATTCTTATAACAATAATAATTATTATGAGTATTTTATTAATTCAAACTATTGTAGGTGGTGTTGTATATGGATTTGAAGACTATACGGTACCAGTTATTAAATATGATTTTAATGTTAATTCAGTTATTGAAATTAATGCATTTGCTGATTATTTTATATTAATTGGAGCAAAATTACCAATGTATTTATTGCTACTAACAATAACCTTTGCAATAGCTACATTGTCTTCAAATACATCTATTTCTATAATATTAGGAGTTTTATTATATTTATCAGAAAATATAATTTATGTAACAAATAATATGAAATTTTCAAAATATTTACTAACAACAAATTGGGATTTTACAAGATATTTATTCGGAAATTTGGCAGAAACTAATTTTCTAACATTTGATTTTTCAATTTTAATATGTTCAATAAGCTTTATTATAGCAATTAGTATTACATTTATATATTTTAGCAACAAGGATATAAAAAATATTTGACAAATAAAATAATAATAAATATAATAATTATTATTAAAATAAATTAAAATTATTAGGAGAAAAGTATGATATTGTCAAAAATTAAATCTGAAAAGGATAATTTAGAATTAGAAATGTGCATTATAGAGCCAAAAGGAACACCAAAAGGAATTATACAAATTTCTCATGGAATGTCAGAACACAAAGAAAGATATTATGATTTTATGAATTATTTAGCGGAAAATGGCTATATTTGTGTTATACATGACCATAGAGGACATGGTGCAAGTGTTATTAATAAATCTGATTTAGGATATTTTTATACCGAAAATATAGATTATATTGTAGATGATTTATATCAAATTACAAAATATATAAAAGAAAAATATCCTAATTTAGACATTATATTATTTAGCCATAGTATGGGGACTTTAGTTGCAAGAAATTACTTAAAAAAGTATGATAATTCTATCAAAAAACTTATTTTATGTGGACCTCCAACAGAAAATAAATTATCTAGTGTAGGAATATGCATAGCAAAACTATTACAACCATTTTATAGTAAAAATAAGCCAAATAAACTTTTAAACAAAATGACTTTTGGAAGTTATAGTAAAAATGATAAATCAAATAACAATAAAAATGAGTGGATATGCACAAATACAACTACTGTTAAAGAATATAACAAAGATGAACTTTGTGGATATATTTTTACTACAAATGGATTTATTAATTTATATAAATTGATGAAACAAGCATTTAATTCGAAAAATTGGAACTGCCAAAATAAGAATTTAGAAATATTTATAATAGCAGGGAAGGAAGATCCCGTAATTCAAAGTGAAGAAAAATTTAATGAATTAATATCTTTTATAAAAAATGTAGGTTATACAAATGTAAAATCAAAATTATATGAAAATATGAAGCATGAAATATTAAATGAAAAAGAAAATACTGTAGTATACAAGGATATTTTAGAGTTTATATGTTTATAAAACTTACCATATATGTTATTTTATTTTGCAAAAATATATGAAGTAGGGGACTTAAAAACTTTTTCAAAATACAAAAGGTAAATTATAATTTACCTTTTGTTAAAACTATTTTAGGAATCAATTCACCTAGTGCTAATATATATTCAATTAAAGCTTCTTTATCTATTTTTTGTTCTCCTGTAAAATAATTAAATATAGAACTGGTAATACCTTCACTGTAAAAATTTATAACAAAATCTTTAAAATTTTCATCTATCATATGATTACTAATTTCATCATCTACAATTTTATTTAATATACCATAAAAATACGGATATAATAATTTTTTAAATTGTTCTCTTCCAAATGCATTATATGCAGAATTTAGTATATGTTTATTATCTTCAACATAGTCAAAAATGCTATTTAAAAATGTTTTAGCATCTTTTTTATTAGATTTTTCTATTAATTTTTTTATCTCTTCATTAAACATCCAAGTAAGTAAGTCGTAAATATCTTCAAAATGATAGTAAAAAGTATTTCTATTTATATTACAATATTTAATTAAATCAGTTATAGATATTTTATTCATTTCTTTCTTTTTAGAAATTTCTTTAAAAGCATTTGCTAATTCAATTTTAGTATTTAAATTTCTTTTATCTACTTTTCTTGACATATAAAACACCTCAAAACAATTATATAATATATTAAAGTTTTAGTCAAATGCTTAAAATTGTCTATTGTATTTGATATATAAAATGCATATAATTAAATATGTGCGATTTTTTAGTCGAAGAAAGGGAGGAAAGAAAATTTGAAAAAAATTACAGATTTTATTGTAGAAAAAAGAAACATTATAATTATACTATTCATTTTTCTTGCTATAATGTCAATATTTGTATCACAAAAAGTAAAAATAAATTATGACATGACAGAATATTTACCATCAGACTCTGAAACAAGAATTGGAATGGACATTATGAACAAAGAATTTGAAGAAGAAAAATCATCTTCTATGAATGTAATGTTTAAAAATTTAACAGAAGAAGAAAAAGATAATATATATCAAAATTTATCAACAATAGAGGGAGTTTCAAGTGTTGATTATGAAAAGGGTAATGAAAAATACAATTCAAATGAATATACTTTATATATTGTAAATGTAGATGATAAGGAAGATTCAAAAACAGCTAGTTTAGTTTATGAAAATATAAACAAAATATATAAAGATTATGACTTTTATACAAGTGGAGCAATAGCTGAAAGAAATATGACAATTTTACCAATGTGGATTATAGTATTAGCAGTTGCCATTTGCGCAATAATTCTTATAATTATGTGTGAATCATATGTAGAGCCATTTTTATTTCTATTTTGTATAGGAGTTGCAGTTTTATTAAATAATGGTTCAAACATATTTTTAGGAACAATTTCAAATATTACAAGCTCAATATCTGCTATATTGCAATTAGCATTATCTATGGATTACTCAATTATGCTAATTAACCGTTATAGGCAAGAAAAAGCTATAAACAACGACAAAGTAACCGCAATGAAAGAAGCTTTGCATAAATCATTTACATCTATTTCTAGTAGTTCTATAACAACAATAGTTGGATTATTAGCTCTAATGTTCATGAGTTTTACAATAGGAGCAGATTTAGGAATAGTTCTTGCAAAAGGTGTATTATTAAGTTTATTAGTGATATTTACTTGTTTACCAGCCTTAATTTTAATGTTTGATAAATTAATTGAAAAAACAAAAAAGAAAACACCAAACATAAAATTAAAAAAACTTGGGAATGTTATTTATAAATTTAGAAGTATTGGATTTATATTGCTATTAGTAATATTTATAGGTAGTTATTTACTAAAGGGAAATTTAGGAATGCTATATACAGCTTCTGAAGAAGATGAAATTGCTAAAATATTTAAAGAAAATAATCAAATAGCGATAATATATAATAACAAAGATGAACAAAATATTTCAAAACATCTTACTGAATTAGAACAAAATGAAAATATTAATGAAGTTTTAGCTTATGGAAATACTATAAACGAAAATCTAAAATATGATGAATTTAATGCAAAATTAGAAGAATTAGGATTAGATACAAATATAGAAGATTATTTATTAAAAATATTATATTATAAATATTATAATAGTGAACAAGAAACAAAAATGACATTTAATGAATTTGTTAATTTTACAAAAAATAATGTTTTAAATAATGAAAATTTTGCAACTAAATTAGATAGCAATACAGAGCATAACATTAATAGATTAGAAAAATTTACCTCTAACGAGCAAATGAATAAAAAAAGAACTTATAGTGAAATTGCAGATATATTAGAAATAAACAAAAATGATGCATACAATTTATTTGTATACTATTACAAAGATAAAGTAAATATTAGCTTAACTATTAATGAATTTGTTAATTTTATAAATAATGATGTTTTAACAGATAGTAACTATGCAAGTAGTATTCCAAAACAAGCTCAAAATAGTTTAAAAACAATTAGCAAATATATTGATAAAAATACATTAAATAAAAGTATGAATAGTAATGAAATGTCAAAATTATTTGGAATTGATGAAACACAGGTAAAGAGTTTATATTTATACTATTATAGTATTTATGGAACAAATAATAAAATGACTATAAATGAATTTTCAAATTTTGTAATAAATAATATATTACCAGATAAAAATTATAGTAATATGTTTGATGCTAATACAATACAAAATTTAAAATTATTGCAAACAATGAGTGATATTTCTAAAATTAAACAAACCATGAATTCAAGTAATTTATCAAATTTTTTTGGAATAGATGAAAAATTAGTAAAACAAGTTCTACTTTTAAAATATAGTGAACAAGATAATGGAACACAATTGTCTATGTTAGAATTAATTAATTTTATAAAATATTTAGCTGAAAATACGGATTTTATTAATGGTATAAATTTAAATTTTATAGGAAACATAGATTCAAGTATAATAGGTCAAAATAAAAAATATACTGCAACTGAAATTGCTAACATGTTAAATATAGATAAAAAACAAGTTTTTAAAATATATGCTTTATATGATTATATAAATGGAAACACTAGCAAGTGGACTTCTACACCTTATGAATTTACAAAATATATAATAGATAATAGTGATAATAAACAAATATCTCAAAATATAGATAAAAACACATTAGCAACTGTAAAAAAATTATATGGAATAATGGAAAATAGCATTAAAAAATCTACGTATTCATATAATGAATTAGCAAAATTTGTTGGAATAGATGCAGATATAACAAAGAAAATATACGCCTTATATGCTTCTAACACACAAACTTTGCAATTAAAGCCAATAGTATTTACTGATTTTATATTAGAACATAAAGATGATGAAATATTAAGTAAAAATATTAATACTTCAACAGTTAAAAATTTGCAACTTATTAATAAAATAATGAAAAATGTTCAAGCTAATAAAAAATATTCTGCAAATGAATTATCTTCTTTACTAACACTAAATAATGAAGATGTAAAACTTTTATATTCATTATATTCTGCAAAGCATATAAATAGCAATATGAATGCATCTTTAAAAGATTTTGTAGAGTTTACCTTAAATAATGTAATAACAAATGAAAAATATGCAAATAAATTTAATGAAACACAAATTACACAATTAAATACAATAAATGGAATAATGAATTCTGTAATAAATGGTACACAATATGCTCCAGAAGAAATCTTCGCAATTATTTCAAGATTAACAGATAGCATTGACGAAAACACAGTAGAACTTTTATACATTTATTACGGAAGTGAAAATTATTATCAAGATGATTGGGCTATTACATTGGAACAATTTATAAACTATGTAAATGATGATATTTTAGTAGACGATAGATTTAATGACTTCATAGATGATGAAATGAGAAAACAAGTTACAGATGCTAAAGCGGAAATACAAGATAATAAGAACAAACTAGTAGGTAAAAATTATTCAAGAATAATTCTTAACACATATTTTGATTTAGAATCTAATGAAACATATGAATTTTTACAAACAATGTATGATAACTTTGAAGATAGTGAATTTTATATTATTGGTGATTCACCAATGTCTTATGAAATGAGTAAAAGTTTTGGAAATGAGTTTGAATTTATTTCTATACTTACAATGCTTGCTATATTTGTAGTTGTAGCATTCACTTTTAAATCAATAGGTATTCCAATTATACTTGTTTTAATTATTCAAAGTGCTGTATATATGACAATGGGTATACTAGGATTATTAGGAGAAAGTGTATACTTTATTGCAATATTAATAGTTCAAAGTATATTAATGGGTGCAACAATTGATTATGCAATTGTATATACAACATATTACATAGAATCAAGAGAAAAATCAACAATTAAAGAATCTATAATAAATGCCTATAATAAGTCAATTAATACAATATTAACATCGTCATCAATATTAATTATAGCAACATTTCTTGTAGGAGCATTTGCGAGTGGTATTGTTTCAAAAATATGTATAACACTAGCACAAGGTGTATTATGTTCTACAATATTGATATTATTTATATTACCACCAACAATTGCATTTTTCGATAAATTTATTATAAAGAAAAAGAAACTTAATTAATATTATAGAAAAATCACTTTATTTTAAGCTATAAAGTGATTTTTCTTATTAAATAGGTTTGACAAATACCATATTAATACATATAATATATCTTAGTTTTAACAAAGGAGAGTGATAATTTGATAGACTTAAAAGAAATGGAAAATAAGTTTAAGTTGTTAAAAGACAAAGTTCAATCTATAGGTGATTCTCTTTGACATTAATAAATTACAAGAAGAATTAAAAAAATTAGAAGAACAAACAACACTAAACGAATTTTGGGAAGATTCTCAAAATTCATCAAAAGTATTAAAACAAATAAATACACTAAAAAGCAAAACCATTAACTATAATAAAATTTTTACAGAAATTTCAAATGCTTTAGAAATGGTAAATTTATTGAAAGAAGAATCTGATGAAAGCTTAGAAGCAGAACTTGAAAATCAATTAAAAGATTTAGAAAAAGAAGTTCAAAAATTAGAGATAGAAACTTTACTTTCTGGGAAATATGACATTAACAATGCCATTGTAACAATACACCCTGGTGCTGGAGGTACTGAATCGCAAGATTGGGCTCAAATGTTATATCGCATGTATACCAGATGGGCTTTAGATAATAATTTTGATGTAAAAGAATTAGACTATTTAGAAGGAGAAGAAGCAGGTATAAAAAGTGTTACATTTCTTGTATCTGGTCAATATGCATATGGTTATTTAAAAGGAGAAATGGGAGTACACCGTTTAGTACGTATTTCACCATTTGATAGTGGTGGCAGAAGACATACGTCTTTTGCATCACTAGAAGTTTTACCAGAAATTACAGAAGATATTGTTTTGAATATTAACCCTGATGATTTACGAATAGATACTTATAGGGCTTCAGGAGCAGGTGGACAGCATGTAAATAAAACATCTTCTGCAGTAAGAATCACGCATATTCCTACAAATATTGTAGTATCTTGCCAATCTGAACGTTCACAAATTCAAAATAGAGAAACAGCTATGAAAATGCTTAAATCGAAATTAATAAATATAAAAGAAAAAGAGCAAAAAGAAACCATAGATGATTTAAAAGGAATTCAAATGGATATTGCCTGGGGAAGCCAAATTAGATCATATGTATTTTGTCCATATACATTAGTTAAAGACCATAGAACAGGCTATGAAGTAGGAAACGTTCAGTCTGTTATGGATGGTAATTTAAATGATTTTATGGATGAATACTTGAAGCAAAATTTATAAAAGTAGTACAATTTCGAAAACAAAAGAATATAATAAAATAGAACCATGTTTATAATTAAATAGGTAATAAGATTTAAATAAAAGAGGTGCCAATAATATGGAGCCAATTATAGTATTAAAATTTGGAGGAAGTAGTGTTGCTGACAATATTAGATTAAATATTGTTGCAAATAAAATTATTGAATTAAAAAAGGAAAATAACAATATTGTTGTTGTTGTTTCTGCCCAAGGCAAAACAACAGATGGATTAATTAAAGAAGTAAAAGAGTTATCTAATTTGCCAGAAGATAGAGAAATGGATGTATTATTAAGTTCAGGTGAGCAAATTTCTATGTCTAAGCTATCTATATTATTAAATAGATTAGGATATCCTGCAATTTCACTTACAGGTTGGCAAGCTGGAATTATGACAGATTCAACTAATCAAAATGCAAAAATAGAATATATAGATACAACTAGAATTACTGAGGAATTAAATAAAAATAAAATAGTAATTGTTGCAGGTTTTCAAGGTATTAATAAAAACAATGATATAACCACTTTAGGACGTGGAGGCTCAGACACAACAGCTGTTGCATTAGCTTCTGCATTAAATGCAAAACATTGTTACATTTTTTCAGATGTGGATGGAGTATATACAACAGATCCAAACAAGGTTACCATTGCCAAAAAATTAGAAACATTAACATATGAAGAAATGTTGGATATAGCAGAAGAAGGTGCAAAAGTTTTACATCATAGATGTATTGAAATAGGGGAGAAATACCATATTCCAATTATAACAAAATCTACATTCAATAATAAAAAAGGAAGTATAATTTCAGACAATTCAAAAATAGAAGAATGTAAAATTAAAAGTATTGTAAAAAATGATGATATTATTCATGTTAAAATGACACATATAGGAGATAATTTTAAACAAATTTTTGATTTATTATTAAAAAATCAAATTATAGCTAATCATATATCTAATATCTCACATACATTATGTTTTTCTATTCCTGCTAATCAATTAAATAAGTTACAAAATTTGCTAGAAACTGATTTAAAGGAATATCCTACAACATATCAAAATGTTTCTAGAATTTCTATGATAGGACATGGAATTAGAAATGACTCTAAAATACTGGAAGATTTAATGAATATTATTAAAAGATTTGATTTACAAATTTTAAATTTTGAAATAACAGATTGCAAAATTTCAATTATACTAACAGAAAAAGTTAATAATGATGTGTTAGAAACAATACATTCTCAATTAATTAACTAAATAGAGCAAAACAGGATGATTAATTTTATATCATATTACGAAATAGACCAAACAAGGTCTATTTTTTGTTCTATAATAGGAAAGTTTGGAGAACTTTCCTATTATAGAACAAGCTTTTCTAAACATTCCACACAAATTTTATTTCATAAAATTTAGCGGGCGAACAAAGACGAGGCATGAAAAGTTATTAAAAATGTCGAAAAATATTAATCATGCCTCTTTTGTTCTAAATAAGACAAGATGTGAATATACTTACAATATAGGTATAACAAAAGGAGAGTGATATTTATGCCAATCGAAGAGCGTAAAAATAATACTACAAATGTAATTCAAAATTTAGTATTAGAAAATAGAGAAAAATTAAGTATCTCTGGAGTTCTTGATGTTCTTAGCTTTGATGATCAAGTTGTAATTGTAGAAACAGAATTAGGCCTTCTTACAATCAAAGGAGATGAATTACATATTAATAAATTAAGTATTGATACTTCTGAGGTAATTGTAGAAGGGCAAATTTTTAATTTAGCATATAGTGAAGATGATATAAATAAAAAAACTTCTGGTAGTCTTTTAGGTAGAATATTTAAATAAGGGTGAAAGTTATGGAAACAGCAACAGGTCAATTATATACATTTTTAGTTTTTAGTTTAAGTGGTATCGTCATAGGCATTTTTTTTGATGTATTTAGAATATTACGAAAGTCATTTAAAACACCTGATTTTATCACATATATAGAAGATGTTGTTTTTTGGATTACAACTGGTTGTTTTATATTATTTTTATTATACTATTTTAATAATGGAGAAATTAGGTGGTATACTTTTCTGGGAATTTTCATAGGAATTATACTTTATATATTATTTATAAGTAAATATTTTATAGCTATAAATGTAAAAATAATACAGTTCATAAAGAAAATATTAAATATTATATTTTTTCCATTTAAATGGATTATACGAAAATTAATTTTAAAACCTATATCTTTTATAGTTATTAACTTTAAAAAAACTTTTCAGACCTTTTTCGCCAAAAATAAAAATAAATTTCAAAAAAATAGCAAAAAAAAGAAGGATTTTGATATAGAATGTAGAAAAATATAAATAGTTGATAATATGGAGAGTGTACAGATGAAAATATCTTATAAAAAAGTGTTTAAAAAAATATTATTTTTAGGAATAGCTATTTATATTGTAGGAACTTTATTATCTCAACAAAAAACTTTAAATGCATATAGTAAAGAAGTTAATAATTATGAAAATCAAATAGAAGAACAACAAGAAGCTCAACAATCTTTAAATGAAATTAAAGAAAATGTAAATTCTTCACAATATATAGAACAAATAGCTAGAGAAAAATTAGGTATGTATTTACCAAATGAAAAAGTTTATATTGATGCTACAAAATAACTACTTTTAAATTTAAGTAGTTGTTTTTTTATATAGAAAGTTCTTTTAGAAATAGAGCTTTTTGTACTAGACTATTATTAGGAAAATTTTTCCATTTCTATTTACTTTTTTACAAATATATAGTATAATAATTAAAGAAATTTATTAATCGAGTAAAATTAGATTCTAAACAATTCCCACACGAATAATAAAGATAAAATTTTTCAACCAATAAGGAGGTATTTATGGATTTACAAAATTATACATTAGTTGAGTTACGTCAACTAGCAAAAGAAAAAGGGATAAAAAATGTTTCAAAATTAAAAAAAGATGAGTTAATAGAGTTATTATCAGTATCAAATGATAATGAAATTGATAATTCTTCTGAAGATAATATAACAGAACTACAAGATGAAGAAAAACCAAAAAGAGGCTTCTATTATAAAACAAAAGCAGAGGATGAAATTAATGCCCCTATTTTAGAAGCTGGAGAAGGATATAAATTAACAAGTGAGGATGATAGAATTGTTGAAGGAATTTTAGAAATTCTACCAGATGGTTATGGATTTTTAAGAGGTGAAAACTATTTATCTACACCTAAAGATATATATATTTCGCCAGTTCAAATAAGAAGATTCCGTTTAGATAATGGAGATAAGGTAAAAGGTATAGCAAGAATTCCAAAAGAAGGAGAAAAATTTCCAGCTCTTATATATGTAGGAGAAGTTAATGGGGAAGCTCCAGAAAAAGCCTATAGACGTATTAAATTTGATGATTTAACACCTATATATCCTGAAGAAAGAATCAAATTGGAAACAACTTCAAATGAATATGCAATGCGTATAATTGATTTAATGAGCCCTGTAGGGAAAGGGCAAAGAGGTATGATTGTTGCACCACCTAAAGTAGGTAAAACAACTTTACTTAAAAAAATTGCAAATAGTATTGTAACAAATAATCCAGAAGTAGAATTAATTGTATTATTAATTGATGAAAGACCAGAAGAAGTAACAGATATGAAACGTTCTATAAAAGGAGATGTTATCTATTCTACTTTTGATGAATTACCTGAGCATCATGTAAAAGTAGCTGAAATGGTATTAGAAAGGGCAAAAAGACTTGTAGAGCATAAAAAAGATGTTGTTATTTTATTAGATAGTATTACTCGTTTAGCAAGAGCATATAACTTAGTTGTACCATCTTCTGGAAAAACATTATCTGGAGGATTAGATCCAACAGCATTGCATAAACCTAAAAAATTCTTTGGAGCAGCAAGAAATATTGAAAATGGGGGAAGCTTAACAATACTAGCATCTGCTTTAATTGAAACTGGAAGTAGAATGGATGATGTTATTTTCGAAGAATTTAAAGGAACAGGTAATATGGAAGTACATTTAGATAGAGGATTGTCTGAAAAGAGAATTTTCCCAGCAATTGATATTAATAAATCAGGTACAAGACGTGAAGATAAATTATTAACAGGAAAAGAATTAGAAACAGTATTTGCATTAAGAAAAGCATTATCAAGTATGTCAACTGCAGAAGTAACAGAGAAATTAATTGATGAAATGCTTAAAACAAAAAATAATGAAGAATTTATAGAAACAATGAAAGATTCATTAAAGAAATTAAACAGGTAATGTAACTTAATGCATATAGGGTATAAGAGATATTAAAAATTTAATATCTCTTTTTTAAAACAAAATATATGTAAGATAGGGAAATTAAAGAAGTTGATTTTTAATTTAATTGAATAAAGAGGGTATAGTCCCTATATTTTTTGTAGTATAAAACATTGCACAAAATCAAAGTTTTGTGCAATAAGGAGTAGAAGTAAAATATAAAGTACCTGTTTCAAGTACCTCTATCTTAAAATTTGCTATTCCTTGCTATAAGCCTATTACAGCTTATTATTCTGATAATAAACTTATATTACTTTATTATTAAAACCTCTTAAAATTGATTCTAAAGCTTCATTATTTTATATTATTCCTGGTTGGATTTTTTTACATTATTGTAACCTGATAATTTATAAAAAATTTATATAAATTTAGATTATTTTTTCAAAAATCTGCAAATCCTTATATTTCAATATTTTGCTGCATTTTATAGACAACAAACTATATGTCTAAAAAATAAAAACGCCTTAAAATCGATTCTCGTGTGTCACTTTTTTGACCATTTTTCAGCATTTTTAATAAACACCTAAAAATCAGCATTTATACTTATTTTATATATAAATACTAGCTTTTGTATTTTATATATTAAATTTAAAACATTTAGTAATCTAAATTTATATAATTATTATACAATATTTTTATTGGTTTATAATATAAAAATTATTTCGTTTTTTGCATTTACAAACATATTATACAAATGTTCGTTTTAAAAAAATCAAATTAGAAATTAACTTTGCACAAAATTTTTCTACTTTTAATATTTTTATTTTAAAAGTAAAAAATAATTTTGCATAATTTATTTGCATTTTATTTTTTTAATATATTTTTATCTATGTAGTTGCAAATAAGATAAGAGATTTTAAAAACACCTATTCCCCTACTCCCTATTGATTTTATAACAGGCTTTACTTATTGTAATTTTTTATTCTCTTATATGCTCATATTCACTTAAAAATGGCCATATTTTTATACCATAAATATTATAATAAAAATTCTCACTATGTCCAAAAGATACTAAATCTTTGCTGTACCAAACTTCTTTTTCTTCTTTTCTTACAGGAATTACAAAAGATAAAATTAAAATAAATATGATTATTAACACTCCAAACAATATTTTTTTTCATTTCAATTCACTCCTCCATAAATTACTATCTGTTGTTATATATTTTTTCTAGAACCACTGATAAGTGCATTTTGCTCTGCATGAGCAGAGCGACATTCTTCATTTAGCACACCTTTTTCTTCCTTCTTTTACATAATATTATCAAATTATGATTGTTTTTGCAACTACTTCTTTTTTATATACTATTTCATTTTCAACTTGTAATTTGTTGGTAAGGTTATTTATTATTGTTAATGTCAATATATGAATGTAATTTTTTTTGAATTTAAGAATGCAAAATTTC
>CAUWFE010000015.1:0-33625 GCA_963558185.1 uncultured Clostridia bacterium
AGCTTAGAAATATTGAAATCTAGGGCATTCCCCAGTCAAAAAAACTCATACAAAAATAATAAATCACTTGATTTTTTATGTAAAATCTGGTAAAATAAATATCGTAAAAAATTACACACATTTTATTAGTTAAAAAAGTGTGCTTGCTATAATACAAGTCTTTTTTAATGTTAAAATAAAATGGAGGTATAACAAAAAGGAGGAATAAAAAATGGCAGTAGTTGCAATGAAACAATTACTAGAAGCAGGTGTTCATTTTGGACATCAAACAAGAAGATGGGATCCAAAAATGGCAGAATACATTTTTCAAGCAAGAAATGGAATTCACATTATAGATCTACAAAAAACATCTAAAAAAATTGATGAAGCATATAGCTTCTTAAAAGAACAAGCAGAAGAGGGAAAAACAGTTCTATTTGTAGGAACTAAAAAACAAGCACAAGAGTGCATGAAAGAAGCTGCTGAAAAAAGTGGAATGTACTTTGTAAACCAAAGATGGTTAGGAGGAATGCTAACAAACTTTGGAACAATTAGAAAAAGAGTAGAAAGACTTAAAGAATTAGAAACAATGCAAGAAGACGGTACATTTGATGTATTACCTAAAAAAGAAGTAATTCTTTTAAAGAAAGAAATGGAAAAACTAGAAAAGAACCTTGGAGGAATTAAAGAAATGACAGAACTTCCAGGAGTTATGTTTGTAGTAGATCCTAAAAAAGAAAGAATTGCAATATTAGAAGCAAGAAAATTAAATATTCCAGTAGTAGGATTAGTAGATACAAACTGTAATCCAGAAGACGTAGATTATGCAATTCCAGGAAATGACGATGCTATACGTTCTGTAAAATTAATTGCAGATACAATGGCAAATGCAGTTATTGAAGGAAGACAAGGAGAATCTATGGAAACTATTTCAGAAGAAATGGTTGAAGAAAGTACAGAACCAGAAAGCATGGAAGAAGTAGTAGCAGCTACTGAAGAATAATAAAATATATGGGGTAGAGAGCCTATCTCTACCTTTTTTTATATAAATAATACATAAGTTAAAATTTAAAACTTATGTATAAATAAATTTATAAGGAGGAACTAAAATGATTACAGCAAGTCAAGTTAAAGAGTTAAGAGAAAAAACAGGAGCAGGTATGATGGACTGCAAAAAAGTTTTAACAGAAACTAATGGAGACGAAGAAAAAGCAATTGAATTATTACGTGAAAGAGGAATGTCTAAAGCAGCTAAAAAATCAGGAAGAGTTGCAGCAGAAGGATTAGTTGCTACATATATTTCAGCTGACAAAAAAATAGGAGCTGTTGTAGAAGTAAATGCAGAAACAGACTTTGTAGCAAAAAATGAAGAATTTAAAGCATTTGTTGCAGATGTTGCAAAACAAGTAGTTGAAAAAGCACCAACAACTGTAGAAGATTTATTATCACAAGAATCTATTGCAGAAGCAGGAAAAACAGTACAAGAAGTACTAACAGGAAAAATAGCTACTATTGGAGAAAATATGTCAATTAGAAGATTTGAAAGATTTTCAAGTGAAAATGGAACAATTACAAGCTATGTTCATGGAGAAGGAAAAATCGGAGTATTAGTAGACATGGAAAATGCTACAGAAGAAGTAGCAAAAGATGTATGTATGCAAATTGCAGCAGCAAAACCAGAATACTTAGATAGAGAGTCAGTTCCAGCAGATAGAGTAGAAAAAGAAATGGAAATATTAAAAGCTCAAGCAATGAATGAAGGAAAACCAGCTGAAATAGCAGAAAAAATGGTACAAGGAAGAATTGGAAAATTCTATGGAGAAATTTGTTTAGTTGAGCAACCATTCGTAAAAGATCCAGATCAAAAAGTAGGAAAAATGGTAGAAGCAAATGGTGCTAAAATAGTTAGATTTGCAAGATTGGAAAAAGGTGAAGGAATCGAGAAAAAAGAAGAAAACTTTGCAGAAGAAGTTGCAAAACAATTACAATAAAAATAAATAAAAAACTCTTTATGATAAAATATCATAAGGAGTTTTTTATTTATACACTAGAAAAATAAATAATTTTATGGTATAGTATATCAAGAAAAAAGAAGAAAGGAAAGTAAAAAAATGCAAAATACACAAGAAAATTTATCAGAAAATGTAAAAGAAAAAAAATCAAATTTGAAATTTGATATATTAGCAATTATATGTATTATTATTTTTACAATTTCAGTATGTCCAATATCATTACAAAATGATACATTTTATACAATAAAAATAGGGGAGCTAATAACTGAAAATGGAATTGATATGAAAGACCACTTTTCGTGGAATGAAGATTTACCATATACATATCCACATTGGGCATATGATGTAGGATTATATCATGTATATAATGCAGGAGAACAAGTAGGAAATCAAATAAAAAATATAAACTTTGGAAATGAAAATATAAATAATACCATACAAAATATGGACTTTGGAATGTTTGCAATATATCTATCTACAGTTATTTTAGCATGTATATTAACAGTTTTAATATATAATGTAATGAAAAAATTATGTAAAAATAGATTAATAGCATTTTTTCTAACAATGGGGGCTACATATTTATTAAAAGACTTTATTGCAGCAAGAGCTCAGCTTGTTTCATACATTTTATTTGTATTAACAATATTATTTATAGAAAATTTCTTACAAAATAAGAAGAAGAGATATTTAGTAGGATTAGTATGTATATCAATATTGCTAGCCAACATACATGTTGCTGTATGGCCATTTTTCTTTGTATTATTTTTACCATATATTGCAGAATATGTAATAGCTTCAATTTCAGATATTCATATTATTGTAAAAGCACAAATTGTATTTAATAAATTAAAAATAAAATTATTAAAAAATGAAGATAGAAAAGAAAAGGCAAAACAGAATTTAATAATACAAGAAGAAAAAATGCAAAAAGTAAAAGAAGGAACAGCAAAACTAAGAGAAAATCCATTTAGAATTAAAATAACAAAAAACAAAGCAGTACTATGGTTAGTAGTAGTTATGATAATATGTGCATTTACTGGACTATTAACACCAATAGGAGACACACCATATACATATTTAGTAAAAACAATGCAAGGAAATACAACTGCTAGTATTAGTGAACACTTGCCTTTAACTTTATATGATGACAAAACAACAATGTGTGTATTTGTACTATTTTTAGCAATATTAATTTTTACAGATACAAAAATAAAACTAAGCGACTTATTCATGCTAGGTGGAATTACATATATGTGCTTTATGTCTAGAAGACAAGTTTCATTATTAATAATTATTTGTAGTTTCATATTAGCAAAATTATTAGCAAGTCTAGCTGAAAAATATGATAAAGAAGGTTCTAAAAAAGTAATAGAAGCAATGGGAACTATTTTAGGAAAATTATTAACATTAGCAATAGTAGTACTTATATCTATAGTAGTATTCAAACCAAAAGCAGGACAACACTTTATTAATAGTGCATCATATCCAGTAGAAGCATCAAACTATATTTTAGAAAATTTAGATGTACAAAATATTAAAATATATAATGAATATAACTATGGAAGTTATTTACTTTTTAGAGGAATTCCAGTGTTTATAGACTCTAGAGCAGACTTATATGCACCAGAATTTAATGGAACTAAAAAAGAAGATGGAAAATATGAAGGAAGAGATATCTTCTCAGATTATATAAATATATCAACAATTGGTACATATTATGAAACAAAATTTGAAAAATATAACATTACACATGTGATTTGTGTAAAAAATGCAAAATTAAATATGTTTTTATCTCGAGATGATAATTATAAAGAATTATATAAAGATGACAATTTCGTGATTTATGAAAGACTAACAGCAAATATAGAAGAATAAATGAAAGGAAAAATAAAGTGGAGATAGAAAAAATAATAGTAAAGGAATCTAATGAAAGATTAGATTCCTATATTAGCAAAAATACAGAAATTTCAAGAACTTCTGTACATAGACTAATAGAAGAAGAAAAAATTCTAGTAAATGGAAGTAAGTGTAAACCTTCTCTAAAGTTAAAAGGTGGAGAAGAAATTACAATACAAAAAGAAGAAGCAAAAGAAAGTAAGTTAAAAGCACAGGATATAAAAGTTCCAATATTATATGAAGACAATGATATAATAGTAGTAAATAAGCCAAAAGGAATGGTAGTACATCCTGCAAATGGAAATCCTGATGGGACTTTAGTTAATGCAATTATGGCAATATGTAAAGATTCATTATCAGGAATAGGAGGAGAAATTAGACCAGGAATAGTACATCGTATAGATAAAGACACTTCAGGAGCTTTAATTATTGCAAAAAACGATAAATCACATATTAACTTAAGTGAGCAAATTAAAAATCATCAAGTTGAAAAAACATATATGGCATTAGTAAAAGGAGCAACAAAAGAGAATGAAGCAACAATAAATATGCCTATTGGAAGAAGTAAAAAAGATAGGAAAAAGATGGCTGTTACAAAAGATGGAAAAGAGGCAATTACACATTTTAAAGTTATTAAAAGATATTTAGGATATACATTATTAGAAGTAAAAATTGAAACAGGAAGAACACATCAAATAAGAGTACATCTATCACAAATAGGATATCCAATTGTTGGAGATACTACATATTCAAATGGTAAGAATCCATGGAATATAGAAGGACAATGTTTACATGCAAAATCACTTAAATTCAAACATCCAACAACAGGAAAAGAAATGTATGTAGAAGCACCTTTACCAGAATATTTTGAAAAAATAATACATGAATTAGAAAAACAATAAGGAGGTATACATGGAAGAAAGATTACAAAAATATCTTGCAAATCAAGGTATAGCATCAAGGCGAAAATGTGAGGAATATATATTGCAAGGTAAAGTAAAAGTAAATGGAATAGTAGAAACTACTTTAGGACGAAAAATAAATCCTAATAGTGATAAAATAGAATTTGAAGGAAAAGTAGTAAAAAAGATAGATGATAAAATATATATTCTACTAAATAAACCAATAGGATATGTAACAACAGCAAAGGACCAATTTGCAAGAGATACAGTTTTAGATTTAATAAAAATAAAGGAAAAAGTAGTTCCAGTAGGAAGGCTAGATATGTATACATCTGGTGCTCTAATTTTAACTAATGATGGAGACTTTGTATACTATATTACACATCCAAAACATGAAGTAGAAAAAACATATACAGTTACAGTTAAGGGGATAGTAACTAAAGAAGAAGTAGAAAAATTAAAAAATGGAGTAGAAATTGAAGATTATACTACAAGGCCAGCTAAAGTAAAAATACTTAAAATAGATGAAGAAAAGAAAGTTTCTAGGTTAGCAATTACAATTCATGAAGGAAAAAATAGACAAATAAGAAAAATGTGTGAAGCAATACAAAAAAGAGTATTAGCTTTGCATAGAGCAAAAATACAAGATATATCTGTAAAAGATTTAAAAATAGGAACATGGAGATATTTAACTAAAAAAGAAATTGAAAGTTTAGGATATACCCCTTTACAATAGAAAAAAATATGGATATAATAAGAAAAAAGTGGATTTGCCACATATGAAATTTGCTTTGCAAATAAGTGCTAATTAACACAGAAGAGGAGAAAAAAAATGGAATATGCAAAATTTATTCCAATTGAGGAAGAAGATAAACAAAGTATAGAAATAAAAGAGGGAAATATACTTTCAGGAACAGTAAAATCAATACAGCCATATGGAGCTTTTGTTGAAATTGCAAAAGATAAAGTTGGATTATTATATATAGAAGATATTTCAGTAGCAAGAATGAAAAGTCCATCAGAAAGGCTTAAAATTGGACAAAATATTAAAGTTATGGTAAAATCGATAAAGAAAGATAAAATATTTCTATCAAGTAAAGAATTATATGGTTCATGGGAAGATAATATTAAAAACTTTGAGCAAGGAGAAATTGTAAAAGGAATTGCTAGAGAAACAGCAAAAAATAAACAAGGTATTTTTATCGAATTAAAACCAAACTTAGTAGGAATGGCAGAATATAAAGAAGGAATAAAATATGGACAAGATGTAGATGTGTATATCAAAAAAATTATTCCAGAAAAGAAAAAAATAAAGTTAATTATTTTTGGAGGAGGAAATAAAAATGGTAGAGGATAATCAAATAAAAGCAATAGTATCACCATTTGCTATTAGAGAAGGGGAAATTAAAACATTTGATGGAAAAGATGGATATGTATCTATGAATCAAATTATACATAAAATTAATATAGGACATATTGGAGATATTCATTTTAAGATATTAGAGCTTGTAAATGAATTTGAATTCATTACTTCAAGACAAATATTTCAACTATTACAATGGAAAGGTATAGAAGTAAATTCACAAGATAAATTAAACAATAAATTAGAACAACTTGTAAAAACTAAAATTTTAACAAGATATTATTTTAATTCAGAAGATGGAAAAGGAATTTATCGTATTTATTGTTTAGAAAAGATGGGAAAATATTTACTAAATTCAAGAGGGATAGAATGCAAATGGCAACCAACAGACAATACAAAACCAGTTGCAATGATTAAAAAAAGATTAGCAGGAAATCAAACTTTAATTGCATATTTACGAAAAGTAAAAGCTTTTGAAGGATATGTTCCAAAGCCTGCAATTACAGCTAAACAATCTGGGAAAGTATTTAAAGCAACAGGTGGAAGTGTTAAACTTGTAAAAAGTGGAAAAGCAATAGAATTTGTATTTGAAGTTATAAGAAGAGAAGAAGAATGGGAAAAGAAATTAGTAGATAAAATGAAATTATATCAAGACTTTTATGCAAATTTCCAAGTAGGAGATTCTGGATATATGTCTATGCCACAATTAATATTAGTTTGTGAAGATGAAAAACATATGGCAGAAGTATTTAAAACAATAATATTAAAACAAATAGAAATACCACAAATAAAATTATATTTTACTACAGACTTAAGACAAAATGAAGAAACTTTAGAAAATACATTAGTTGAATTTGTAATAGATGAAGAAACAAAAAAATATAAAATGAAAGATGTATCAGTAAAATTATTAGGAATATAGAAGAGAAATTTTTTTAGCAATGAATAATTATATAGTATAAAAAATCCCATACTTGTTTATAAGTAGGGGATAAAATATTGCCCCAGAAAGTTCTGGAGCAATAATTATAAATTGTTTTGTGCTATACATATTATTGTTTCTTTTTCTTTAAATCAAATACTATAGCATCATCATTATCAAATATATTTAAATCAGATGTATCTAAATTAATTGGATCATTGTCGCTAATTTTAATCTTTGATTTTTTAGCTTTTTTCTCGTCAGAATTGTAATCTGTAGATATTCCATTAGAGAATTTATCAAAATTGTAGAATTTATCATGTTTTTGTTCTTTATATTTTGCTTGTAAGAAATCTAAAGAACCTTCACCTACTACAATTGAACCTGTATTATTTTTATACTTATAAGCACAAGCTTTAAAACCTAAAGAACGAAGCTTATCTGGTTTGAATTTTGACTTAAATGTCCAATCAATACCACCCATTTTATCTTCATATTCGCCTTTCTTTAAGTCATAATTTCTACTAAATTTCCAATAACGAATATTTCCGAATTCTTTTTCCCACCATTCATTATCTTCAATAGAATTATTTCCAAAAGTCATTTTATTAATGCAATTTGCTAAAATTGTTTGCTTATAACTTTCACTAACTTCACCTAATTGTGATAATGTTTGAGCTGAAATTGTAGCACCAACTCTATACTTTCTATATAAAGTGAATATAGACTCAGTAGAAGAAGATAAAAATTCAGGAAATTCATCTATATATAAAAAGTGTGGAATACGATTATTCTCATTTCCAGGACGTCTTAAAACAGCATTTTGCATTAATAGTAAGAAAAATAAACCAAAAGATTTATGAATTGATTTTCCTAAATCTCCACGTCTTGTACAAACAAATGTAAGTTCACCATTTGCTAGAGCATCTTCAAAGTTAATATTATTAGTTCTATTACAAATAATATTTTTTACACCTGAATAGGTAAGTAAGTCATTAATAACTGAAGCAGCATATTGCATACATTTTTCTGTTTCTTGTCTCTTAGGAGCATCTGAGAAAAATGTATTTTTAAAATAAAATAATTGAGAAGAATACTCTTTTGCTAAATTTTCATCCATCTCTAAAACTTTACAGAATTTTTCAACTAATGAGAAATTACTTAAAACTCCTAAAATATCTTCTAAAGTAGGAAGATAATCTTTGTCACCATCATACAAAATAGGGAAGGTTACTTTAAGTAAAACACATAAATTTTCTATAGCTTGAGCTACAACATTTTCTGTATATACTTTTTGCATATCATCTAAAGTACCTTGATACATACTGTTTAAAGCATGTATTATAACATTGGCTGTTTGTAAAGGATTATCATAAGCAAAAGGGTTAATACCAACTGAATCAGGATTGTTTGGATCCACAATATTATATGGCATATTATATGCTTTTGCTACAGCAATCATATGAGAAGTGCTTTCATAATCAGGTGAAATATGTGTAATACCTAAATTACGATAAATGTAATTACCATTATGTTCTCCAATTATCATTTTTTTCATATAGTTTTTATACAAATCTTCTCTACCAGAAGAAGGAGTCAACATATTTAACGTAAAGTTTTCATTTACATATTCATTACCATATGGGCAATTAAGTACAGCAAGGCCTGTTCTTAAAGCAGTAAATCCCATTTCTTTAGAAATTGACTTAAAAAAGTATTTTTTATCAATATCACGAGCAATCATAGGTTCAAAAACAAGAGAAGTTTTACCACAGCCAGAAGGACCTACAACTAAAAATTGATTAAATCTACTTTGTTCTGGAATTATAGCTTTAGCACCTGTTTCTTTATCAGAAGTAAGATACATTTCACAAGCATAAATACCAGTACCTTCTTTAGATTTTGTAAGTTTAATTCCACCATAATCACCAATAGATTCTATTAATAATTGAGTATCATTAACATTCTTATATAGGAAGTTAAATAATAAAGGTGCTGTTGTCATTGGTATATAAAATGCAATAGAAGCAAATGCGGGATAAATTAAATCAGGAAAATTCATAACTATTTGTTCATAATTAGGAACAGACATGAATAAAATCCATAAACCAGCATTCAAGAATTGTATTACCATTGATATACCAATAATGTATAATGCAATTACATATAAATGAAAGAACGTTTCCTTATCCTTTCGTGATTTTGTAAATTTAGAACCATAACAGAACAAAAATGCAAATATAGGACAAGCCATAGCAAATGTGTACATAAATGGTCCCCAATAAGAAACAGACATACCTGTAAATATCATCATTAAAATTTCAACAAACCTATCAACTACAAAGTAAATTGAAAAAAGTGTTAAAATATAAGTTAAAAAAGTATTTCTGTCTGTTTTTAAAAATTTTAGAAATTTATCTATGTATTTCAAAATTTTCACCACTTTCTATTAATATATTCCAATTTTACACATATATATTATCCTATAAAAACAAGAAAATTACAAGAGATTTACCAAAAATTTTTGTATTTTCAGAAAAGAGGAAACATGCATAAAAAAAATAGAAAACAAGGTTTAATGAATGGAATTATTGCACTTATGTTTTCACAAGTAATTATAAAAATTTTAGGTTTAGCCTATAAATGGTATTTAACAAATAAAGAAGGATTTGGAGATAGAGGAAATGCAATTTATAGTGCTGGCTTTTCTATATATGCATTATTATTAACTTTATCTTCAACAGGTGTACCTAATGCCATTGCAAAATTAACTTCAGAGCATATAGCAAAAGGAGATTATAGGGGAGCACATAGAATATTTAAAATAGCACTTATAACATTTTCAAGCTTGGGTTTATTAGGAACATTTATACTATTTTTTGGAGCAAAAACAATTGCAAATAATTTTTTATATTTACCAGAGGCAGAATTATGCTTAGTTTCACTTTCTCCAGCTATATTATTTGTATCAATAATATCTGTTTTTAGAGGATATTTTAATGGAAGAGGAGATATAAAAGCAATTGCTAATTCACAAACTATGGAACAATTGTGTAAAACTCTATTAACATTTATAGTAGTGGAAATTATAGCAATGATATCACATTGTAATACAAAATTAATGGCAGCAGGAGCTAATTTAGCAACAACATTAGCAACAATCACAGGATTTATGTATATGTATTATTATTACATGAGTTATAGGAAAGATTTTTCTAAAGAAATTGTATCATCAAAAAATTATCCAATAAAAAGTATAATAGGAACTGTAAAAAAAATACTAAGTGTATCAATGCCAATGTCTTTAGGAGCAATTGTGGGATCAGTTAGCCGTAATATTGATTCTGCAACAGTTGTAAGAGGTTTGCAAAATTTTTTAACAAAAGAACAAGCAACCATACAATATGGAATTTTATGTGGAAAAGTAGATACAATAGTTAGTTTGCCAATGTCTTTTAATATTGCTTTAACAACAGCCTTAATTCCGACAATAAGTTCTGCTAGAACAAGAAATAGAACAGATGAATTAGAAAAAAGAATTTCATTTTCATTATTAGTTACTATGTTAATAGGATTACCATGTATGATAGGAATAATAATATTTGCAAATCCAATATTACAAATACTATTTCCCAATGCATCTCAAGGTACAATGATATTACAAATAAGTGCTTTATCAATAATTTTTACAGTATTAGAGCAAACAACAAATGGAGCATTACAAGGTTTAGGCAAGATAATTTCACCTGCGATATTTTTGCTTATAGGTGTAATTGTAAAATTAATTTGTAATTTAATTTTAATACCAATTCCAGAAATAGGAATATTAGGAGCTTCCATTTCTACAGGAGTTTGCCATGCTATAGCGTTTTTATTAAGCTATAAATTACTAAAAAAACAAGTAAAATTGCAACTAGGATTAAAAAAATGGATATTAAAACCAATTATTGCAACATTTTTTATGGGAATATGTTCATATTTTATATATATTCTTACATTTACATATATAAAAATTAAAATAATTGCAATAGTATTAGCTCTAATTTCGGCTGTAATAGTGTATATATTAAGTATTTTTACATTAAAAATATTTACAAAAGAGGAAATGTGCATGATACCATTTGGTACAAAAATATATATTTTTTTGCAAAAAATGCACATATATTAAATACAAAAAATGGAAAAGAACTTACAGGCTGTAAGCAAAAAACAAAAAAAGTTTAAAAAATTAGAAGGAATTTAAAAAAGTATGGCGAATATTGTAAATAGTAGATAGCGTTTTAAGTCTACATATATGATCTTATAGGAGGTAATTTTAAATGAACAAATCTGAATTAATCGCAGCTATCGCAGCTAAAACAGGAGAAACAAAAAAAGATGCTGAAGCAACATTAAACGCTTTTGTTGAAGTTGTAACAGAAACTTTAGTAAAAGGTGACAAAGTTCAACTAGTTGGATTTGGTTCTTTTGAAGTAAGAAAAAGAGCAGCTAGAAAAGGAAGAAACCCACAAACTAAAGAAGAAATAAAAATACCAGCTTCAAAAGCTCCAGTATTCAAAGCAGGAAAAGCTTTAAAAGATTTAGTAAATAACAAATAAGTTTTAATAAAAATATGAATTCATATGCAAAAAGGCATCTATATAGATGTCTTTTTTTTAGTAATGTGTGCATAAATATAAAAGGATATAATATATTAAAATAAGGTGATGCAAACAGTGATTTTAAAGGTAATAAAAATAAACAATAAATGGATAATAGCTACTATAGCTTTATCTATATGTTTTATAGTCTTATTATTTATGTACATAAGTGATTCAAAGGCACAAGAAGAAAAAGAAAATTATATTCATTGGGTAGAATATTCTGTACCATATAAAATAATGGATAAAACAGCTAAAATAGATATAGAATCGCAAAAAGAAGAAGTACAAATAGACTGGATAGAATTAATAGCATATTTAGCAACAAAATATGGAGGAAATTTTAAGAATTATAAGGAGCAAGATTTAAATGATGTATTGAAAGAACTAAAAGAAGGAGAAATAATGGAAAACTTAGTAAGCAATGACAAACTATACGAATATTATTTAGAAAGTTATAGTGCTATTTTAGGAGAATTTATTGGAAAATATAAAATAGAAAAAGTAGGTAAAAATGGAAAGAAAACATATGAAGAAGAATATGGTGTAAAAGCATTTTCTCCAATTGCTAAAAATTATAGCTTTAGCCATTATAATGATTTCGGAGCAGCACGCTCATATGGATATAAAAGAATGCACTTAGGAAATGACTTAATGGGAGCAATAGGAACTCCAATAATAGCTGTTGAATCTGGAACTATAGAAGCAATGGGATGGAATCAATATGGAGGATGGCGAATTGGAATTCGTAGTTTTGATAAAAAAAGATATTATTATTATGCTCATTTAAGAAAAGACCATCCTTTTGTAAAAAGTTTAAAAGAAGGAGATATTGTTACAGCAGGAGATGTAATTGGATATTTAGGAATGACTGGATATAGTACAAAAGAAAATGTAAATAACATAAATATTCCACATTTACATTTTGGTATACAATTAATTTTTAATGAAAGTCAAAAAGAAGGAACAAATCAAATATGGATAGACGTATATGAAATTATTAATTTTTTAAAAAGAAATCAATCAGAAGTATATAGACCAAACAATGGAACAAAAGAATTTGAAAGAAAATATAAAATGGAAGAATAATAAAAATAAAAAAGGCATGATTAATATGTTTTAACGCTTTAGATAACTTTTCATGCCTACTCTTTGCTTGCTTTTATCAAAGTTTATTAAATTTATGTATAAAAAAATTTTTATATAGAATCAAAGCTTTTTTATTATAAATGTTCAAGTAAAATTTTTAATCCAATTAAAATTAAAATAATTCCACCCAATATTTGAGAACTTTTTTCAAATTTATTTCCAAAGATAGAGCCAATTTTTACTCCTATGAAACATAGAACAAATGTAATAATACAAATAACAGCAGAACTAAAGAAGATATTAACTTTAAGGCAAGCAAATGAAATTCCAACAGCTAAAGCATCTATACTAGTTGCTATTGCTAAAAATAATAAATTTTTATTACTAATGTCATTATTTTTTGTACCTAGTTCAGAAGTAGAAGATTCTTTTATCATATTTATACCAATAATTAATAATATAGCAAATACAATATAGTGACTAATAGAGGAAATAAAATTTGAAAAGTAATATCCGATAAAATATCCAATTATAGGCATTATCCCTTGAAAAACACCAAAATAGCAACTAATAATTAATTTATTATGTAGGGAAGGACAATGTAAACTTAACCCTTTACATATAGAAACAGCAAAAGCATCCATTCCTAAGCCTATGCTAATCATAACAAGTTCAAAAATACTCATATAATCACCTTAAATATACAATATTCAAAATATAAAGAAATATGAAAAAAATAAAAGGCATATGATAATTCATATGCCAAAGGAGTTTTAAAATATATTTAAAATGAATACTATTGTAAAAGGGAAAGTATGCGAGAATAATAGTACAATTTATACAAATTCAAGTAAAAATAGCGTAAAATAAGGACTAACTAAAAGTGTTAATCCTAGTAAAGTTTTAAAGTATCTTCGATAACATAAGATACAGGAAGTACATCATCATTGTTAGTTTCAACATTAAAAATAGCATTATGATTAGGTTCCTGATATACAGAAACTGTTATTGTTCCTATTTTTTTATAAGAATTAAAATTTACTATGTGATTCTTCAAAACTATACACCCCTTTTCTTCAGTATCTAATTAACAACTATATCACATATAAAATGAAAAGTTTGTCGAAATTTGACAACAAATTAAATCTTTTTTTAAAAAACAAAAAAATCTACAAAATTACAAAAAAGAAATTCCACAAATTTACAATTTTCTATTGAAAAGCAAATAAAAATATGTTAAAATATAAACTGTTGTAAAAAGTGAGTTTTTTACATCCTTACTTACAAGTAATTTGTAGGTTATAATCCATAAGGAGGTGAAAGAATAATGAATAAATATGAAAGTGTTGTCATTATTAATCCAAATGTTGATGAAGAAGCCGTTAAATCTTTGGTTGCTAAATTTACAGAAATTATTAATAATGATGGAAAACTAGAAAAAGTAGATGAATTAGGAAAAAGAAAATTAGCATATGAAATTGCCAAAAATAAAGAAGGATACTATATAGTATTATACTTTGAAGCAAATCCTAATTTAATAGCTGAACTAGAAAGAAATTACAGAATTATCGATACAGTTATCAAATTTATGACAATAAAAGTTGAAGATTAGTATCAAACAAAAAGAGGAAAAATATGATAGGGGCCTTTTTTAGAAAGGTTGTGGTGTAGAAATGAATAAAGTAATATTAATGGGAAGATTAACAAGAGACCCAGAAGTAAGATATACACAAACAAATAATACATTAGTTGCGTCATTTGCCTTAGCTGTAAATAGAAGATTTGTAAGACAAGGTGAAGAACGACAAGCTGATTTTATAAATATTGTTGCATGGAGTAAATTAGGAGAATTTTGTAGCAAATATTTTAAAAAAGGTCAACAAGTAGGAATTGTTGGTAGATTACAAACTAGAACTTGGGATGATGACCAAGGACAAAAACACTATATTACAGAGGTTATAGCTGAAGAAGCATATTTTGCAGATAGTAAAAGAGAAGGAGAAACTGGAGGAACTGGAACATTTGATCCTACATTTGGAACAATGCCAAGTGGAATTCCAGGTGGTTCTGACTTTGAAGTATCTTCAGGAGATGACCTACCATTTTAAATGTTAGGGGGGAAAGATAATGGCAGATAAAAGAAATAATAAAAGAAATAACAGAAATAATAACATGGATGATGATTTCAATCCAAGATTCAAAAAAATAAGAAAAAAAGTATGTCCTTTATGTGCAGATAAAAACTTTGAATTAGATTACAAAAACGCAGATCAATTAAAGAAATTTATCAATGATAAAGGAAAAATATTACCAAGAAGAGCTACTGGAGCATGTGCAAAACATCAAAGAGATATTACTATAGCAGTAAAAAGAGCAAGACAAATAGCAGTGCTTCCATATACTCAAGAATAATTAAATAGAGGATTACAAAATAGGGGCTAAACAATATGTTATACATATTGTTTGGTCCTTTTTGCGTCTTAAAAGAAAGGAGAATTAGTTATTATATGAAAAAAATAATTAATAAAATAATAATAATAAATATTTTGATAATACAAATATGTATGTTAGGTGCATTTAATACAAAAGTAAAAGCTATAGAAAATATTAAAAAAGGAGAAAAGTTACCAGATTACTTTCAATATTATGATGAAAAGGAAAATAGTTGGAAAGAGTATAGCGGAAATATTAAATATAAAGCACAAAATAAAAAGATAGTATTCACTATGCAAAATAATTATAATTTAATCAAAAAATGGAAAATATTAGAGCAAGGTTATAATGGTAAAAACTATAAAGAATGGAATTTAAAAAATGATGCAGAGCTATATTTAGCAACGAAAATAGCATTAGAAAGTATTGAAAAAAATGTAACTCCACTAAAATGGATAAAACAAATAGATGAAAAAGGAGAAAAAATATTAAAAGTTGCAGAAAAAATATATCAAGCTGGAGAAAAAGAGATAATGGGATATAGTGGACCTTCAATATCCATTATAGAACAAGGAGAAAGTAAAAAAATATTAAAAGGAGAAGAACATTATATTCAAAAATTTAATATATCAAGTAAAAAAGAAATTGTAGAATATGAAATTATTTTAAATAACTTTACAAATAATACAAAAATATTAAATGAAAATATGCAATTAATAAAAAAACAAGAAGAAAAATATAAAATGCAAGAAAGAAATTTTTATATAGCAATTCCAATTAAAGAAATAAAAGAAAATATAAGTGGAACAATAGATATAAAAAATGCTATGGTTAAAACGTGTCCTATAGCAATTGAAAGTAATGGAAATAATTTTACTATAATATGTGAAAATAAATATGAATTTATAAACAAATCAAAAGATGTAGATATATTAAAAAAACAATATGGTTTAACTATTTATACATATGGAGATTTATCTAAAAATGAAGTTATTTCCAATGTAGAATATGAAATAACTAATGATAAAGGAGAATATATAGGTACATATATAAGTGATGAAAAAGGTAAAATTATAATTAATAATTTAGAAGATTCGATAATATATTTAGAACAAATAGAAGTTCCAGAATCATATTCAATAATAAAAGGAAAAGAAAAAATAGAATTAAAATGGGGAGAAATGGTAGAAAAAGAAATGTGGAATATAAAAAAGAAAGGAAAAATTCGTATCCATATAAAAGACGAAAAGGCTCAAAATTTAGAAAATTATTTAGTAATGTATAATAAAGATGGAAAAGAAATTTCAGCAGGAGTAACTGACAACAATGGAATAATAGAATTTTTATGCTATGGCTTAGGAACATATTACATAAAAGGACTTACCCCTAAAGACTTAAATGGAAAAACAATAACAGTAAATTTACAAAAAGACGGACAAGTTATAGAAATAGAATTTAATAAAAAAACTAATGAAGAAAATAAGCAAGAAATACAGAATAATCAAGAAAATGAAGAGGAGAACAAATTAGAAGTGCAAAATAATCAACAAAATTATGAAAATAATAAACAAGAAATACATATTAATAACGAAAATAGGGATGAAATAAAAAAATTACCAAGAACAGGTTTTTAAATGTTTAAAAGTTATCAAATGGTGCATAATAAAGCTATAGAGGTGGTAGCATGAAAATTGGAATTGCATTATCTGGTGGAGGAATGAGAGGAATCGCTCATGCAGGAGTATTACAAGCACTTAAAGAAAATAATATATCAATAGATATAATAGGTGGAACTAGTGCAGGTAGTATGATAGCTACTTTATATGCTTTAGGCTATGAACCAAAAGAAATATTGCAATTATTTCAAAAATATGCGAAAAAAATAGCTGGTAATAGTAAAATTTCTTTTGTGAACAGTATAATAAAAAGAAATGGACAAGGCTTAAGAGATGGTAAAGAACTTGAAGATATATATAATGATATTGCAAATAAAAAAGGTATTAAAAAGATTAATGAAATAAAAATGCCATTGGTTATTCCATGTGTAGATATACTAGACAATAATGAATATATATTTACAAATTATGTACCATTAGAAAATGAACATCACTATATAACAGATATAGAAATAGGAAAAGCAGTTCGTGCAAGTAGTAGCTTTCCAGCAGTATTTAACCCTTGTAATATGAAACAACATTTTTTTATGGATGGAGGAGCAGTAGATAATGTACCTGTAAAAGAAGTTAGAAAACAGGGTGCAGATAAGGTAATAGCTGTAAAGTTTGAATCAGACCCAATAAATGAAAAAAGCAATATGATAGATATAGTAATGAAAACTATTGACATTATGGGAAATAAAATAGCAGAAGAAGGTTTGAAAACCAGTGATTGTATTCTTAATATTGGTACTGATAAAATGGGGTTATTAGATACAGATAAATTAGAAAATTGTTTTAACCAAGGATATCAAACAACAATATCTAATTTAGATAAAATATATAATGTAATAAAATAGCCATGGGCATTTCATAAAATATTAAAAAAGGCTTAACAAGAGGTGAACAATATGTATTAAATAATACAAAATAATTAAAATGTTATAAAATAAAGTGCAATTTTTACATTTTAAAGTGCAAAAATTGCACTTTAAATATTGATATTATATCTTATAACTGATATAATATATATGTAGGAGGTATTTCTAATGGATAAGAAAAAAGACTGGAATTTAGAATTATCAGAATATATCAAACAAGGTGAACCAAATCGAGTAGAAAAGACTAAAACATGGGAAACAGCTATTGGTTTGCAAGATGTAGATGGATTAAAGCCCTCAAAATACTTGATAAAGACAGCTAAAGAACACATTGAGGGAACAATAGATATTGAAGAAGTAAAAACAAGAATAGATGAATATTATGAAGTTCAAGGCAGTAGAAAAAACTTTGAAAAAGAGAACGAAGAAGCAGATAAAGTTGCGGTAAGGATTACAGAAATATTAAGTGAAAAAGCATTTAATTTTTCACCAACAGAATTATTAAATATTCATAAAAGATTATTTAAAGATATATTTGATGGAGCAGGAGTATATAGAGATTATAATTTTACTAAAAAAGAATGGGTATTAAATGGTGATACAGTAATATATGCGCCATTTGATACAATAAAAGAAACATTAGAATATGACTTCAATCAAGAAAAAAATTTTTTATATAAAGGATTAAGCTTAGATGAATCTATTAAACATCTATGTAGATTTACATCAAATATATGGCAAGTACATCCATTTTGCGAAGGAAATACAAGAACAACAGCTGTATTTATGATAAAATATTTAAGAACTTTTGGATTTAGTATTAATGATGAAGTATTTGCTGAAAACTCATGGTATTTTAGAAATTCATTAGTAAGAGCTAATTACAAAAATTTTGAAAAAAAAGTATTCGAGGATACTTCATATTTAGAAAAATTCTTTTATAATTTATTAACAAATAGTAACTATGAATTAAAAAATAGATATGCACATATAGATAATGTTCAAAGTGAAAATAAAAATAATTTAAAGGGCAATAATTACACTTTAGAAGAACAAGCAATAATAAATATATTAAAAATAAATCCAGTAACTACTCAAGAAGAAATATCAAGACAGATTAATAAATCTGTAAGAACTGTAAAAAATTATATGGCAGATATGCAAGAAAAGGGTATAATAGAAAGAAAAAACGGCAAAAAAAATGGTGAATGGATAGTAAATTAGTAATTGTAGTATATAAATGTAAATGTCAATATCAAAACTTAAAAAGATGTTAAAGTTAAAAACTTATAAAAATATATTTTATGAAATAACCCTGTAAAAAATAGCAAATATTAGTTGTAAACAGTGTAAAAATATGGTATTATTATAACTAGTGATAAAAAGTTAGGAGAAACATATGTTAGAAGTTATATTAGATGCAGCTATAGATTCTATAAAATTATTACCATTTTTGTTTATTACATATTTATTAATGGAATATTTAGAACACAAAATGAGTGAAAAGTCAAAAGAAGTAGTTAAAAAATCAGGAAAATGGGGACCTTTATTAGGTAGTTTATTAGGAATAGTGCCACAATGTGGTTTTTCAGCAGCGGCAGCCAATATATATGCTGGTAGAGTAATTACATTAGGTACTTTAATTGCGATTTTTTTATCTACATCAGATGAAATGTTGCCTATACTAATATCAGAAGCAGCACCAATTTCATTAATATTACAGATTTTATTAATAAAAGTAGTAATAGGTATGATAATGGGAATGGCAATAGATTTTATAATACAACAATATCGTAAAAAGAATCATAAGAAATTACAAGAAGATGAAAAAATAGAAGATATATGTGAAAATGAACATTGCCATTGCAATGAAAAGAGCATATTTAAGTCAGCTCTACATCACACAATAAGCATTTTTATATTTATTTTTGTTATATCAATTATAATAAATGCAGTAATTTTATTAATTGGAAAAGATAACATATCAAGTTTTATATTAAATACACCAGTAATAGGTCCATTAATAGCAACTTTTGTTGGATTAATACCTAACTGTGCAGGTTCAGTCATTTTAACACAATTGTATTTAAATAATATGATAACATTCGGCTCTATGTTAGCAGGACTATTAGCGGGGAATGGAATTGGAATTTTAATATTATTTAAAGTTAATAAAAATATAAAAGAAAATTTAAAGATATTAGCAATATTATATGTTATAGGGGTAACATCTGGTATTATAATAGATTTAATAATGTAATATAAAAATGAGATAAAAATTCTTTTAAGGTGATGAAGATGATAAAATTATTAGCTAGTGACTTAGATGGGACTATTTTTGATAATACACATCATATTTCTATAAATAATCAAAAAGCAATAGATACAATAACAAAATCAAAAATTGATTTTGTTATTTGTACAGGAAAAACATATTCCATAAGTAAAGAAACTTGCAATCAATTTAATGCAAATTATGGGATTTTTGGTAATGGAATGCAAATTATTAATCTAAAAACCGGAGAAGAAATTTATAAAAAGACATTATCTTTTGCAGAAATTTTAAATTGTATAGAAATTGCTAAAAAAAATAAAATGCATATTCATTTCTATACTGATAAAGAAATTGTTACAGAAAAATTATTATACATGGATTTAAGAAATTATGAGTTATTTCATAATAACGTAAATTTTATAATAGTACCAGATATAAAAGAGTATGTAATTAATAACAAACCAGAAATAATGAAAATAGTTATTTCTGGGGATACAGATTTATTGGATATACAAAAACAATTAAAAGAAATTATTTCATTAAAAGTAGAACAAATTAAAAAAGTAGGTAAATATCAAGATAAAATTATTAATAAAGAATATTATTATTTAGATATAACGCCAAATAATATAGGAAAATATGAAGCATTACAAATTCTAACCAATAAATTACATGTAAAAAATGAAGAAGTAATGTCAATAGGTGATAATTTAAATGATTTAGATATGATACAAAAATGTGGAATTGGAATAGCAGTAGGAGATGCATATGAAGAAGTAAAAAAAGTTGCAAATTACACAACAAAAGCAACAGCAAAAGAAGGAGCATTTGCGGAAGCTATTTATAAATTTATTGAATTTTAAGAAAAATAGAGTGTTTTAAACACTCTATTTTGGTATACAATATTAAAACTATTATTTACAACAATTATCATCTTTATAATTATCGCAAGGTTTACAAAGTTCTTTTTTGCAGTCTAATTTAACTCCTTTTAAACAATCACCTTCATGTTTACAAGTAGTACATATCTTACAGTGTTTTACTTGGTCTACCCATATTTCTATAGCATATAATTTATTACAGCATAATGGACCAAATACAAATTCACCATCTTCATCTGTAAAAGAATGTGAAACAGGACGTCTTTCTTCTCTTCCACAATCACATACTACTTCAATTAATTTTACAACAGCGTCTTTAATTGGTTCACCATAACAGTCCTTAACAATACCATAAATAACATTTCTATCATCTTCTGGAAGAGTAATGTTTAAGTCAAACTGTTTACCTGCTGCTACTACACCGTCCACATCTAATAGTGGACATACATTTTTGTCATATTCCATTTTTATTCCTTCTTTCATATAATTTAAGCATTGGCTTAATATATAATATGATAATAAAGAAAAAAAGTGTAGAAATATGGCAAAAAATGAGATATAATAGGCATTAAATTATAAAAAAGAAAGAGGCGAAATAATTATGGATAACAGACCAATAGGAATGTTTGATTCAGGAGTTGGAGGAGTAACGGTTTTTAAAGAAATTATAGAAAAAAATCCACAAGAAAATGTTATATATTTAGGAGATAGCAAAAGATTTCCATATGGAAGTAAATCAAAAGAAAGTATAATAGAACTAACAAAATCAGGGATAGACTTTTTAATAAAGAAGGATGTAAAAGAAATAATAATAGCTTGTGGAACTGCAACAAGCCAAGCTTTAGAAGAAATGCAACAAATATATAAAATTCCAATTATGGGAATAATAAACCCTACAGTAGAGTATGTAAAACAAAATGAGAAAATAAAAAATATAGGAATAATAGCTACAACAGGAACCATAAGGAGTAAAGGTTGGGAAACAAATTTAAAAAAGCAAGCTAAAGATTTAAATATAATAAGTAAAGCATGCCCACTACTTGCACCAATGGCAGAAGAGGGATGGACAGAAAATAAAATTGCTAAAGAAGCAATTCATGAATATTTAAAAATCTTTAAAGATAAAAATTTAGATGCATTAATATTAGGATGTACTCACTATCCATTATTTTATAAGTTAATAGAAGAAGAATTAGATAAAAAAGTTGAAATTATAAACACAGGAACTGTAATAGCAGATAAGCTAAGAAAAGACCTTATATCCGAAAATTTATGTGCAGATACTGAAAAAGGAAAATATGAATTTTACTTAACAGATGTAGAAACAAATTTTATACAAGTTGCTAAAAACTTATTAAAAAATGAAGAAATTATAAAAGAGATAAAATTAGCAAACATATAAAGTACTTTTAACAAGTACTTTTTTTTTATACATTAGCATAGAATAGAACATAAAAGGAGGTAAGTATGTTTTACATATTAAGAAAAGATAAAATAATTTCATATATGGTTTCATTAGGAACTGTTATTATACTATTTCTTATGGCATTTTCAATAACAAATAATCAGAAAGTAATAGAAACATCAGCATCAATAAAAAAGCTTCCAATATATAATGTTCAAACAGATGAAAAAAAGATAGCAATTACTATGAACTGTGCATGGAATGCAGATGATATAGATAGTATATTACAAACATTAGAAAAGCATAAAGTACATATTACTTTTTTTATGGTAGGAGAGTGGGTAGATAAATATGGAGATTCAGTAAAGAAAATAGACGAAAAAGGTCATGAAATAGCTAACCATTCAAATACGCATCCTCATGTTAATAAACTAAGTTTAGAAAAAAACATAGCAGAAATAGAAGAAAATAGTAAAAAAATTGAAAAAATAACAGGTAAAAAAACAACTTTATATAGAGGTCCATATGGTGAATATAACGATACTGTAATACAAGCAGCAGAGGCACAAAATCATAAAACTATTCAATGGAATATAGATACATTAGACTATTCTGGCTTAACTGGAAATGAAATGTGGAAGAGAATAGAAAATAAATTAGAAAAAGGAAGCATAATATTAATGCATAATGGAACAAAACATACAGCTGATAGCTTAGATAGCATTTTAACAAATATTGAAAAAAGAGGATACAAAATAGTGACTGTTTCAGACTTAATTTATAAAGAAAATTATAAAATTAATGTAAATGGAACACAAATTAAAAACTAAGTATAAGTCTAAGAATATTGGATATAATAAAATAAATTCCATAATTAGGAAAAAGTTAAAGAATATAGTCATAAATTTTAACTTAAAGAATAATCTAATGATAAGGAAAGTTGCTTCGCATATGTGCATTTCGCTTTGCGAATATGCACAGACTAAGGAAACTTAACCTTGTTATGTAATAAGGAAAGTTACTTAACTAAATGACATTTTCATAAAATAATATCCATAATATTATGAAAAAGTGTGCCAAAATCAAGAAAATCAAGCACTTTTTTACAAAAAAGTTAAAAAAACAACCTTTTATGTAGACAAAACAAAAAAAACGTAGTATAATAAAGATTGTAAGGAAAATTCTAAAAGAGAAACCATATGAATAATTATACTATAGAGAAACAAAAGTAGGGGAGGAAATTAAATTGAGTACAAACTATTTAGAAAACAATCAATTAATTTTAATTGGAAAGGTAACAAGTGAAAAAAACTTTAGCCACGAAATATATGGAGAAAAATTCTATATATTTAATTTAAGTGTACCACGTTTAAGTGGGAATTCAGATATAATTCCAATTACTATATCTGAAAGATTACTAGTAGAACAAGACTTAATAGTTGGAAAAAATGTAACTATAGAAGGTCAATTTAGATCATATAATAGTTACCAAGAAGAAAGAAACAAATTAATTCTTACAGTATTTGCAAAAGAAATTAAATTTTCAGAAAATCAAGATGACGAATTTATACCAAGCAAAGAATGTGCTTCTAACGAAGTTATATTAGATGGATTTATTTGTAAAAAACCTATTTACAGAAAAACACCATTTGGAAGAGAAATTGCAGATGTACTATTAGCAGTTAACAGAGCATATAACAAATCTGATTATATTCCATGTATTGCATGGGGACGTACAGCAAGATTTTGTGAAAATATGCCAGTAGGAACTGAAGTAAGAATAGTAGGAAGAGTGCAATCTAGACAATACGAGAAAAAATTTGAAGATGGAACAGCTGAAGCAAGAGTAGCGTATGAAGTTTCAGTAGCAAGTTTAGAAGTAGTAAATGAATCACCAGATACTGATGACACTCAAGTAGAAGAAATAAATGAAAATAAAGAAGCAATATAAAATGCTTCTTTATTTTTTTTCTTCTGGAATTATAATATTTTTTTTATCTTTCTCTTCCTTAGGTCTTTCTATTTCAATATTATCATACACGGGAGATATATTTAAACTTCCGTCTCCAGTAACTACTTCTATATCTTTATTATCCATAACAAGCCATCCTTTCTTAAGTAAGAACTAATAATATATTAGCATATTTTAAATAAAACTTCAATAAAAAAATAAAAAGAACTTTGAAAACAAAATCAAAGTTCTCACTATATAAATTTAACGATATCCAGTTTTTTGAATAATAGAATTGCTAATTTCTTTAACAGTAGAAGAAGGCTGATAATCAGTTTCACCAAATAATTCCCCATGCAATTTTTTAACATTTTCTTCTAAAGTTACAGGTACACCATACCAAGCACTTAAAGTTATACCTTTTACATTGTAAGGCCAGCCTTCGCTATCAGTAATATTATAAGATATTACTGAAGGAAGTAAATTAATAATTTCATTTTTACTAATATTTGTAGAAACATGTGGCAAAACAACATCAACTAAATTATTTAATTCAGCCAAATTCAAAGATTTTACTTTAGTAAAAATAGCATTTAAAACAGTCCTCATTCTTTCAGTTCTTTTATAATCAGTATCTATTTTTCTAATTCTTGAATAAGTTAAAGCTTGATTTCCATTTAAATTATAAGTACCAGCAGAAGAAATTCCAGGAATTTTAGAAGCTTCTTCATCAGTTACGGTAATATTAACTCCACCAATACTATCAACAACAGTTTTTACAGTTTCAAAATTAACAGTAACAAATTCAGTAATATTTAAATCTAAATTCTTATTTAAAGTACTTAATGAAAGACGAGGTCCACCATATGCATAAGCATGAGTCACCTTATCAAGTCCATGTCCATCAATATTTAAATAAGTATCACGATATACAGATAGTAATTTTACATCTTTAGTAATATTATTAATACTTACAATTATTATACAGTCACTACGAGAACCAGAAAAAGTATCTGACCTTGCATCTATACCAAATAAAGCAATATTTCTATATTCATTAATATTAGCATTAGTATTTTCTGTAACTTCACTATTTACTTCAATTTCATTAGCAGAAAGGTCCACATAATCCATGCTATCTAGTTTAGAATTTACAAACCACCAACCTACAGAAACAACTCCAACTATTAGTAATATAAAAATAACTAATATAATAAGAAGAACTTTTAACCATAAAGGTAAGCCTTTTTTTGTTTTTTTATTTTCTTCCATAAACCACTACTCCTTTAAAATATACGTATATTATATAATAAAATTTAATAAAATCAATAGAAAAACAAATTTTTACTTGTACATTACAAAAAAATCTTATATAATATTATAGGAAAAGGAAGGAAAGAAAAGTGGAAATAGAAAAAGTAAAAGCTATTATAGAAGCAATATTATTTGCATCTGGTAGAGTAGTAAAAATTGTTGAATTAATGTCAGCATTAGAAATGTCACAAGATGACATAATTAATATAATAGAAAATATGAAATTAGATTATTCAAATAGAGGAATAGAAATTATAAAAGTTGATGATGGATATCAAATGGTTACTAAGAGTGAATACTATGAATATATTTATCCTATTTTTGATAAAAGGAGTAAGCCTAATTTATCTAATGCGGCATTGGAAACTTTGTCAATAATTGCATATAATCCTAAAATCACAAGAGCAGAAATAGAAGCAATAAGAGGAGTAAATTCGGACGGAACAATATATAAATTATTAGATTTTAGTTTAATAGAAGAGGCAGGAAAATTAGATGCACCAGGAAGACCGACAATGTATAAAGTAACAAATGAATTTTTTAGAATGTTTGGCTTTTCAAATTTAGAAGAATTGCCAGAACTTCCAAGATATAAATTAGATGAAAATCAGCAAATTGTTATTGATGATATTATTGCTTCAGAAGAAAAAAAAGAAACAGAGCAAGAAGATAAACAAAATGTATCTGTGCCAAATGAAAAAACACAAATAGATAGCCAAGAAGAACAGATAAATAAGCAAGAGATAGTAGAGGCTCCAGAGCCGAATGATGAAGATTAAGAATATAAAAAATAAGGAGGATATTACTTTGAGTAAGCAAGAATTTGTAAAAGAAATAACAAACATAGAAGAGGACTTTGCTAAATGGTATACAGATATTGTATTAAAAGCAGATTTAGCAGATTATACAGAAACAAAAGGGTGTATAGCAATTAAACCATACGGTTATGCTATTTGGGAGAACATACAAAAATATACAGATGAAAAGTTTAAGAAATCAGGAGTTAAAAATGTGTATTTTCCTGTTCTAATTCCAGAAGGACTACTAAATAAAGAAAAAGATCATGTACAAGGATTTGCACCAGAAGTAGCATGGGTAACACAAGGTGGAGAAGAAGAATTAGAAGAAAGATTATGTATTAGACCAACATCAGAAACAATGTTTTGTACATTATATTCTAAATGGCTGAATTCATGGAGAGATTTACCTTATGTATATAATCAATGGTGTAGTGTATTAAGATGGGAAAAAGAAACAAGACCATTTTTACGTTCAAGAGAATTTTTATGGCAAGAAGGACATACAATACACGAAACAGAAGAAGAAGCAAGAAATAGAACAATGCAAATGTTAGAAATTTATGCAGATGTAATAGAAAATTTATTAGCTATTCCTGTATTAAGAGGTAAAAAAACAGAAAGCGAAAAATTTGCAGGTGCAGAAGAAACATATACTGTAGAAACTTTAATGCATGACGGAAGAGCATTACAAGCAGGTACATCACATTATTTTGGGCAAAATTTCACAAAACCATTTGATATTACATTCCAAAATAGAGAAGGAAAGGCAGAATATCCATATCAAACATCATGGGGAATTAGTACAAGACTAATAGGAGCTGTTATAATGGCACATGGAGATAATAGAGGATTAAAACTACCTCCAAGAGTAGCTCCAATACAAGCAGTTATAGTTCCTATTGCTATGCATAAAGAAGGTGTAAAAGAAAAAGCAGAGGAAGTATATGAACAATTATCAGAAAAGTATAGAATGGAAATAGACTTACGTGATCAAGTATCTCCAGGATACAAATTCAATGACTGGGAAATGAAAGGAGTACCAGTAAGAATAGAATTAGGACCACGTGATATAGAAAATGGAAAATGTATTGTAGTAAGAAGAGATAATCAAGAAAAAATAGAAGTAAATTTAAATGAATTATCAGAAAAATTACAAAATATTTTAGAAGACATACAAAAATGTATGTTTGAAGAATGCCAAAGTAGAGTTAAAGAAAAAACAACAATAGCTACAAATATGCAAGAATTTGAAAAAAATATGAATGAAAACCAAGGTTATATAAAAGCTATGTGGTGTGGAGATGCAGAATGTGAAGAAAAAATAAAAGAACTAACTGGTGCAAAATCAAGATGCATTCCATTTGAAGAAGAGCATATTTCAGATACATGTGTATGTTGTGGAAAAAAGGCAAAAAACATGGTTGTATGGGGAAGACAATATTAATATAAATTAAATAAAAAACTGTATCCTATATAGTAAATAGGATACAGCTTTTTTTAAAATATGAAAATAATTAAAAATAATGCAATTTTAATGTAATTGACACTTACAGATTTTATTTAAACAAATTATCAATTGGTATTTTTTACGAATTATTTTTGTTTTCTTGTTAAAATATTTAAAATTTCAGGATAAATTTCATTTGCACGATTTTTCCAGTTATCTACAATTTCTTTAGCTTGGTCCCTAGAACCAGCAAATGTGGTAACTTCAAATATAGTATCATTATGCTCAATAATTTTACAACTAACAGTAAAATAATCTTCACTTCTAGGGGTATATTCTGCAACTATAGAATGCTCTTCTTCAAAATTTTCTAATTCATTTTTAAAATTGCTATCTACACGTAACTTTATAATACCAGGAAGTATATTTTGTGTAAGTTCTAAAGTTTCCTTGCCAAATTTTGTTATATCATAAAAACTATGGTCATCTTTCACATAATTAATAATGTATCCATTTTCTAATAAATCTAATAAAAATTGTTGAAAATAAAAATAATTCATATCAGTTACAGCAAGTACTAAATTTAATAATGCATCATTGGAAATTGGTTTTCCTATTTTATTTAATATGTATAAAATCAATACTTTATTTTCAGCTAAAGTTTCATTATCAGATGTTAATTTCAAAATTATCACTCCTATAAATATTTTACAAGCATTATACCATAATTTAATAAAAAATACTATGTTTTTTGTAATAAAATAATTTACAATGTTACTTGATAATTGTTTTTATTATTCTTTTGCTAGAAAGTCTTGGAATATAAGCTTTAAATAAAACTGAGAAATATAATTATTAATAATAAGAACTAGGGAGAAAATATTTCTCCCTAGTTTTAGGCATTTTTGCTTTAGAATAAAAAATTCCAAATAGCTTTGCTCATTTTAGCTTAGTAATGCCAGGGCTCACGCCTCTTTTCAGCTTCTTCCCAGAAGTCTTCTTCTTCTCTGTCTTTTAACTTTTCGGATTCAAAATCGTATTCAGGCTGAGGCTCTTCTGCATAAGGCTCGAAAGTTCCATTAAGCACACGAATTAAATATAAAATATTTCGTGCTCTTCTTTTGAACTCTATGTCTTTTCGAATAGACATTTTTCTAGCTGCCCAGAAATCTACACCAGTTGCCTTCTTATCAATTCTTTCATCGCAACGACGTGTGAGAATTTGCGAAGTATAATTCATTAATGAATCACTATTCCGAAATTCTTCTTTTTGCATAAAATCTTGACTATTAAGAAAATCAAGCACCTCTCCTGCATCTTCCTCCCAGATTACCTGAGCTAAAATGTTTTTATGAGTCATATATGACCTCCTATCTAAAAAAATAAATATTGACATAAACATTATACCATACGATAGGGGCATTTGCAACCCTTATTTACATAAAAAATAGTAGCATATTTACCTCAAAAAAAGACAAAAAACAAATACATAAAAAATATATATAAAATTAATGTAATAAAATTGTAACAAAAATGTAAAATAAGAGATATAGAAAAATACTAATATATGTTGTATAATAAGAAAAAAAGGAAAGAAAACTATGAATAAGATAATAGCTAAAACCCTTGAGAGAGTATATATATATATATATATATATCGACAAATTTAATAAAAAAATAAAAAGTAAAACTAATATAAATAAATTAAAAATAGATAGCAATAAAAAGCCTGTGATAGACACAGGTTAGTTTGGTTATCTATTTTTTTGATAATATAGAATAAGCAAAGATTTAATATATAAATTTAAGCTTGATTAATATATGAATATTTATAAAAAAATGCACATTTAGCAAAGACAATATATATAACAATACACAGTTTATGAAGTGTACCTAATGTTTCGGACAAAAAAATTGAAAAATTAATCTATATACATTCTATAAAATAATTTCTGACTGTAAATTGTAACCATAAAATAATTTAATAGAATTTATTTTTTTAATTTACAAAATAAACATATTTAACAAATATATCTAAAAGTAATTGACAATACAAAAAAGTAATAATAGAATATAAATATCCAAAAGGATGAAAAGATAATATGTACATTGAAAAATTAATACTTACTGTTAAGAACAAACAGAAAATACAAAATAAATATAGATAGTTATTAATGTTACTATTTAACATTACTTGAAGTTATATAATGAAAGCGTATAACTAAGTAAATCAAATAATTAAATTCATTTACAAATCGAATTAAAATAGTAACATTAAATAAACCAAGCATACTACAATAATATAATCTATATAAAAATTTTGTAAAAAACAATAACAATGTATATATTATTCTAAAAAGTTAAAACTAAAAAAAGTTAAAAATTACAAAGGAGGAATAAAAAAACATGAAAAACAAATTAAAAAATAATAAAGGTGTAACCTTAATAGCATTAGTAGTAACAATAGTAATATTAATAATCTTAGCGGCAGTAAGTATGACAATGGTGTTAGGAAATAACGGAATATTTACTCAAGCACAAAAAGGAGCAAACTCTATGGCATCAGCAGAAGCAAATACCCAAGAAGGCTTTAATAGTATGTCAGCAGAAATTGATAAAATAATAAGTGGAAGCGGAAGCTCAGAACAGCCACAACCACCAGAGCAACCAAAAGAAACAATAGAAGAATCTAAAAATTCAGGAAAAGAATTTACAGCTCCAAAAACAGAAGTAACAGATTCAAAAGGAAATAAAGTGGTAATTCCAGGAGGATTTAAAGTAGCCGAAGATTCAGGTGATACAGTACAGCAAGGAATAGTAATAGAAGATGTATCAGCATCAGGAGATGACAATGTAAAAGGAAGTCAATTTGTATGGATACCAGTAGGAACATTTGTAAAAGATGATGGAAGTACAAGTAATGAAATAGTGCTAGGAAGATATACATTTAATACTAGCGATGGAACACCACACTTAGAACAAGCAGCATATACAGAAGAAAATCCAGAGAATTATAAAAATGAAGTTGAACTAAATTTTGATTCTACAATTTATAAAGAATTAGACGAATATCGCCCAGGAGTTGCAAGTAGTGCACTAGATGGATTAAATGCAACAGCAAAAGATTTAGCAGGATTTGTAAAAAGTGCCAAAGAAAATGGAGGATATTATATAGCAAGATATGAAGCTAGTTTCGCAAGTGGAACTGATATAGGAAGTTATAAAGCAGCAAGTAAAAAATCAATAGCTAATTCAACAAGTAGTATGAATTATACAGCAGGAACATTGTGGAATGATATAACACAGTTAGATGCTTCAAAAGTATCAATAAACACATATAGTAAAGAAAATACAACAGTAAAAAGTGATTTAATGAATAGTTATGCATGGGATACAGCAATAGTGTATATCCAGGAAGCAGGACATGAAAATTATGCTAATAAAGCAGATGGAAATGGAACATTAAAAAATACAGGAGCAACAGGAGATGAAGTATGTAAAATAAATGATATGGCATCAAACCTAAGGGAATGGACAACAGAATACTCTACTTACACTACTAGTAGTAATGCCTACCCTTGTACCCATAGAGGTGGTTACTACTCCTATTCCTACTTTTACACAGCCCGCCGCTACTACACTGATGCCACTTACAGCGATTACAACTATGGGTTTAGGTTCAGCTTATATATGTAGCTCTGAGTGCACGAATTCCTAGTATATATTTTTCAATTTTATATACTTACTAATTTCAATAAAATAGAAAATCTAAAAAATGGTAATAGGCACCACTCATTAAAAATGAGATTCTCCTATTACCATTTTTAACATTTTCTAAATTTTATCTCCATTGTAACATATATAAATTTCAAAATATATACTAGGAATTTAAGTTGAATGCTGTGCCAACTTGAGTAAGTGGGCAACAAAAATACGTATTGAAAATATTACAGAAAAATTAAAAGCAAATAATCAATTAGAATGGGTACAAAAGATGAATAATATTAGAAGTATAGCTGAAGAAATAGCATATAATGAAATAATTTTTGTATAAGCAATGTTAAATTTTAAAATTTTAATGTCTTTTCAAAAAATAAGTGATATAATACTAATAAATTAAAGTTTTTTGAAATTCGCAGACGCGTCTGCGAATTTTAGAAAACTATTGAAATATGAAACATTATAAGTTAGATTATTTAAGGAAAGAGGTAGAATATGGAAGAAAATCAAATGTTAGAAAAAGATTTTAAAGAAGTATTTAAAAATATAAAAAATGAAATATTAAATGCACAATATGATATTTATAAAAGTGCAAATATAAGGACATTAGCATTATATAGTTATTTAGGGAAAATAATAGATGAAAATGCAAAATATGGAAATAGCTTTATAAATAATTTATCAATAGAATTAAAGATAAATTTTCCCAATATGAAAGGTTTTTCAGAAAGAAATCTTCTTAATATGAAAAAATATTATTTAGAATGTAAAAATAATGATAATTTACAAAAACTTTCGGAAAAGATACCTTGGTCGCATAATATATTGATTTTTAGCAAAATAAAAGAAGAAAAACAAAGAGAGTGGTACATAGAACAAACTTCAATAAATGGATGGAGCTATGATGATTTAGCATTTCAAATCAAAAGTGAATTATATACACGCCAAGTCTTAGGAGATAAACCTAATAATTTTCAAAATACATTACAAGCACCACAAAGTAAACTAGCAAAAGATATGATGAAGGATCCATATATATTGAATTTGTCAAATTTAAAAGAAAGTTTTATAGAAACAGAATTAGAAAAAGCAATGGTCGAAAGAATAAAAACAGTTTTATTGGAATTAGGAAATGGTTTTAGTTTTATTGGAAATCAGTATAAAATTTCAGTAGATGATAAAGATTATTTTATAGATATGTTATTTTATCACACTAAATTACATTGTTATATAGTTGTAGAATTAAAAAATACCGAATATAAACCAGAGTATGCTGGAAAATTAAATTTTTATTTATCAGCAGTTGATGATTTAATAAAAACAGAAAGTGATAATCCAACAATTGGAATTATATTATGCAGAGAAAAAACAAAGTTTTCAGTGGAATATTCACTAAGAGATATTAATAAACCAATAGGCGTAAGTTCTTATGAAATATCAAAGGTATTACCAAAAGACATTTTAGAAGTATTACCAACAGAAGAAGATTTAAACTTGCATATTGATATTATTGAAGAAGAAAATGAATAATATAAAAATTTCAGACGCGTCTGGAATTTTGGCAACACTGTCAGTCAAAAAAGAAAAAGCTTTAAATTTAGAAATAAGTTTAAGGCTTTATGGAAATTTTTTATCTACATTTTAAAGATATAAAACTATATAATTTTATAATAAAAAAGACAATAAAACCAAAATATAGCGAAATAAGAGAGGCGGGAGAGGGTCATTGTCAAATTTGAATTTAAAATGAATTTGGGTTCCAATAGAAATATTAATAGACGATAATTTATCAGATAAGGAAAAATTAATATATTCAATTATTTTATTTTTAAGTAAAGATAATAAATATAATAGCGAGAATAATTTTGCTAAAAGAAATAAAGCTAACTTTGAACAGCGAGATTATACCAATGTCATCAGTTTAAGAATATAGTTAATATTTAAAAAAATACCAATATTAAATATTTTGTTAATGATAAATTAATTTAACAAATATATATATAAGTAATTGACAATACCAAAAAGTAATAATAAAATATAAATATCCACAAGGATGA
>CAUWFE010000016.1:0-29706 GCA_963558185.1 uncultured Clostridia bacterium
ATATTTTTCTTAAAATTTTCTTTCTATTTTTTCCCCAGATTATTTAACTCATATATTATTTTTTGATAGTATAAATTGAAAAATTGTTATACTTTTCTTCTACAAAGCCTTGTTCTCCTAATTTTTGTCTAAGCTCTTCCGCTCTATTTCCTCGAAGCACATTATTATCTTCTACGACATATAGCATATTTTTATCTATTTCATCATAAAATATAAAATGATATTTTCCTACTCTAGTTATCTCTGTTTCTCCTGTTTTAAATTGTACTATTTCCATATTCTGAATAAACTCATAAGGTGACATTTGTTTTTCTAGCAGTAGATAAATATACTGTTGTATAGCATCTGTTTCTAAGAAAATTTCTTTATCTGGATATTTTTCATCTAAATATTTTATAAGTGGTATAAAATCTGTATTAAAGCCCACTCCAACTTTATTATTTACATTTTTAAAGTAAAATATTTCAAATAGTATAAAAGTTATAAAAAGTACTACAATTATACAAATTCCAATAACTTTTCTTTTTTCATATACCCATATTATTGCTTGTGTAGCAAATGCTAACATCATTATGAATAGTGGATTTAATTTATATAGTTGTAAATCTTTAAAGACCAACACACATAAAAATATTAGAACAAACTGTATTAAAAATACTGTTTTTAAATTAATTTCTCTTTTCTTTATAGTTTTTATAGTATCTTTTATTGTTAATATAAATCCAAATATTGCAAAAGGTATAAGTATATAATAAATTGTTCCAAATTCTTTAAACGAATTTCCAGGATTGTGATCTGCTGAAAATAATAACTGAAATACGTTGTTTTTATTAAATATGTTTAAATTGTATAAGATATTTTCAAATCCGATTTCACCTATTCTATACGTATATAATTTTGGGATAGTTAAAAAGCCGAATTTTATAGCATCTAGTCCACAATAGTTAACTATTTGTAGTAATATTAGTGGAATAGCTAATATTAAAATTGGTATTATAGTAATTAAGATTTGTTTTAGGTTTATTTTTCTCACATATAGCAGATATGCGCAAAGTCCTATGAAGAACACAGGTAGCATAATATACGATAGTGCATATGTATATAAAGTTAATCCCCAAAATACTCCTGATACCAAGAAATGCCAATTCTTTTTTGAGTTAAGAAGTGTAAATACTGATATCATTATAAAAGACGATAGTAAGTTACAATCTAAGCCCCATCTTGACTGCATAATATGCCAAGGACAAATTGTTATTAATAATGCTAATACTAATGCAAATTTATTTCCTATATATTTTTTTGCAAGTATATATGCAAGGATTATTGTAATAACGCTAAATATTACTGCTGGTAACCTTATTACAAATACTGAAAGTCCAAAAATTTTAATTAGTATGCTTGCAATTGCGGCATAAAGTACACTTTGCCCTCCTCCGAAGTTTATTAAGTATACTGGATTTTCATTAAGATATCTATCTGTTCCATATTCAGCCATACAGTATGCATCATACATCATTCCAGCTTCATCTTCGTGTACACCATTAGGAAATTTATCTAATAAAACAATTCTAACTAATATTGCTATGAGTAAAATTACAATAAATGCTATATTATATTTATCTTTAAAACACCCTTTTATCTTTTCCATTTTTTACAATATTCCTTCCTTTGTATTTGTTTAATATAATTTATCATTGAATATATTTTTATTCAATATTAAAATTGAAATTTAAAAAATTTATTGTTACTATATAATAGTTTCTGTAAATTAATGCAAGGAATGCCTTTGAATATAAGTTTTTCATTACATTTCTTAGGTTTATTATGAAATTTAAGAAATTCTAATTTATTTTATGGCACCCTTCCACTAAAAGTGAACTCTTTCCATAAAATTGCACAGAATTTCTAAAATTTCTCCATAAACATTCGTCATTTCATTCAAAGCTTATATTCAAAGGCATTCTAGCAAAAAATAATAAAAACCATTATATAGTAACAATTTATTTTTTAATTATTCATTTTTCTCTTTTTATTTTATATTTATTATGATATAATACGTGCAGTTATAGTTAGAAAGGATGCGATATATATGCAACTAAATCAATGTAGTAGATGTGGCTCATTTTTTGCAACTGAAAGTAATGTATGTCCTAATTGTGAAGCAAAAGATAGGAATGAAATTTCAAAATTAAAAACATTTTTAACAGAATCTGATGATAATATTTCTTTAGAAGAAATATCTTGTAATACAGGTATTTCTATAAAAAATTTAGATAGATTTTTATCTACAAATGATTTTTCTTCTTTATCTAAAAAGATTTCTTTAAATGATAAAGGAAATATTAGTATTAATTTATAAAATTTATAGCTAAATGTGCATATTTTAATATACATAATTTAAAAATTTGTGCACAGTAACAAAGCCCCATTAATAATAATTGGGGGCTTTATTTTTATATAAAAATTTTGTTACATTTTTATCATTATTCTTTAATCTATTTCTATTGCACCTGTATATAGTCCATAATATGTTCCATGTTTTGCTATAAGTTCTTCATGATTTCCTCTTTCTATAATTCTTCCATGGTCTAATACCATTATTAAATCTGAATTTCTAATTGTAGAAAGTCTATGTGCTATTACAAATACTGTTCTTCCCTTCATTAATTTATCCATACCTTCTTGAACAATTTTTTCAGTTCTAGTATCAATACTTGATGTTGCTTCATCTAATATTAATACTGGTGGATTATATAATGCTGCTCTTGCTATTGATAATAATTGTCTTTGCCCTTGTGATAGTCCTTCTCCATTTCCTGTTATAACTGTATCATATCCTTCTGGTAAATGCCTTATAAACTGGTCTGCATTAGATAATTTTGCAGCTTCATACACTTCTTCATCTGTTGCATCTAATTTACTATATTTTATATTGTCTTTTATTGTTCCTGTAAATAAATTAGTGTCTTGTAAAACCATTCCTAAAGAACGACGTAAATCTTCTTTTTTAATTTTTTGAATATTAATTCTATCATAACGAATTTTTCCACTTTGTATATCATAAAAGCGATTAATTAAATTTGTAATTGTTGTTTTTCCAGCACCTGTTGCTCCTACAAACGAAACTTTTTGACCTTCTTTTGCTTCTAATGTTATGTCATGTAATACCATCTTTTTATCTTGATACCCAAAATTTACATTTTCAAATTGGACCTGACCACGAAGCCTTGTATATGTAATTCTTCCATCTTTATGTGGATGTTTCCATGCCCATATTCCTGTTCTTTCTTTAGTTTCTACTATTTTACCATTTTCTATCTTCGCATTAACCAATGTAACATATCCATCATCAACTTCGACTTCTTCATCCATTAGTTTAAATATTCTTTCAGCTCCTGCTAATGCCATAATTATAAAATTCATTTCTTCTGAAACTTGACCAATTGGATTTGTAAATGCTTTTATAAATTGTAAAAAGGCTGCTATACTTCCAACAGTTAATATTCCATTAACTGATAAGATTCCTCCTACAACCGCAACTAAAACATATCCTAAGTTTCCTATATTCATAATGCAAGGCATTAAAATGTTAGCATACATATTTGCTTTTGCTGTGCTTTCACATAATTCTTCATTTATTTCATCAAATTTCTTTTTTGTTTCTTCTTCATGGCAAAATACTTTTACTACTTTTTGCCCTTCCATCATTTCTTCTATATATCCATTTATTTTTCCAATATTTTCTTGTTGCTTTACAAAGAACTTAGAACTATTTCCTCCTAAAAATTTAGAAACTATTATCATAATAGAAACCATTGCAAGTACTACTAGTGTTAAATACAAATTTGTAGCAAACATTGAAATTAAAATACTTATCATTGTTATACAGGCTGCAAATACCTGTGGAATACTTTGACTTACAGCATCTCGCAATGTATCTACATCATTTGTATATGTACTCATTATTTCACCATGTGTTTTGCTATCAAAAAAACCTATTGGTAAATTTTGCATATGATTAAACATTTCTCCACGTATTTTGTTTAAAGTTCCTTGCGAAATATTTATCATTAATCTATTATATATGTATGTACATATAATTCCAATAATATATGTTATCCCCATTGCAATAATTGCTTTATTTAGCATTGCAAAATCTGGTGTTTGCTGTGATAGCATTGGCACTATTAACTCATCTATTAAGTATTTTAAAAATTGAATACCTGCAACACCAACTAATGAACTGATTATTATGCTAATGCATACAATTGCAAATTGCAATTTATATGTTGTTATTACATATTTTAATAATCTTAAAATAGTTTTTCCTTTTCCACTTTTAGTTTTCTGCACTGTCTTTTCCTCCTTTCATTTGTGACTCATATACCTCTTTATAAATTGAATCTTTTTGTAATAATTCTTCAGATGTTCCTATTCCATGAATTTTACCATCATCCATTACAACAATTTTATCAGCATCTTCTATAGAAGATATTCTTTGTGCAATAATTATTTTTGTAGTATTAGGTATTTGTTCTCTAAAGGCTTTTCTAATAAATGCATCTGTTTTTGTATCTACTGCACTTGTAGAGTCATCTAAAATTAATATTTTTGGTTTCTTTAGTAAAGCTCTTGCTATACAAATTCTTTGTTTTTGACCACCAGATACATTTGTGCCTCCTTGATCTAACATAGTATCATATTTTTCTGGAAATTCTTGAATAAATCCATCTGCTTGAGATAATTTACATGCGTTTTCTAACACTTCTTGGTCTGCTTCTTTATCTCCCCATCTTAAGTTTTCTGCTATTGTTCCTGAAAATAATACATTTTTTTGTAATACCATTGCAACAGAATCTCGTAGTGTTTGTATATCATAATCTCTTACATCTACTCCTCCTACTAAAATTTTTCCTTTTGTTACATCATATAACCTTGGTATTAATTGAACTAATGTAGATTTTGAACTTCCTGTTCCTCCAATAATTCCTATTGTCTCTCCTGATTTTATTCTTAAGTTAATATTTTCAAGTGAATTGTCACTTTCTTCTTTTGCATCTCCATATTTAAAAGTTACATTTTCAAATATAATTGAACCATCTTTTACTTCTTTTACTGCATTTTCTTTATTTTTTATTGTTGCCTCTTCTTCTAGTACTTCTACAATTCTTTCTGCAGATGATTGTGAAATTATAATCATAACAAATACAAATGATAACATCATTAAGCTCATAAGTATTTGCCATGCATATGTAATAATACTAGAAAGTTCACCTGTTTGCATTGAACCTCCAACTATTGCTTTTGCTCCTAAATATGAAATTACTAGTACACAAGTATAAATAGTAAATTGCATAACTGGACTATTAAAAGCTACTATTTTTTCAGCTTTTTTAAAGTTGTTATATACTTCATCATTTACATTTTTAAATTTTTCTTTTTCATGTTGTTCTTTTGCATATGATTTTACTACTCTAATTGCATTTAAGTTTTCTTGCACTACTCGATTTAATTTATCATATTTTTTAAATACTTTTTCAAAATTAGGATGTGCTTTTATTATAATAAACCATAATGTAAAACCTAAAATTGGTACTGCTACTAAAAATACACAAGATAGTCCAGCATTAATTCCAAATGCCATTATTAGTGAAAATATAAGCATTATTGGTCCTCTAACAAATATACGTATTATCATTTGATATGCCATTTGAACATTAGTAATATCTGTTGTTAGCCTTGTTACTAAGCTAGATGTTGAAAATTTATCTATATTTTCAAATGAATAAGTTTGAATTTTATAAAACATTCCCTTTCTTAAGTTTTTTGCAAATCCTGCTGATGCTTTTGCTGCATATTTACCAGATAGCATTCCAAATGTTAATGATAAAAGAGCCGCAATTATTAATAATACTCCCATTTTTAAAATGTAATTTACATCTTGATTTTGAATTCCAACATCTATTATTTTTGCCATTAGTAATGGTATGATTACTTCCATTATTACTTCTAATACTACAAATATTGGTGTTAAGATAGATTCTTTTTTATATTCTTTAATATATTTTGATAATTTTTTTATTAATTTTAGCATTTTTTCCTCCTATTTTTGCTTATTTAATCGCCTAATGTATTTTTACATAGGCGATTTATATAAAATTTTATCTATTTTATGTTATATGCTTTTTCAATTTCTTCTTTTGCTTCTTTTATTATTTCTTTTTTATTAGTATGTAGATATGCTAAGATTTCTCCTTTTTTTACTGTGCTTCCAACCTTTTTTTCTAATGTTATTCCTGCTGACATATCTATATTATCTTCTTTTGTATTTCTTCCTGCTCCTAGTTTACATGATGTTTTTCCTATTATTCCTGCATCTAATTTATCTACAATACCTGATTTTGAGCTATATATAGGCTCAATGTATTGTGCTTTAGTAAATTTATCTATATTTTCTAAATAACTAATATCTCCACCTTGATTTTTTATTAGTTGTTTAAATTTTTCGAATGCTTTTCCATTTTGTATTACTTGTAACATCTGCTCTTTATATTTTTTTATTTCTTCTTTTTCTTCCATTTCATTTGGAATAATAATTCTTTCTTCTTTTGATGTTACAAATTCTTTTTTTGTTGATAATTTTATCATTTGCGAACCTATTTCTAATACAACTTTTTTTACATCTTCCTGCATTCTTCCTTGTAAGAAATTAATAGTTTCTATTATTTCTAAATTATTTCCTACACTGTATCCTAAAGGTTCTTCCATATTTGTTATTACACATACAGTTTCTTTTCCTACTTTTTCTCCTATTTGTTCCATCTGTTTTGAAAGTTCAATAGCTTCTTCTTTATTTTTCATAAAAGCTCCACTTCCACAGGTTACATCTAATACTATTTTATTTGCACCAGATGCAATTTTTTTACTCATAATACTAGAAGCAATTAATGGAATACTATCTGTACATGAAATAGAATCTCTAAGTGCATATATTTTTTTATCTGCTGGAGCTAAATTAGATGTTTGTGTGATTAGGCTTACACCAATTTTTTGTACATTTTGTATAAATTCTTTTTGATTTAGCATTGTTTTGTAACCTGGTATTGCCTCTATTTTATCTGCTGTTCCTCCAGTAAAGCCTAGGCCTCTTCCAGACATTTTTGCAACTGGTATTCCTAAACTTGCAATTATAGGAATTAGTATAAGTGTTACTTTATCTCCTACTCCTCCTGTGCTATGTTTATCAACTACATTACCAAGCTTTGATAAATCTAATTTTTCACCTGAATTTGCCATAGCCATAGTTAAATATGTAAGCTCATTTTCTGTCATTCCATTTAAATAAATTGCCATTACTAATGCTGATGCCTGATAGTCAGGAATTTTATCATTAGTATAATTTTTAATAAAATATTCTATTTCTTCTTTTGATAATTCTGTTTTATTTTTCTTTTTATCTATTATTTCTTTCATATTCATATATTTTTACCTCTTGTTTATTTTTTAATTTGCAAACATTTTATTACTTTTTATCATTTTTACTAAAATTCCTTGAAATATAAGCTTTAAATGAGATTACAAATGTTTATGGAGAAATTTTAGAAATTCTCTATGAAATAAAATGTTTTACAAAACTTAATCTATGTAATGGGCAAATTCCACAACTTTTTATTGCTTCTATATGTGCTTTTGTTCCATATCCTTTATGTTTAGCAAAACCATATTGAGGATATATTTCGTCCCACTCTTTCATTATTCTATCCCTTGTAACTTTAGCAATAATTGATGCTGCTGCAATAGAGTAACTTTTTGCATCTCCTTTTATTATTGAAACATATGGTATTCCACATGTATCAATTTTAGTTAATGCATCTACTAATATCTTTTGTGGTTTTATTTGTAAGCCACTTACTGCTTTAGTTAACCCTTCTTTTGTAGCATTTAATATATTTACATTGTCAATTTCTTTTTGGTCAATAATACTAACACTATAGCTTATAGCTTCTTCTATTATTTGCTCATATAATTTTTCTCTCTTTTTTTCAGAAACTTTTTTAGAATCATTTACTCCTTCTATCATTGAATCTTTTGGCATTATAACTGCCGCAACAACAACTGGTCCTGCTAATGGTCCTCTTCCTGCTTCATCTATTCCGCAAATATATTCTATATTTTCTTTACTATATATTTCATTTTCAATTTTTTTAATTTCTTGTAATCTTTCTTCTTCTTTTTCTTTCATCGAAATTTTTCTCCTTTATAATTTTATGTAATTAGTAATTTGCAATTTCTGATAATTTATAATATACCTTATCTTCTATTTTTAAGCCTTGTGTCCAGATTATTTCATTTGTTGCATAATTTACAATATAAAAATTACCTTCTCCAAATACAATTCCTTCTATTTGCATTTCTTTTAAAATTTCACCATCTACTATGTAGTATTTGTCAAAATTTTGCTCTTCTGGTGTAATTACTTTTTTTTCTAACATTTCCTTTACTTTTTCGTTTTCTTGATTATCTACTAATTTTTTTCCTTTTAAAATTGTTTCATCTTTTTTTGCAATAGAAGATTCTTGCAGAACCTTAATTTTACCTTGAACTAATAACATGTTTGTTTTTACATTTTCTATTCTTGATGCTTGAAAGCCTTTTCCTACAAAATACACTGCTGATGCTATTATTCCTATTATAATTATTATTGCTATTATTACACTTATTAATGACATTGCTTTTTCATTTTTCATTTTTCGACAATCCTCTCCTTTTTTCTACCTATCTATTATATATTGCTAATTTTATAAAATCAATATTATATAACATTATTTTCACAAAACATTCACATTTATTGTGTATTATATTACCAATTTATGATAAAATAATTATGAAAGAAGGAATTAAAAATGAATGAAAATCAAAATAATCAAAACTCATTAAATGGTGAAAGTCAAAATTCTGATACACAAAATGTAGAAAATAACATAAATGCAAATCAACAAAATGCACAACAATTTACTCAAAACTCTGCGAAACAAAATTTTAATAGCCAAAGTCAAAATACAAATCAGTCTACTTATAGACCAGTTGTAACAGGTAAAACTTCTAAAGAAAAAATAAATATAGGTAGAAGCTTTGGAATACCCTTTTTATCAGGTATTTTAGGTACTACAGTTGCTTTATCTGTTTGTTTTGGTATACCATCTATTAGAAATATTGTTGTTGGAGAAAATAATAACAATAGTGTATCTTCTACACAAAGTTCTGTTAATAACCCTGTTTCAAATGCTGTTTCACTTGCTAACTATTCTGAAACGGGTATTGCTGTAGCAAATCAAGTAAGACCTTCAATAGTTGGTATTCGTGTTGAGTTTTCAGTAGATTCTATTTTTTATCAAAATAGTCAAACTTCTACTGCTGAAGGTTCTGGAATTATAATGACAGAAGATGGATATATTTTAACAAATAACCATATTGTATCATCATCTTCTAATTCATCATTTTATGAAGTAAGCAAAGCTAACAAAGTTTCTGTATATTTATACGGAGATGACACCGCTTATGAAGCTGAAATAGTAGGTACTGATGAAGAAACTGATTTAGCAGTTATTAAAGTGAACAAAAAAGGATTAACTGCTGCTCAAATTGGCGATTCAGATAGTGTACAAGTTGGAGAATTTGCAATGGCTGTAGGTAATCCTCTTGGATTACAAAATAGCGTTTCTGCTGGTATTGTTAGTGCAACTAACCGTGATATAACAACTACTGATGGAAAAAAATTCACTTTAATTCAAACAGATGCTGCTATTAATGCTGGAAATAGTGGTGGTGCCTTAGTAAATGCTGAAGGTAAAGTTATTGGTATTAATACTTTAAAACTTACTGGTAATAATGTTGAAGGTATGGGATTTGCTATTCCTATTAATTCTGCTCATAATATTTATTCTCAGTTAGTTGAATATAAAAAAGTTAAAAGACCTACTATCGGAATTTCTGGAATGGATTTAGACGAGCAAACTGCAAAAGCTAATCGTTTAGTAATTGGTATATATGTACGCTCTGTTCAAGATTTCTCTGCTGCTCAAAAAGCTGACCTTAGACCTGGAGATGTAATAATTGAAGCAGATGGTCAAAAAATTACAACTATGGATGAATTAAATAAAATTAAAAACTCTCATAAAATTGGAGATACAATGAAATTAAAAGTAAATCGTAGTGGAATAGAAAAGGAAATAACTCTTACATTACAAGAGCAAGCTGACTAAAATATTTCTTTAAAGTTACACTATTAGTTCACAAAAAGGACAAAAAACATTGATATATTATATACAGTTCAGTAAATAGACATACCCTTCTATTTACTAGCTAAATTAGAAAAACATCCCCTTTTATTTTCAAAAAAGTGACCTAAAAAAGGTCACTTTTTATAGTTTATATTATGTTTAATTATTTATCACAACATTCATCTACTTCTGGCATCTTAATTTCAACTTTTGGTGAATTATCAACTGGCATTGAAGCTTTTGTTCCTAGCATTTCTGCTGCTATTCCTAAAGTTGTAGCTGTTGTTGTTAGTTCTGTTGGTATGAATATTTTTGTTGCTCTTCCTTCCCCTACTGCTTTTAATGCATCTAATTTCTTTAATGTTACAACACTATCATCTATCTTTGCAGATTTTAAAGTTTCCAAACCTTTTGCTTCTGCTTCATATACTAAACGAATCGACTCTGCTTTACCTTTTGCTAAAGCAATTTGAGCATCTCTTTCTGCTTCTGCTTCTAATATTTTAGCTTGTTTATCTCCTTCTGCTCTAGCTACTACAGATTCTTTATGTGCTTCTGCCTCTAATAAAGTTTGTCTCTTTTCACGTTCAGCTTTCATTTGTTTTTCCATTGCTTGTTGTATTTCTTTTGGTGGTATTATATTTTTAAGTTCTATACGATTAACTTTAATTCCCCATGCATCTGTTGCTGCATCTATAATATCTCTCATTTTATTGTTAATTATATCTCTTGAAGTTAAAGTCTGGTCTAATTCTAAGTCACCTATTAAATTTCTTAATGTTGTAGCTGTTAAATTTTCTAATGCCATTATTGGATTTTCTACTCCATATGTAAATAATTTTGCATCAAAAATTTTAAAATACACAACTGTATCTATTTGCATAGTAACATTATCTTTTGTAATTACTGGTTGTGGTGGAAAATCTGCCACTTGTTCTTTTAAAGAAACTTTTTTTGCTATTCTTTGTAATACTGGTATTTGAAAATGCAAACCATTTTGCCATGTAGTTTGATAACTTCCTAAAAATTCAATTACATAACAGTTAGCTTGTGGTACGATTTTTATACATAGTACTAAAATAACAATTAATAAAATAATAAAAATAATAAATCCCATATATATTCCTCCTTTTATAATTATATTTTAACATTTATAAAAAATTTTTGCAATAAAAATTTTTTTACTTTTCCAATTTACATATTTCATAGTTACAATTCACAGCTACAAATTATTCTATAGAATGTATATATATTAATATTGATTAAATTTCGATTGTGATAGAAGTGCTTGTAAGAGTTTCTTTATCTAAAAGGAATGAGGAAGCGGAAATTCCGAGAGGCTCATTCCTTTTAGATTTAGAAAGTCTAATGCACGTATTGAACCAAAGAAACTTATGAAATATTAATATATATACATTCTTATTAATATTATTTATAGACTGTGAATAGTAACATTTCAGAAAAAATAACAAATTAAGAAATATTATTATATATTCTCAATTTGTTATTTTGATTACTCTTCTATTGTTTCTTCTCCTAAAATCTCAATTTTAGCATCTATTGGGCAAATTTGTATGAATGTATTACCATCATTTACTTCTATTTCATTACCTTCTAAATCTTTATATATTGTTTTAGATGACCTGCTTGTTTTTTCACAAGTAATTTCAATTGCTTTACCTTCTGTTATATAGTATCCTTCTAATACCTGTATATTATGTAAGTTTTGCCTTCCTTTATTTTCCCCATCATTTAATGTTGTGTTTTTAGCTTTTTGTATAATTATATTTTTTGTAGTAACAGGCTCTCCTGTTGTCCAGTCTGTTTCATCTACACCCTTTGAATTTCTATAATATCTTTTTTCTTCTACATTATATGTATATGTTACTTCGTTCCAGTCACAATATGGTATTACTACTTTGTTAGCATTTTTAGCAGTTTCCCCTAAATCTACTGAATTGACACTATAATTTAATACACTTTTATTTGTAGATTTTAATGTATATTTATTCGCCTCTGCTATTTTCTTTATTTGTTCTATACTAGTTGCCACATTATGTGGAGCACGTTTATCTTTTGTTCTCCAAAATGCTTCTGAACTTTCATAAATACCATTTATGGCATCTACACCTAAATTTTTAATATCTTTTTTTGCTTGTGGGCTCTCTCCAAAGTGAACATATACTGCATCATTTTCTAAAGCATAATCTAAAAAATAATGTCTTGCACTTCTTACTGGACCTATTTTTTCTACGTCTTTTCCTTTAAATAATGCCATTAACCTAGATTCTCCACCTTCTACTATAATTTCATATACTAAGTATGCATCATTTAATCCACCTTGTGGGAGTGCTCCTTCATGGTTGTCTATCATTACAGCTATTGGTCTATCAGTACCTTTAAATATTTGTGGTTCTTTCATTTCTACAATTTCTGGTGCATCTTCTTGGGTATTTGTTTGTGCTTGCATTTCATATTGTAAATCTTCATTTTTCATTTGAGTTCCTGTAATTTTAAAGAACAATAATACTCCTGCTATAATAATTAGTGCAATTAAAATAATAACTAAAATAACTATTCCTTTTGATTTTTTCATTTTTTACTTAATTCCTTTCTAAATGCACAATTTTAGTTAAAAAATTATAATTATTTTTCAACTTTTTTACTACATTAATCTACCTATTAGTATCAATATTGCTACTATAACAGCTGTTAAAGCTGCTAATACAACTGCTCCTGCTGATGTATCTTTTGCTATTTTTGCAATAGGGTGATATTCTTTTGTACATAAATTTACAGTTTCTTCTATAGCTGTGTTAATTACCTCTGTTATAATAACTAACATAGTTACAATAATTATTGCAATCCATTCTGTAATTGTAAATTTTATTATTATTCCTGAAATTATAACAATAATTGCAATTACTAGTTGTATTTTCACATTTCTCTGGCTTTTTATTGCATACAAAATTCCTGCAAATGCTTTTTTCCACGCTTCTATAAAGTTTTTATTTTTAAACTGTTTATTTTCTTGCATAACTAATTGTGTCCTTTCATTTTGTTTTTAAGAGTTTCTAGTTTGTCCTAACTTTATAAGTACAGATTCTTCTTTTTTTCTCATTTCTTTTTTTTCTTCTTCTTCCATGTGGTCATATCCCATCAAATGATAAAAGCTATGAACTACCATATATGATAACTCTCTTTCAAAACTATGGCCATATTCCTGGGCTTGTTCTTCTACTCTTTGCACTGATATAATGCAATCTCCTAATACTTCTTTAATTATATTTTTCTTTTTAGCTTTTACTATTTCTTCTAATTCATTTTTTTCAAACATAGGAAAAGAAAGCACATCAGTTTCCTTATCTATATTTCTATATTTGTTATTATATGTTCTAATATTTTCTGGTGTTGTTAATGTTATGCTCATATAAAAGTTTAAATTTGAAATATTTTCTTCTTGAAAACAAGTTTTTACTGTGTTCTCTATTAAGGCACAATATGATTTATTTTCTTCAATTCCTTCAAAATTTATTTCTACTTCTTGCATTGCCATTTCCTATCTTTCTAAAATTTTTTCTAATTGTACTTTTCCTTTGTAATTTTTATCAGATATGTAAGAATTTTTTATTTCTCTCATAGCACCTAATTCTACTAATTTTGCTTTATAAAATTGAATTATTTTATAGTATTTGTTTTCATTTTTACGAATTTTTTGTAAGTCTGCTTTTACAAATAAAATTTCTTTTTTAGTACGATATTGTATGTAATCTTTTTCTTTCAATTTTTCTATTTCTTTATATTGATTCCAAAATTCTTGATATTCATCTCTATCTCTAGGTCTATCCCAATAAATTTTAGTAGATAATAATTTAATGTTATAATCATCTATTAGACGAATCAACAAACTATATGCTTTTTCCTTCTTTCTAGCTACTTTTGTATCTACTATTAAGCTTCTTGTATCTTTTAATAATTTAATATAACATTGTTCTGCTACAATTAGTGGCAAACTATGAGTAAATAGTTTTCTACTAATTGCAAGTAATAGCATTTTCTTTTCAATTCCGTCATTTTGATCTAATTTTCCTACTGTGAATGATTCAAATTTATCATATTCTGATAAGATTTCTTTATACATGGTATTTTCTTTATCTTGCTCCATTTTTAGTGGAAGAATATTTACTATATATTCTTCAAGAGTAATAAATATTTTTTCATATATCATATCTTTATCTTGATAGCTTAAATTATCTGCTAATTTTACAGAATAGTGCTTTAATAAACCTTTATATAGACTTTCTACCTTAGAAAGATACAATTTTTTATATCTTTCTAAAAGTTTTGGTTTATCTAAATTTTTTACTGTTTCATAGTCTAAGTTTAATAAATATTTTTGCTTTATATATTTATATTCTAAATATTCATTTTCTTTAATATGTATTACTTCATAATATTTTGCAAGTGCATCTTTTTCAAAATCTGAAGCAGTATCATTTTTTACTTTTTTATATATAGAGTCCATTATATGTTTATCTATTGATTCTAAGTATAAACTATACATGTCTTCATATTTTTTTTCAATTTCTTCTTTTTTTTCTGAATTTTCTTTATCTTTTTCATAATTTTCATATGCTTTTAGTAAATTGTTTCTTTTTATAGATATTAACATACCATTAATTCCTATTTTAGTTGGAATTAACATTTTTGATAATGTGCTTGTTATTTTTGTAAAAAATGTTTTATCTGCATAAACTCTAAGGCTTCTTTCTTCCACTGTTCATCATTCCTTTCAAAATACAATTTTTTCTTTAGTCCCGATTTCTTCTAGTACTTCATATATTACCTCTGCTTCTACTTCATTTGTAGATTCTTTATAGTTAATATATGTATTAATTATTTCTTTTTCTTTTGTTTGTTCATCTAATTCTTTTTTTGCCTCTTCTACTGCTTTTTGCTTTGTTTGTTCTATTGTATATTTTATATTTTCTTCTATATATTCTTTATTTGTTGTTTTTACTATATCTATTGGTATATAAAAATCTGAAAATAATTTCAATTTTTCATTTTGTACTATTGTATCATATTTTTGAAATTTTGAAAGGGTTTTACCTAAATTTATTTTAAAATTATTTACTTTAATTGAATAAAAATTTTCTTCTGAATTTGTATATGTTTTTTTACTTTCTTTTAGTTGTACTTTCTTTTTTACTGTATACCACACCTTTGCTTTTATTTCTCCATTTGCATGTACATATCTAGTTCCTGTATACTTTCCTTCTAAAAAACCTCCGATTAAAACTGTTCCTTGTTTTACAACATCTCCTTCTTTTACTAATGATGTTCCATTTAATGCATTTACTTTTACTATTACTCCTTCTTTATTTGCCACTATGTTGCAATATTCGTCTTCATTTATAATCTCCGGCTTTTTATCTGCTTCTACTACTTTTATTATGGCATTTGTTCCTTTTATCTCAATACCTACCCATGCCAAATCATCTCTTTCTAATCTCATTTTATTTATAATGCTTTTTGTTTTTATTTCTGATTTTAATTTTCCTATTTTTATTCCTTCTTTTTGCACAAGTTCTTGTATTTCCTCATTTGAAATGTTTACATTCCCTTCAATTTGAATATTCCATATAAAATTAGAAAGTGACCATATAGCTACAAATATAATGCATAAAAAAATAGCAAATATCTTTCTTTTTTTATATTTATGTAACCAAAATGGTAGACCTTTTTTACTTTTAATTTTCACTCTACATTTTGTTTGTTTTGCTATTTTAGAAATTCTTTTAAAATCTTGTATACTTATATTTGCATATAATAAATTGTTTTTATCTTTTTTTATATTCCATAATAAAATTTTTTTGCTGATACAAATATTTATAAATTTTTCTATAAAATATCCTTCAACTTGAATATTTACATAGCCGTGTACCTTATTATATAAAATTTGATGTAACATATTCTCCTCCTATTTTTTAGCTACTGTTCATTACTTTGTGATTCTTCAAAGTCTATGCTTTCTATTTTACCTGTTATGGTTATATCTTCTTTTGTCATTTCTCCTAATTTTAAATTAAAGCCATTTATATTTAAAATTCCCACATATGTATTTAATCTGATATAAAATTCTTGATATTCTAATACACTCTTAAAATTTTCTACTACCATTTTTTTAAATCCCATTATAGTTACTCTAGGTTCTAAGCTAGATATTTCTTCTGGAATTTCCAAAAGTCTATCTAATTTACTTTGCTTTTTTCTTTTTTCTTTCATAGACATACCCTTTCTACCTTTCAAATTCATCTAAACTTTTAAATTGATAACCTTTATTTTTTATTTCTTTTATACATGTATCTAAAACATGTGTATTATCTTTTGAGTTTCCATGTAATAAAATAACTGCTCCATTATGTATATTATCTAATATTTTCTTTTTAGCATATTCTTCACCTTTTTGCCCATTTTCGTTCCAATCATCATATGCAAATGACCACATAACAGTTGTATATCCTAGTGTATTACAATACGCTACTGTTTTTTCACTATATTCTCCTTTAGGGGGTCTAATATATTTCATTTCATATCCAAATTTATCATATATTGCTGTGTGCAAATTCATAACTTCTGATTTTATTTGTTCTAACGAAAGACTTGGCATACTTTTATGGTTTACTGTATGATTTCCGAATTGTATGCCCATCTTTTATCAATTTCTCTACAATATCTGGATTTGTATTTACATAGTGTGCCGTAATAAAAAAGGTAGCTTTTACATTATTTTCTTTTAATGTTTTTAAAATCTGCTCTGTATAGCCTGCTTCATATCCCTCATCAAATGTTAAATATACATTTTTTGAATCTTTGTTTCCCATTGCTATTCCATTATTTTCATCTATTATTTTTTTGTTCTTTGCGCCTAAATCTGGTTGTTCATGATTATTATTTCTTTTTATTCCCCATTCTATTTTTTGGTTACTCTTTTCTTCTAATATTATTGACGAAGTTTGTTGTACTTTTGAATTATTAAAAAATATGTAGTCAATTAACATCAAACTTGCAACTATACTTATAATAATTATTATATATTTCTTTTTCATAGCTGGTCTCCTTCTATTTATTATTTATTGTAGTTTATGAAATATATAATTAATTTATTCCTTTTGATAATTTTCTATTTTATGGTAAATATTTTTATAACAACTTGTTGTATACTTTTTATTACCTTGTTATTTTCAAATTATATTTAAAATTGCATATTCATAACTTCTTACAGTATCAATTGTTCTACATGTTTCGACATTTTATATTTTAATTTTTAATTTTTCCCTTGACAATATAGATTTTTTGAATTATGATTTAACATAGCTGGAAAATTTTAGAAAAGTTTTTAATGTATATGTTAATTTTGTTTCATATATTTAGGGGGATACAAATGTTAAGTTTTGTTTTATGTGATGATAATAATATTATTTTAAATAGGCTTTCAACCATGTTAAAGTCTCTTTTTCTTAAGCATGATTTAGATGCAAAAATAGATTTATTAGCTACAACTCCTCAGCAAGTTTTAGATTATTTATCCTCCAACAATGCACATGTACTTTTTTTAGATATTGATTTAAAATCTGGTATTTCTGGATTAGATTTAGCAGAAAAAATTCGTAAGCATAATAAAGATATTTATATAATATTTACTAGTGCTCATTTAGAATATATTTTAATGGCTTATAAATGTAAAACTTTTGATTTTATTCCAAAGCCAATTACTCAAGAAAGACTAAACGATACAATTGTTAGATTATTAGATGATATTCGCTGTTCTTATAAAAAGCCATCATATATTCGTTTAAATAACAATTCTACTATAATAAGCGAAAATAGTGTTTATTTTATTAAAAAAGAAGGTATGCAATTAACTTTCTATGCTGAAAATAGAGAGTACAAGGTATATACTTCTTTTAAAAAATTACAAGAAAATTTATCTAAAAATTTTGTACGTTGTCACAAGTCTTATATGGTAAATACAAAACGTATTTCTTATGTTTCTGCTAAAGATAATCTCATTCTTTTTGATGGTCAACCTAATGAAAGGTGCTTTATAGGACCTAAATATAAAAATTATTTTATGGAGGTTTTTAATTAATTATGGAAATTTTTGAAAATATTATAACTGCATTGTCAGAACCAAATCAGTTGATGATAATTATTATCAGTATACCTTTTTTATTTATTGACATTCTTATATATATGCTACTTTTAACTACTTTTTTAGATATAAAAGTTACTAAAAAGCAAAAAAGTATTTATCTTATCACAATGACTGTATTATGTTTTATATCAAGAACCTTTGTTCCTGATCCATATGCTACTATTTTAAATATGCTAACTTTACCTTTTTGTATTTATTTTATATTTAAAACTAGCATTTTAAAGGCATGTATTTCAGAAATTATTGTTTTTGCTTGTAGCTTAATTTTAGAATTGATTATTAGTAATATTATTTATATATTTACTAATACACTTTTTACTAGTTTAATGTATACTCCTTTATATAGGGTTATTGTAGCTTCATGTGTTTATGGTTGTATTTATGTTCTTTACAAAATTATTAAAAAACATAATTTTTCATTAAGCTATCTAGGTTCATTAGATAAACATACGAAAAAATTATTATTTATTAATTTAATATTAGCTTCAATAATTATAGCGTTTCAATTTGTTTTAATATTTTACTTTACAGATGTAAATTCTATGATAATAAATATTGTTAATATTATAATTTTAATTGCATATTTTGTGATATCTGTAATAAGTTTTATAAGTACTACTCAATTATCTATTACTGCTGAAAATTTAGAACATGAACAATTATCTAAACAGTCTTTACAAATATTATATGATGACATTCGTGGTTTCAAACATGATTTTGGTAATATTTTAAATAGTATGGGTGGATATATTTCAGTAGGTGATATTTCTGGTTTACAAACTTATTATCATCAATTATTAATAGATTATAAATTATTAGATAATTTAGCTACATTAGACCCTAATATTATTAATAATCATGCAATATATAATGTTTTAGCTTCTAAATATCATCGTGCAAATAAATTAGGTATAAAAATCAATTTAGAAATTTTTATAGATTTAAACTCTATACATATGGATATTTATGAATTTACTAGAATTTTTGGAATTTTAATGGATAATGCTATTGAAGCTGCAAAAGAATGTGATGAAAAAATAATTAATATATGTATACGTAAAGCAGATAACAGAAATATGCAAGTACTTATTATTGAAAATACTTATACAAATAAAGAAGTAAATACTGATAATATTTTTCAAAAAGGTGTTTCTTCAAAACCTGGTAATACTGGATTAGGTTTATGGGAAGTTAGAAAAATTTTAACAAAACACAATAATTTAAATTTATTTACAACTATAAATGAACCATTTTTTAGACAACAATTAGAAATATTTTATTAAAATTATATATGTAAAAAAATCAGATAGTATTTATGCTATCTGATTTTTAAGGATATTTGTAAGTTTTGTCATTATTTATTAATCTTTTTTTATTAAAGATGCTGGCATTTTAGGTTGGTGAATTAAACCAGAAAAAAAGCATGCTGTATTTGTAGCTTTTGCATATTTTTCTGCCATTTTTCTTAACATTTTTAACATTTTTTATTCCTCCTATGATTATTGTATATAATATATTGTAAACCGGCCGGTATTACAAAATTATTAACTTGGTTATATTGCAATGCTTTCTTGCTCTGCATTTTTATATACTTCATATCCATATTCATTTTTAGTAATTTTATACGCAATTCTTGTAATAGAACATGTTTGTATTAAAGTTCCAAAAATTAATATATTAGATATTATTGTATTTGGAATTAAAACAGCACATAATAAATTAATTGCTAATATAATATATGATGCTATCTTTTTATTCCTTCTTTCTTTTTTAGTTAAGATTGGTACATTTACTGTATCTGCTGGTGCATATTTAGTTATACATATTATAGATAAAATTGCAATTACTGCTATTGCTACATATTTTTCATATATATTTGAAAATGTAAAGTATGTACTTAAAATTGCATTACCACAGTAAAATAAATTTGTACATATTATGCATCCTAAATGTGTTTTTAAATGAAAACCTCCAGTTACACATCTATATGGTAATATTAATAAAAATGCTGCAAAAGTTTGCCACCAAAATCCTAGTAAAATACCTACTATAAAAAGTAATATAACTTTAGGAATTTCTCCTATAATTAATTGTACTCCATATAGTATAACTTCTGCTTCTTCATTTGTTATTTTTGGATTTTGTTTTTTCATTTTATTTACTAAATATTCACAAAATTTTTCTATCATAACTTGCCCTTTCTTAATCTTTCTTTATTATACATCTTTTTTTCTATTTTTTTCATTTTGTTTATGAAACGTGCAAAAACGTATATGAAAATTTATTTTTTTATTTTCATATACGTTTTTGGCTATTTCATAAAATTAACATAATATTTATTTTTGGATATCCTCTAAAATTTTCCAACTGCCTTCTTCTTTTGGTAATAATTTAAAAGTCATTTCTTTTTTAGTAATTGGATGCTCTATGCTCAAAGAATATGCCCATAAGCAAATTTGCTTTCCATGGCCTCTTCCTCCATATTTTTGGTCTCCATATATACTATGGTCTCTACTGGATAATTGTACTCGTATTTGATGATGTCTACCTGTATGTAAATTAATTTTTAATACTGATAAATTAAGTTTATCATCATATTTTAGCACTTCATAATCTAGTTCTGCTAATTTAGCATTTTTTGTATTACTGTTTACTACTTTACTTATATTTTTCTTTTCATTTTTTAATAAATAATCTTTTAATATTCCCTTTTGCTTAGGCATTTTTCCATTTACTATTACTAAATATTTCTTTTTAAAAGTTTTATTTCTAACTTGCTCACTCAGTCTACTTGCTGCTTTTGATGTTTTTGCAAATACCATAACACCTCCAACAGGTCTATCTAACCTATGTACTAAACCAACATAAGCATCTCCTGGTTTATTATACTTTTTTATTAAATATTGTTTTATAATTGTAAGCATATCTATATCTTCTGTTTTATCTGCCTGTGATGGTACATTTACTATTTTTTCTACTACTATAATATGATTGTCTTCATAAATAACATTTAATTGTTGCATTTAATTCTCCCATCTTCCATAAATTCCGCAAGGAAGTATTAATTTAGAGTTTGTCATTGGCAACCCTATTTCTCCACTTTCTACTTTTCCACCATATTTTTTACTTATATTTAATTGCAATAAATTTTCTAATACTTTACTTGAAATTCCAGTTGTATATGAATTAATTAGGAAAAATAATGGCTTATCTGATAATACTTTTGTACAAATTTCTACTAATTCACAGATATTTTCTTCAAATTTCCACACTTCTCCATTTGTTCCTCTACCATAAGATGGTGGATCCATTATAATTGCATCATATGTATTGCCTCTTCTTATTTCTCTATTTACAAATTTTATAACATCATCTACTATATATCTTACTCTTTTATCTTGTAATTTAGAGGAACTTACATTTTCTTTTGCCCATGCAACCATTCCTTTTGAACTATCTACATGGCAAACTTGTGCTCCTGCTGATAAACATGCTACAGTTGCCCCTCCTGTATATGCAAATAAATTTAGTACTTTTATTTCTCTATTAGAATTTTTTATTTTACTTATCATCCAGTCCCAATTAACAGCTTGCTCAGGAAATAAACCTGTATGTTTAAATCCCATAGGTTTAATATTAAATATTAGATTTTTATATTTAATTTGCCATGCTTTTGGAACATTCTTTTTATATTCCCAGCTTCCACCCCCTGTACTACTTCTTTTATATCGTGCATTAATATCTTTCCATTTGCTTGGAAAAGACTTGTCCTTCCATATAATTTGTGGATCTGGTCTAACTAATATCACATCTTTCCATCTTTCTAATTTTTCACCATTTGCCATGTCTATTATTTCATAATCTTTCCATTCATTTGCAATTTTCATTGTATTACTTATTCTCCTTTTAATTATATCTATTTAACATATTTTTAGTATTTGTATAAAATTAGATAATAGTATAAAGTCTACTCCTGATAAAATAAATAATAAAGTAATTGTTGTTGCTAAAAAAATCACATTCCCTCTTGATTTTTTCTTTTTACTATCTGTATACAAAATACTATAAGTTACATCTTTCGTATATTCCATAAAACCATTCCCCCTTTTTATTTCTATTATTTAATATATGCCTTTATAATGGTTTTATGAATAAAACTTTACGATATATTTTGCTAAAGTATATATATTATATATGATTTTTCAACATTTTTCAATAAAATGTAAAATGAAAGCTTCCTTTTTATCGGAAGCTCTCATTCATTTAATAATTTAAAATATGTTTTTCTATAACTGTAAAAAATTCATTAACAGTTATATCTTTGGGTATACCCAAAAAGTTATCTGGTTTCAGTTCTTCTTTTATTACCTTTTCAATTTCTTCTTCTACCTCTGCTGAATTTAAATTGTACTTTTTGGAAACATTGTGCTTAATTTGATCATACTCCCAGTCCAAGTCTTTAAGGGCCTTTGAAAGAATAATCTTTTTACTTAATACATGTATAACAAATCTTAAAGCTTCCTTATTTTCTTTAAATGAAATTCCAAGAAGATATAGTACTTTGTTAATCATTTCTTCTACATCTTCTGGATCACTTTTAGTGTGCCGTATAGCAGCTTGAAATTCTAATTTGTATGAAAATGCTGTAAACATTTCCTCCAAATTTTCTGCAATAAGCCATTTGTTAAAATCAAGCATTTTTTCCATTTCAGCAGTATCAATTTTTCGCTTAGTTAGCATTTTTTCAAAGTAATCGTTTTCTTTTTGCTTAGTTATTCCCTTTCTGTTTAATTTGAAGCATCTAGCTGATAATTTTGCTTCAATAAAACTTTTTAAGTTTTCATAACTTAAACCAGACATAATTATGTGGTCGTTTAATTTTGAAACTACCATTCTACTTTCGTTGTACCGCATTACCATGCATACCCTCCTACTTTTTTTACTAATTGCTTTTTGCAATATTATTATTATATCTCTTTTATATTGTTATGTCAACTTTTTTTATTCTCCGTAATAACTATCTATTAATATTTGTTTTAATTCAGTTACAAGTGGCAAACGAGGATTTGCTGTTGTACATTGGTCTTCAAACGCTCTATCTGCTAACATATCTACTTTTGCCATAAATTCTTCTTCATCAATTCCTGCTTCTTTAAAGCTTTTTGGAATATTTAAGTCAGCATTTAATTTTTGAATTTCTGTTATTAAAGATTCTATCCCCTCTTCTACTGTATCTGCTTTAAAATTCATTTTTTTAGCTAATTCTGCATACTTTTGGTCTGCTATAAAATATTCATATTTTGGAAAAGATACAAATTTTGTTGGTTTTGATGCATTATATTTTATAACATATGGTAATAAAATTGCATTTATTCTTCCATGTGGTAAATGGAATTCTGCACCTATTTTATGAGCTAAAGAGTGATTAATTCCTAAAAATGCATTTGTAAATGCCATACCAGCAATTGTACTTGCATTGTGCATTTTTTCTCTTGCATATTTATTGCTTCCATCATTCCATGCTGTTCTTAAGTTTTTAAATACTAGTTCTACTGCTTTTTCTGCTAATCCATCTGTATAATCAGATGCCATATTTGATACATATGCTTCAATTGCATGTGTTAATACGTCCATACCTGTATCTGCTGTAATAGATTTTGGTAAGCTCATTACTAAATCTGGATCCACTATTGCTACATCTGGTGTTAATTCATAATCTGCAAGTGGATATTTTTTACTTAAATTTTTATCTGTAATAACTGCAAATGATGTTACTTCTGAACCAGTTCCTGAAGTTGTTGGTATTGCAACCATTTTTGCTTTTTCTCCTAATTTTGGAAATTTATATGTACGTTTACGTATATCCATAAATTTCAATTTTAACCCTTCTACATCGGCATCTGGGTGTTCATAGAATAACCACATTCCTTTTGCAGCATCAATAGGACTTCCTCCTCCTAATGCGATTATAACATCTGGTTTAAATTGATTCATCATTTCTACACCTTTTTTTATTGTATCAAATGATGGATCTGATTCTACTTCTGAGAATATTTGTGAATGTACATATTCATTTCTTTTTCTTAAGTGATATAAAATTTTGTCTACATATCCTAAATCTTTCATAGATTTATCTGTAACAATAAATGCTCTTGTTATATCTGGCATTTTTTCTAAATACGCTATTGAACCTGCTTCAAAATATATTTTATTAGGAACTTTAAACCATTGCATATTAACTCTCCTCTTTGCTACTTTTTTTATATTAATCAAGTTAACAGATGAAACATTAGCTGTTGTTGAGTTTCCACCAAATGTTCCACATCCTAATGTTAAAGATGGCATATTTGTATTATATATATCACCTATAGCACCATGTGTAGATGGTGAATTTACTATAATTCTTCCAACTTTTACTCTTTCTGAAAATTTTAAAATTGTATTTTCGTCTTCTGAATGAATAACTGCTGAATGCCCCATTCCTCCAAACTCTATTAATTTTTCTGCTAAATTTATGCCTTCTTCTGAATCTTTTACAATATAATATGCAAGTACAGGGCTTAATTTTTCTTTTGAAAATGGATATTCTATTCCTACTCCATTTTCATGTAATACTAATACTTTTGTTTCTTTTGGAACTTCTATTTCAGCAAGTGCTGCTATTTCATATGGGCTTTTACCAACTATACTGCTATTTAATGTTTCCCCTTTTTCTTTTATAAACATTTTTTCTCTTAATTTTTGTGTTTCTTCTTCTGATAAAAAATAGCAACCTGCTTTTTTCATTAATTGTTCAAATTCTCCATGTATTTCTTCATCTACAATAACTGACTGTTCAGAAGCACATATCATTCCATTATCAAATGATTTTGATAATACTAAATCGTTTACAGAAGTTTTTAATTTTGCTGTTTTATCTATATAGCATGGTACATTTCCCGGTCCTACTCCTAAAGCTGGCTTTCCACAAGAATATGCTGCTTGCACCATTCCTTTTCCACCTGTTGCTAGTATTAAATTTACATCTGGATGATTCATAAGCATATTTGTTGCAAGTACTGATGGCTCTTCTATCCACAAAATACAATTTTCAGGTGCACCTGCTTTTATTGCAGCTTCTTTTACTATTTTTGCTGCTTCTACACTACATTTTTGTGCAGATGGATGAAATCCAAATATAATTACATTTCTTGTTTTTGCTGCTATCATTGATTTAAACATTGTTGTTGATGTAGGGTTTGTAACAGGTGTAACTCCTGCTATTATTCCTACTGGTTCTGCAATTTCTGTATATCCTTCTTCTTCATTTTCATCTACTATTCCTACTGTTTTAGCATATTTTATACTATGATATATATATTCTGTTGCAAACATATTTTTAGTTATTTTATCTTCATATATTCCTCTTCCAGTTTCTTCTACTGCCATTTTAGCAAGTTTCATATGATTTTCTAAACCTGCCATAGACATTTGTTTAACAATTTGATTTACTGTGTTTTGGTCTAATTTTAAATACTCTTTTGATGCAATTTTAGCCTTTTCAACTAATTCATCAATCATGTGCTTTACTTTTTGCTTTTCCTCTTCACTGTAATTATCCATAAATTACCTCCTGATTTTTTATGTTGTATAAGCTACATATTTTATTTAAATTATAGCTATTACAACTTTTGAATTTATCATATACTATATTATTTTAAAAATCAATGCTTTTTTTTAGGATTTTACGTTACTATTTAATGATTTTTTGCTAAAATGCCTTGGAATATAAGCTTTGAATAAAATGACGAGTGTTTATGGAGAAATTTTAGAAATTCTATGACATTTTATGGAAAGAGTTCACTTTTAGCGGAAGGGTGCCATAAAATAAATTAGAATTTCTTAAATTTCGTAATAAACTTAAGAAAGTTTATATTCCAAGGCATTTCTTGCATTAATTTACAGAAACGATTAACTAGTAACGATTTTATCGACACTTTTTTTAATTTTTATTGAATACTTAGGCTTTTTGTAGTATAATCTTGGCTAGTTAAAAAGATATGAAAGGACTGATATTATGTCATACGAATTTAATGAGATAGAACAAAAATGGCAAAAATACTGGGATGAAAATAAAACTTTTGCAACAGATGTATGGGACTTTTCTAAACCTAAATATTATGCTTTAGATATGTTTCCATATCCTTCTGGTCAAGGATTACATGTTGGTCATCCTGAAGGATACACTGCTACAGATATTATGGCAAGAATGAAAAGAATGCAAGGTTACAATGTTTTGCATCCTATGGGTTGGGATGCATTTGGACTTCCTGCTGAACAATATGCTATTAAAACTGGTAATCACCCTGGGAAATTTACTAAAGAAAATATTGCTACTTTTAAAAAGCAGTTAAAAATGTTAGGTCTTTCTTTTGATTGGGATAGAGAAATTTCTACAGCAGACCCTAATTTTTATCATTGGACACAATGGATTTTTAAAAGATTATTTGAAGATGGACTTGCTAAATTAGTAGATATGCCTGTTAATTGGTGTGAAGAATTAGGCACAGTTTTATCAAATGACGAAGTTATTGATGGAAAATCTGAAAGAGGAGGTTTCCCTGTTGTTCGTAAGAATATGAAACAATGGGTATTAGATATTCCAAAATATGCTGAAACTTTATTAGAAGGCTTAGAAAAGCTTGACTGGCCAGAATCTACAAAAGAAATTCAAAGAAATTGGATTGGAAAATCTACAGGTGCAGAAGTAATTTTTGGTATTGATGGTTTCGAAGACTTATCTTTTACTGTATTTACTACAAGACCTGATACCCTATTTGGAGCAACTTATTGTGTATTATCACCTGAAAATGCTTTAGTTTCAAAAATAACTACACCTGAATATAAAGAAGAAATTGATAAATACATTGCTTTTGCTGCTTCAAAGTCTGATTTAGAAAGAACTGAATTAAATAAAGAAAAAACTGGTGTATTTACAGGAAGTTATGCAATTAACCCTGTAAATAAAAAACGTATACCTATTTGGATTTCTGATTATGTTTTAGCAAGTTATGGTACTGGTGCTATTATGGCTGTTCCTGCACATGATGAACGTGATTATGCTTTTGCTAAAAAATTTAATTTAAAGATTATTCCTGTATTAGATGGTGGAGATGTTGCTAATGAAGCTTTTACTGGTGATGGTCCACACATTAATTCTGACTTTTTAAATGGTTTAAACAAACAAGATGCCATGACTAAAATAATCTCATGGTTAGAAGAAAACAATATTGGAAAAAGCAAAGTAAATTATAAAATTAGAGAGTGGATTTTTGCACGTCAACGTTACTGGGGTGAGCCTATACCTGTTGAATTTGTAGATGATAAAGTAATTGCACTAGATGATTCTGATTTACCTCTTACTTTGCCTGAGCTAGAAGATTATAGCCCTTCAAAATCTGGTGCCTCTCCTTTAGATAGAGCTACTGACTGGGTAAATACAACTACTAAAGATGGCAAACCTGCAAAAAGAGAAACAAGTACTATGCCTGGCTCTGCTGGTTCTAGTTGGTATTTTATACGTTACATTGATCCTCATAATGATAATGAATTAGCTGATAAAAAGTTAATGGAGCATTGGCTTCCTGTTGATTTATATATGGGTGGTCCTGAGCACGCTGTTGGTCATTTATTATATTCTCGATTCTGGAACAATTATTTATATAACAAAGGTATTGTTCCTGTAAAAGAACCTTTTTATGCTTTACGTCATCAAGGTATGATTTTAGGTTCTAATGGAGAAAAAATGAGTAAATCTAAGGGTAATGTTATAAATCCTGATGATATTGTTCATAGCCATGGTGCAGATTCTTTGAGATTATATGAAATGTTTATGGGACCTATTGATAGTGCTAAACCTTGGGACACTAATGGAATTGATGGTGCTAAGAGATTTTTAGAACGTGTATGGAGACTATATGTAGAAACTGATAAAATTCAGGATAAACCTAATACTAACCTTGAAAAAGTATATAATATGACAGTAAAAAAGGTAACATCTGATTTTGAAAATATGTATTTTAATACTGCTATTAGTCAAATGATGATATTTATTAATAGTGTATATAAAGAAGATGTTTTCCCAACAGAATATGCTGAAGGATTTTTAAAATTGTTAAATCCTGTTGCTCCTCATATTACAGAAGAATTATGGAGTAGATTAGGACATAATAATACTATCACTTATGAAACTTGGCCATCTTATGATGAAACAAAAGTTGTAGATAATACTATTAACTTACCTATTCAAATTAATGGGAAAGTAAAAACCACTATTTTGGTTCCTAAAGACTCTTCTGAAGAATATATTAAGGAACTTATCCACAATAATGACACAATATGTAGAAATCTAACTGGAAAAACAATTCGCAAAGAGATTTATGTTAAAAACAAAATTTATAATATTGTTGCACAATAACTTTAAGAGTTTTGTTCAACTACGAAGATAATTTTTCGATATATGTAATTTGTTTTGTGAATATAATTAAGGAAACTTAACTGTATTATATAAATAGTAGAATTAAAATTGATATATTAATTCTACTATTTATTTTTTGCTTTAAATTATAGTATTCAAAGTAAATATAAATTTTCTAAATAATTTTACATATGTGTTAAAAATGTAATAAAATTGAAATACAAATGTAACCAAAATGTAATTGTATTAAATAATAGAATAATATATAATTTAAGGTGTATAAAATTAGCTACAAAATAGCAAAATATAACGAGGAGATAGGAAAATGATGTGCAAATCAATAAAAAAGCAAAAAGGTGTAACATTAATAGCATTAGTAGTAACTATAGTAATACTAATCATTTTAGCAGGTGTAAGTATTTCAATGGTATTAGGAAATAACGGAATATTGGAGCAAGCTAAAAAAGGTGCAAATTCAATGGCAGAGGCAGAAGTAAATACCCAAAAAGGATTTAATAGTATGTCAGCTGAAATTGATAAAATATTAAACGGAAATGGAAATTCAGAACAGCCAGAACAAATAACAGAAGAAAAACCGAATGCACCAAAACAAATAGATGGAATGAGTCCAATAAAATTTGTAGAACCAACAGATAGCGAAAAAGGGCAAATAGTAGATACAGACTGGAATGATAATAGTTGGTATAATTACAAACAAAATAAATGGGCAAATACAAAAACACAAGATG